>CAYFOM010000007.1:102930-118795 GCA_964344765.1 uncultured Planctomycetales bacterium | reverse complement strand
GGAAGGCATTTGATGAGTCTGCTGCTTTTTACAGAAAAGATGTTGCTTGATCGTTGCAGTTATCCCCCGACGGCATTCAGCGCGACGACACCCACTGCACCACCTGCGGGGATTGCACCGATGCTTGTCCGGCCGAAGCGCGCAGTTGGATCGGCAAGCCGCTATCAGTAGCCGAGGTTCTACAAGTCGTAGAAAAGGATCGCCTTTATTACGAGGACTCGGGCGGTGGCGTCACCTTCTCGGGCGGCGAACCGCTTGCGCAAACTGAATTTTTGCTAGAGGCGTTGCAGGCTTGCGGAGAACGCGAACTGCATCGTGCGGTGGATACCAGTGGCTTGGCCAAAACGGAAGATTTGATTCGTGTTGCCCAACACACCGATCTTTTTTTATTCGACCTGAAGTTGATGAACGATTATCTTCATCGCCAAGCAACCGGCGTATCCAATCGGCGCATCATCGAAAACTTGCATGCGCTAAACGAAATGCACCCTTCAGTGCGGGTGCGCGTGCCGGTGATTCCCGGCATCAACGACGACATTGACAATTTCGTGGCAATGGCCGATTTACTGGCCACCCTCGAACACGTGCGGCGGGTAGACCTGCTGCCCTACCATTCCTCGGCGCGCGAGAAGCACAACAAATTCGGCATCCCGTGGAAGATGAATGGAGCGACTGGACACACTCAGGATCAGTTGGAAGAACTGGCCCATGTCATCCGCCGACCTGGCTTGCAGGTGACGATCGAAGGCTAAATCATGAACGAACGCATCACTCGACTCCGCCAGCAGAGTTTTGACGCTCAGCCGGCTGTTTCCACCGAACGCGCCGAACTCATCACCGAGTTCTATCAGCAAAATGATGGCAAGTACGCGGTACCGATCATGCGTGCGCGCGCGTTTTTGCACCTGTGTCAGCACAAGACTCTGTACATCGGTGACGACGAGTTGATTGTTGGCGAGCGCGGCCCAGCGCCGAAGGTTGTGCCGACATTTCCGGAGCTGACCCGTCATACGGCGGATGATTTGCGCACCTTAAATCAGCGCGACAAGGTGCACTACCGAACCGATGAAAGCATGGTCGCCGCTTACGAGGACAAGGTCATTCCGTACTGGCGCGGCCGCAGCATGCGCGATCGTGTTTTTGCCCTTGTGCCGCCATTGTGGAAGGATGCTTACGAAGCCGGCGTTTATACCGAGTTCATGGAGCAACGCGCACCGGGTCACACCACTTTGGATGGCGAGATCTACCGCAAGGGTTTGTTGGATTACAAGCAGCAAATTGCCGACGCAATCAGTCTCTTGAATTACCACGCCGACGCCGACGCAGCGCCTAAGGCTGAACAGCTAGAGGCGATGAGCATTGCTTGCGATGCCACGATGGTATTTGCCGAACGTCATGCGGATTTAGCGGAACAAATGGCTGCGGATGAAGCTGATCCGCAACGCAAATCAGAGCTTCTCAAAATCGCCGAGGTTTGCCGCCGTGTGCCCGCCCATGCACCGCGAAACACCTGGGAAGCCATTCAGACTTATTGGTTCCACCATTTGGGCACTATTACCGAGCTGAATGGTTGGGATGCGATGAACCCTGGGCATTTGGATCAACATTTGCAGCCTTTCTTTGATGCTGATGTTGCGGCGGGTACGATCGATCGCGAATCAGCAAAGGAGTTGTTGAGTTGCTTGTGGATCAAGTTCAACAATCACCCCGCACCGCCAAAGGTCGGCGTGACGGCGAAAGAAAGCGGAACTTATAACGACTTCACCAACATCAATCTCGGCGGCTTGACTCGCGATGGCGCGGATGGAGTCAGTGAAGTTTCTTACTTGTTGTTGGAGGTTGTCGACGAGATTCACCTGCTACAACCGCAAGCCAATGTGCAGATCAGTAGTCGCACGTCGGATCGATTTTTGAAATCAGCTTGCCGCGTGATTCGCAAAGGTTATGGCTACCCGGCAATTTTCAATGCCGACGCGGTGATTTCCGAGCAAGTGCGCGCCGGCAAGACGGTGGAAGATGCACGTGAAGGCGGCAATAGCGGGTGCATTGAAACCGGTGCATTTGGCAAGGAAGCATATGTGCTAACCGGCTATTTGAATGTGCCGAAGATCCTGGAGATCACGCTGAACAATGGCGTCGATCCGTTAACCGGCAAGCAGCTCGGCCCGGAGACTGGCCATGCCACCGAGTTTGAAAGTTTCGACACGCTTTACGCTGCGTTTGAGGTCCAACTCGCGCACTTCGTTGACTTGAAAGTCGGCGTGAATCAATACATCGAATCGATGTTCGCGCGCTATGTGCCGGCGCCCTACCTGTCGGTGTTGATTCGCGATTGCATCGAAAAAGGTCGCGACTATTACGACGGCGGCCCGCGCTACAACACTACGTACATTCAGTGTTGTGGCATCGGCACGATCACCGATAGTTTGTCGGCGATCCGCAAGCACGTGTTCGATGACGGCCGCGTCGAAATGAAGGACCTGAGCGAAGCGCTGGCTACTGATTTCCAGGATGCCGAAGCTCTACGATTGCTGCTGGTCAATAAAACACCCAAGTTCGGCAATGACTTGGATGAGGCTGACGAACTCATGCAACGCGTCTATGAATCGCTGTTCGAATCCATCGATGGACGCCCCAACACCAAAGGCGGTCGCTATTACCTCAACATGCTGTCGACGACCTGCCACGTCTACTTCGGCACCAAGGTCGGCGCCTCCGCCGACGGCCGCCACAGCCAAACCCCCATTTCCGACGGCACCTCCCCCGCCCACGGCGCCGACCGCAACGGGCCGACTGCAGTCTGTCGTTCGCTAGGAAAAATGGATCAAATCCGCTCCGGCGGAACCCTGCTCAATCAGCGCTTCCTACCGCAGGTGCTCGAAGGTGAAGAAAGCATCAGCAAACTCGCCAACCTAGTCCGCACCTATTTCCGCTACGGCGGCCACCACATCCAATTCAACGTCGTCGACACACCGACCTTGCGCAAAGCTCAAGAAAATCCGGAGGAGTACCGCGACCTACTCGTCCGCGTCGCCGGCTACAGCGACTACTTCGTGGATATGGGCAAAGACTTGCAGGAAGAAGTCATCCTGCGCACTGCGCAGGAAGGTTTCTAACTGTAAATGAAAATCACATTGTATTGGCGATTAACATAACATCATGAGCCGCTTAGAGGAATTGGTGCAAGCCGTCGCCAGAGAGCACCGCTGCCTGCAAACAACTGCGGGTGAATGGAACCTTCCGTTGGACTGCTGTTTTTTCGGTGTGCCTCAGAGCGAGTTTTACGGATGGACGGTACTGGATGAGCTGCCGGCGAAGCTGAAGGGAGCGTCGTTTTTTCTGGGTGAGGGCGGCTTAGAGTTACTGCGGGCATTTTCGCAATCGAAGTATGCCCAGCAACTCGAGTCCTTGGCCATCGGCAATTCTTCGTTTGCGATTGGCAAAGGTCTGGACTACACCGGACATGTTGAAGCGATACGTGTCGCACAATTCCCACAGCTGAAATCATTACACCTGGGCATTTGGGAGCTCTACAGCAATTCGCATTGCATGTACGGCAAATTGGGCGACGTCACCCAACTGCTGCAAAACTGCCCGAAGCTGGAAGACGGAACCACCGGATCCAATGGCGGCTTTATCAGCCAATCCACTTTGGATGCGTTGTTGGAGTCCAGGTATCCGCAATTAAGAGAGGTCTTCCTCGACTTGGAGTGCGACGACGATGATTATGGATATCGAATCCCAAGCACATTCCAACCGCGATCCGGCATGCCCAAGCTAAAACAGTTCGAGATCGCCGGCGGCTTCGCTCAAGGGCAGAAGCAACGCGTACGAGAAAGTTTTGCGAATCACACCCCAAACCTCATTCTGCATGTAGAGGAAATGCTGGAATCATGATTCTGGCGGTAGACGCAGATTATCAAGAAAACTCAGCGTGGATCGCGGGCGTCGCTTTCGAGGCATGGGCAGACCCCAGCGCGCTCAAAACTTTTCGAAGCATGGTCTCGCCGATTCAGGATTATTGCCCCGGCGAGTTTTATAAGCGCGAACTCCCCTGCATTCTGCAATTACTAAACGAGTTCGACCTCAAGCCCGACGTCATAGTCATCGACGGTTATGTCTACCTGGACGGACGCAGCGAACCAGGCCTAGGTGCACATCTTTATCAGGCCTTGGGTGAAGTGGTGCCGGTCATTGGCGTCGCCAAGCGTCCCTTCCAAGGAATCGATGAAAGCTATTCGCTACTACGCGGCGAAAGCCAGACGCCGATTTACATCACCGCGATCGGCATGCCGCGAACTTATGCCCGCAACGCAATCCGGCAAATGCATGGGGATTACCGAATCCCAACTCTGTTGAAACTAGCTGACCAAGTTTGCCGCGGCCATCACAAATAGCCGCGCAGAATTGAAAAAGCCTCTCCCAACCGAAGTCGGGAGAGGCCAATCGGTCAACCAGTGATTAGTCGACGTCGAAGCTTACGCCCTGCGCCAACGGCAGTTCATCGCTCCAGTTGACGGTGTTGGTCTGACGACGGCAGTAAACCTTCCACGAGTCCGAACCCGATTCGCGGCCGCCACCGGTTTCCTTCTCACCACCGAAGGCGCCACCGATCTCCGCACCGGAAGTACCGATGTTGACGTTGGCGATGCCGCAGTCCGAACCAATCGCGCTCAAGAAGCGCTCGGCCAGACGCATGTTCATGGTGAAGATCGACGAGCTCAAACCTTGCGGCACGTCGTTGTGAATCTGGATGGCGTGGTCGATGTCGTCGACCTCAATGACGTACAGCAGCGGACCGAAGGTCTCGTCCTGCACGATCTGCCAGTGGTTTTCGGCAGTAGCGATGCACGGGGTCATGTAAGAACCACCTTCGCAACCCTCCGGCTGGTACTTTTCACCACCGCAAAGGATTTCGCCGCCCATCTCCTTGACCTTGGCGATGGAATCCAGCGTGTCTTGCACTGCACCATCGTCAATCATCGGGCCCATCAGGCTATCGCCCATCGGGTTGCCGATGGTGACCTTGCTGTAAAGCTCCAACAAACGCTTAACCAACTTCTCGCGCACGCTCTTCTGCACCAGTACACGACGAGTCGAGGTGCAACGCTGACCGGCAGTACCGACGGCACCAAAAGCAATCGCGCGAGCAGCCATTTCCAAGTCGGCGTCTTCCATGACGACGACGGCGTTGTTGCCACCCAGCTCCAAGATGGTGCGGCCATAACGCGAAGCCAAACGCTCGGCGACGTGCTTGCCCATCGAGCAAGAACCGGTCGCCGAAACCAGCGGTACGCGCTTGTCGCCAAGCACCAATTCACCGACCTCGGAACCGCGGCCGATCACCAAGCTGAGCACGCCGCCCAAACCTTCCGGCTCAAGCACCTGCGCAGCTACCTTGGTCATTGCAATTGCAGTCAGCGGCGTCTTTGAACTCGGCTTCCACAGAGTGGAGTCGCCGCAGATCATCGCCAGCATCGAGTTCCAAGCCCAAACGGCAGCCGGGAAGTTAAACGCCGAAATCACGCCGACCACACCCAGCGGATGCCACTGCTCGCGCATCGCGTGCTGCGGGCGCTCGGAGTGCATCGACAAGCCGTACAGCATGCGCGACTGACCAACAGCAAAGTCGGCAATATCGATGGCTTCCTGGACTTCGCCAAGACCTTCCGAATAGATCTTGCCCATTTCCCAGGTGACCAACTTGCCTAAGGCGTCCTTGTGCTGGCGGAACTTTTCGCCGATCTGGCGGACGTATTCACCGCGCACCGGAGCGGGCAGCTGACGCCACTTCAAAAATGCCTCTTGGGCAGCGGCGGCGACCTTTTCGTAGTCGTCTGCATTGGCCTGCTTGACGCTGGCGATCAGCTCGCCAGTCGCCGGGCTCTTGGACTCAAGAACCGAACCGTTGCATTCGAGCCATTCCCCGCAGTAGGCGCCCGAGTTCAACTCGTCGATGCCCAGCTCCTTGAGGAACGACAAATCAATGGAAGAAGCGGTAGTGCTCATGGACCGCGCATTGTAGCGGCGCCCGCACTTTTGCGACCCACCCTGGGCAAATTGCGGCCTTTAGTTTTCCGCCGGATCCGGCTGCTGCGGAAACCGCCACCGATGGTCCAAACTGCCACTCCGCCCCCACTTGGGCAGCCTCGAGCGATCCTCGCCGACCACCATAAAGTCGACGTCATCCATTTGCTCGAGCTGCAAGCCGATGGCGGCTCGGGCGCCGGCATTGCCGCTATCGCCGAGGAAGAGTACCAGCGTTTGCACACTGCGCGGATGGGCTTGCAACACAGCCCCACCGAAGCCATCTCCCTCGAGGCTTAGCCCACCAGCCTGATCTCCGCCGGCCAAGCGGATTTGGCCGCGGGAAAATTGCACCGGCATATCGGCAGCGGCCAAAGCACGCCACGACGAATTGGTGTCGGCGTTACCGATCACAATCAAATTTTTGCCCAAAAATTCATGGCTGCTTTCCAGTCGCAAGTACTCCTCATCAGAAATGAAATCCACCTTGTGATGGGAATCGGCAGCCAACCAAGCGCCGCTGTGTAAACGCAGCCGCCGCAGGATTTCTAAATTTTCAAGCTCGGTTCCGGCAGTGCCATAAATCCAAACGGCTCCATCCAGCGCTGCACGAACCGGGCCATTTCGGTGCAAGCCCTTGTGAGTTGCCGGCACTCCGCGATTGTGGATTTCCCATTGATCGCCGACTTGCTGTGCCCAAAACTTGCGGCCCAGGCCACGGATGGGGTGATCGCCCACTTGAAAATCTTGGTATGCGTCAACGTTTCCGATGCGAATCTGTTCAATCCCCGAATCTGCCTTCAATCGCAACTCAATCAGCCTTGCATCCGGGTTGAGCCTCATCAGCAGCGTGTTGTCATTTGGCCGACGCCAAGAATCGCAGCCTTGATGGCGGAAAGTGTGCCCCCCTCTTCGTGCTTGATAATCGAAGCCCAGCGTATCGGGTAAATAGTGAACCACATGGGCGGTGAATGGCGCGTCGGCATCGGCCATCGAATCGGCGGCGCCCAAATCCCCACTTTGGTTACGCGGTCCAGGACCTCGAGGGATGGACAAGGACTGAATCAACGGATCGACTCCAGGCAAACCGGCGGCGGACAAAAACAGCGGGTACTGCTTTTTGCCCGATCGATAGTCGTAGCCCTTTTTGCGTTCCAGCGGCAATTCCACCCGCATTACGCTGAGCGGCGGCAGGCCTCGCCAAACCGGTACGCGTTTGCGAAGAAACGGACCGACGCCACCGCAAACCAAAGTCAGCATGGGCACAGTCTGCTCACTCGCGTTGACGACAAGAATGCTTTGGCTGCCATACTTGCTATCCGGAGACCAAGTTATGGGCTCGACGCCACCGACGTCGAAGAACACCGGTCCTGGTGGATCGGAGAGTTCGATGGACGGCAGGACATCGCCCTCGGGTGCGCCCCAAATGCGATTGGCACCTTGCTCAAGCACAACCGGGTTGAGCGGGGCAGCAACTGGTTGCTCATTCACCCAAACTCGGGAAGCGCCGTGAAAACGCAAAAGCTGAACCTTGCGTTCGGCGCTTTGCACCACAACTTCAAATAAACCATTCTCTTGAATGGTCGGAGCAAGAGAATCGCCGCCCTGCAACAGCAAGGCGGCGACGTGAATCAAACTCAACATGATTCGGCTGTAGGGTCAGTACTACGGCGCGATGGTCATGACTTCGATCAGCGAGAACAGAATTTCACCGGAAGCACCGGTGGTGTCGTCGCAGATCGATTGAGTGTAAACGGTGGTGCCGATCAAGCCTGGGTTGTTCGGGATGAAGGCGGAAGCACTGTCGTAACCGCTGGCATCCAAATAGCCGGTTTGCACCAACTCGGCGCCGGCGATGCCCAAGGTGCCGTAGCCAGGAATTACCGTCGATCCGAGGCTGAAGCCGTAGAACAAGCCGTAGTTCATGCCGGCCGGACCGGACATGTGCACCTGCGCGTTGGTGTTGATCGACGGCGTGCTATCTACCGCCGTGACCAAGTGCATCAAACGCAGTGCAGCGTCTTTGACCTGCACCTTGCCGGCGCCGAACAAGTTGTCCTTGCCAGGGGCGCCAAGGTCTTGCGCGGTGATCGACAGCGCTTCGCAAATCTGACGCGGCAGCGCTTCCGGGTTGGCCGAAACCAGCAACGCCAACGCACCACCAAGGTGCGGCGTCGCCGCCGAAGTACCACCGAAGCTGCCGTTGTAACCGCCACCGTTATCAGTGGTCACCACGTTGGTGTAGGTCACGACGTCAGGCTTCAGCAAGCCTTGCTGGGCGCCGCTCCAACCACCGACCGGGTAATCCCAGTTGGCTGGATCTTGGCCGTGGGCATAACCGGCGTTGTAAACGTTTAAGTCTTCCCACGCCGACGGACCCTCGGACGAGTAACCGTAGTGCGAGTCATCCAACTCAATACCGCCGCAAGCCATCACGCCGGAAACCCCGCCGTTGGCCTGAACTTGATCCGGGTGACGCCATGGAGCCGGCGACAAACCTGGAGCGGAAATGTTGAACGGCACCGGTGCGCTGGACGAACCGAAACTGTTGCCGATCGAGTTGGCGTGAATGACGCCGGCGGCCAGCACCATGTCTTCGACTAAGCGGTGCATGTGGTAATCCGGCTGCGGCGCAAAGTACCACTTGTAAGAGTGCGACGACGACGAGCAATCCATGCCTACCGTCAACGCCCATTGCTGGGCCGCCCAGTGATCGCCTTCGCCGCTGACGCGACCGACCGACATGCTGGCGCCCGGGGCCATACCAGTCAGATAAACACCTGCACTTCCATCACCAACCATGATGCCGGCGGTTGCAGTGCCGTGGTAGCTGCTGGGATACGGATCGTTGTCGTCGTATTCCCAGTCCCAACCCATGGTGTCGTCGGTGTAGCCATTGCCGTCGTTGTCGACACCGTCAACCGGGTCAGCCGGGTTCACCCAGATGCGGTTGGCGAGGTCGGGGTGAGTGTAATCCACACCAGAGTCGATGTTCAGCAGGTTGGCTCCTGCACCGTCCACACCAAGGTTCCACAGATCCGGCGCCTGCAGTTGAACCAAGTTCGGCTCGGGCGATGGCGGCGGTGGCGGCGGAAAGGCGTCGGCGATTTGCACCGCGTCGATTCCGAAACCGTCGGTCGGAATGCCGTAGTTGTCGTACCAGTTCCACCGGATTTGGAAGTTGGTATTAAAGCTCAAACCAAGCGAGTTCAGCGAGTGAGTCTTCACCGTGTAAGAACCGTCGGTGCCAGTGAGGTCGGCAATTTTGACCCAGCTGATTCCACCGTCATCCGAGGCTTCAACCAAGTCGGCGCCGAAGTCCAATTCATCGTAGAAGTCGATGAATGCGTAACGCAGCTCGGCGGTGGTCGCGGCGGACAAGTCGACGCTCAACGTAATGCTGGCCGTTCCATAGTTGCCATCGCTGGAGCTATCCATCGTCAAGTGATGGTTGGAGTGATACGGACCGTTTTGGGTGGTCACCAAAATGCGGCCAGTATTGGTCGTGTTGATGGCCCACTCTGGCCCCAGTGCGGATTCAAAACTGGTGCCGTAGTAATAAGTGATGGCGTGGTTCCCCTTCTCCATGAACGAGCCATCGGCCGGCGCGGATCCACCGGCTGCTCCCCCACCATGGCTTTGCGACATCGGCACGTCGTGCAGTTCCGCCGGGTCGCGAATCGGGTCGTACTTGACCTCGGCGACGCCTGGCATCGACGCAATTTGAGCGATGGCGTCGGCGTCGGCGCGCAACTGGATGCAGTTGTTGATCCAAAGTTGGCGCACCGTCGACACTTGGCCGTCAGCTTGCAGCCGCTCGATTCGACCCAGCACTTCGCTTTGCGCTTGATCGGCGTAGGCACGCAACTCAGCGACCACAAAATCGCGGCGATCTGCTTTGCGCATGCCTTCGGTACGGGCTTGGAAATACGCCAAATCGAGATGGGAATCCATCTTGACGTAAACGCGATGCAGCTCGCTAGGAGCCATTTGCATCACCGCTTGCAGCGTATCGGAAATGGGTTCAACCTGGGGGGCCTGAGCGCCCAGGAGTAAAAGGATGGACGTCGAAATCATCGGGGATTCACAAGAGGATGAAGGAAGGAGGAATCTATCCTATCAACAGATCCGCGCAGATCCTGAGAACCTGCCCGCCCTTCTAAACTGCCACCGATGAAAATCATCACCTGGAATGTGAATTCCATCCGCACCCGCCTGGAGCGCGTGCTCGGCGTGTTGGAACGCCACCAGCCTGACCTCTTGTGCTTGCAAGAAACCAAGGTGACTGACGACGTCTTCCCGCACGACGCCATCGCCGAAGCCGGTTATCAGGCAGCGGTTCACGGCCAGAAGACCTACAACGGCGTTGCCTTGCTCAGCCGCGAACCGCTGGAGAACGTCGTCAACGGCTTCGACGACAACCCGGCGCCGGAGCAAGCGCGGGTGATTTCCTGCGACTTTCACGGAATTCGCGTGATCAATGCCTACGTCGTCAATGGCAAAGACCTCGGAACGCCGCATTACGAGCTCAAATTGCGCTGGCTGAACGCGCTGTCGAATTGGATCGAAGCTCAGCACAAACCGGATCAACCGCTGCTGTTGTTAGGCGACTTCAACATCATCCCCGAAGACCGCGATTGCTGGGACGCCGAATATTGGGACGGCCGCATCCTCAACAGCGCGCCGGAGAAAAAAGCTCTGCAGCGCATGCTGGATTGGGGTTTGCACGACCTTTTCCGCGACCACAACCAAGAAGACGGCCAATTTTCCTGGTGGGATTACCGTGCCGGACGGTTCCCGCGTGGACATGGTTTGCGCATCGATTTGACCCTCGGTACCGCGCCGGTGCGGCAAATGTGCCAAAGTTCCGAGATCGATCGTGACGAACGTAAGAAGGGCAAGTGGGAAGCCAAACCCAGCGACCACGCCCCCGTTTCCGTAAGCTTAGAACCATGAGCCTTCGCAGCATCCTCGGCGCCATCTGCCTGATTTTCATCACCTCGACCGCCTTCGCCCAAGAAGCCGGCGACTCGGAAGGGTTTTCCATCCAAGAGGTAGAAGGCGAATATCAGCTGCTCTGGGGTTACCAACCGGTACTGCGCAACCTCAGCATCAACCTGCAGGGCCAGCCGGTGGACTTCGATCCGGCGTTGATCGAATTCCAAACCGATGGTTCCTTGGCCAGCTTCGCCCGAGCCAGCGGTGGCGTCGGTGGCCTGATGCAGATGACCGGACTTTTTGCGCTCAGCTTTAAGCCCAAGTTGCGCCGCTCGCAGCCGTTGGAAGGCGGCATTTTGCAATACATCAGCGGCAACACCGGCGGCCGCAATTGCGACGTCATCTTGGCGCCTAAAAAAGGGCTGGCTGTGAAGTTGACCGGATGCGGCATGGATTTGGCCGCATATCAGGTCGGTGCGCCGCTGGAATTGCGCTTTGACCTGGATAAGAAACCCAGCATCACGATGACCGATGCACCGGAGCGCGCCGAGGATCAAAACGACTTCGCCGGCCTTGAAGCCGAGCTCAAACGCCGCTTCGCCGACAAAGACGGCAATCTGCCGCGCACCTTGCAGCAGTTGGTGGAACAGCCGCCGCGCGCGCCGCGTCATTTCCACCTAGCAAACCTTGCCGGCGTGCAGCCGTCGGCCGAAACGCAGTTGATCAACTTCCGCATTGGCGAGGGCGCCAACTTCCCCGCCCAAGACGTCTTCCTGTTCCTGAACAGCAGTGATCAGAAGCGTAAGTTGACCGCCGACTTCAAAGCGCTGGGCTGGGACAAGATCAAAATGCGGCGCATGGCGGTGCAATACCCCGACGGCGACTGCCTCGGTGAAATGCGCGGCAGCCTATCCGCAACCGTGCCCGCCGAAGGATGGGCCGTCGTTCTGCTGCGTAAACCAATGCCACGCGGCGTACTCGCCACGTCCGACGGGCCCTTCTTTGCCCTCAGCCGCTTGTGGGAATGGACGGGCTCCGGCACGGCGAAAAGCGGCGAACGGTCCTTTTTCGCGGCGTACAAGGGCCCGGGAACGACCAGCGATGGCGGCTGGATGATCCTGTCCACCTCGAACGGTGCGCGCGAGCCCTACACCCTGGAAAACGTCACCGATCCGGACGGCAACCCGTTCCAATTCCGCTACAACCCCGGCGATTCCTGGGCGTGGGTGGAATACCCGGTTAATGAGAACGAATCTCAAACAATCCACTTCCACTTCGGCAATGCCGGTCCAGGAGGCGGAAAATCCGGCAAAAAACAGCCCTGATTCGGGCGCAAATAGCGTTTTTGGCTAAGGCTTAGCCCGGCTCCTTCCGAAATGGGGATGTGACTACTTACTGTAGCCACCGAGAGTAACCCAACGAAGGAGCACGAAAATGAAACGTCAAGCTGGTTTCACAATCATTGAAATGCTGATTGTGGTCACGATCCTGGCCATGTTGGCTGGGGTCCTTGTGCCTATCTTGCAAGAAGGCCAAACCACCGCACGCGACAGCCGCCGGATGGCCGACCTGCGCTCGGTCCAGTCCGCCCTGGCTGACTACTACCGCGAAAACGGCACCTATCCCACCACGGCCGGTCAATGGCAAGGTGATGCAACAGACGTCGGCGCAAAAGGTTATGCCGCTGATGGTTATATCCCGGGCCTGGTGCCTGACTTCCTGACCGCTCTGCCGAGCGACCCGGATTCCCAGTTCCCGAACGCAACCGACGGTTACATGTACAAGTCTGACGGCACCGACTACAAGTTCGTGCTCGACGGTACTCCGGAAGACGCTGACTCGTTCGCCGAAGGCTTCCCCTTCTACGATCCGCAGCGCGACGATAGCTGGATGATCTGCACCCCGGGCGGTTACGACTGGTAATCCCCCACCAATAGTGGCTCCTTATCGGGCATAGGCCCGGCAGATGCCGCCTCCAACAGACCGACCGGGTTCCCGCCCGGTCGGCTCTTTCTTTTGTATGCTGTCGGCATGCTGGCCACACTGCTGACAAGTCTGTGCCTTATTTTCTCCGGCGGCGGCGAAGAACCGCCACCGGATCAGGTCCAACTGAGTAAAGGCAAGCCCTTGAAGGGCATCGTCCTGCGCGTAGATGAAGGCGGCGTTTGGCTTGCACAGAAGTCGCGGATCAAGCACTTTGACCTGACCGAGGTCGTGTCGATGGAAGGACCGCGGGTGATTTACCCCGAGTACCTGGACCGCATGCGCGCCGAATTTCGCGAGCCGCCCAACGCCGAGCGCAGCACTGAAATGGGCAAGTGGTGCTTAGAAAACGGCTTGGTCCGCGATGCCGAGCTTTACTTTTGGCGCGCGTTGTTGGACCAGAGCAATTACGCCCCCGCCCATGAGGCCTTGGGCCACCGCAAGCGCAGCGGCATCTATCAAATCCCGGTGAAAGGTAAGGGCAAGATGTCGTTCCAAGAGCTGCGCGAACATCGCCAGTCTCATTTCCAAGACGGCTGGGAGTTCACGACCGCGCACTTCAATATCAAAGCCTCGTGCGATTTGCCCGACTTGATCAACGCTTGCGCCGACCTCGAGCAAACCTATCAGGCGTACTACCAAAACTTCCAAGCCATCGTCGGCTTTTGGGAGGTTCGCGAGCCGATGAACGTGCAGATTTACTCTTCGCGGGACGAAATGCCCTCGTTGAGTGGCAACGTCGGCGCTTATTTCAAGCAGGACACGCGCACGCTTTATTGCTACTTCAAAGATGGCGTGGCCGAGGGATTAATTCATGAGGCCATTCACGCAGTCACCCACGGATCGATCAGGGGATTTGCGCGGGATGATCCTGCAGTTCCGGGATGGTTTTGGGAAGGCAGTGCCAATTACTTCGCAAAAGCCATGATCGGCAATCCGGGTGACCGCAGTTTTAAGCCGGAACTTCCGGATATGGAAATGTTTGAAGCACTGCAGAATCATCCGAAACCGGACACGATTCAGCGCATCATGAATTACCAACCGGGTGACTTCATGGCTTCAACCGGACAACAGCTGAAGTACGCGTCCTCCTATGCGTTGTTCTTTTATCTGATGAACAACGGCGACGAAGAGATGCTTGAAAAGTTCCACACCTTCATGGCCTCGGTTTACGAGCGCAAAGGGTCGTCCACACACTTCAAAAAGACGATGGAAATCCGCAAGTGGGATGACTTCCAGGAAGAGTGGTGGGACTACGTGAAAAAGATGAAGAGCTAAGCCTGCCGCCTATTCCGCAGCACCTTCGCCACCGTCGCCGCCGTCTTCCTGTTCACCGACAGGAGATCCGGTTGGATTCTTCAGGCCTTCCATCAGCTGATCCCAATTCAGGTACACCGTGCCGCCGATGGCGACGAGCAGCATGATGCCGATCAACCAATACTTGCGCAGCAAATCCAGCGGGCCGGCTTCCGGTACCGGCTGCCACGGGGTCTGACGGCCGACGGCTTGCACTCCCTCGGCAGTGAGCCCAAATAAGGCTTCGACCTTTTGCCCTTGTTGGTACTCGGTCAGCCGCAAAGTCGACGCCCACTCTTCACTCGGCTTCGGCATTAAGCCATGCAGATTTTGTAGTGCAGCGGCCAGGATCTCGGCAGGCACACCATTGCCAAAGGCTGCAGTTTCGACGAATTCACGACCGGGTTCGATCGTTAGCCAACCGCCATCGCTATGCAGAGTCAGCGCGTCTTCGGGCGCTCCCAAATCGCGCAAGGCCGCGCGCAACCTTTCCGGCTGGAGCGGCCATTCAGTCCACGGGCCGGCCATCGAACCGGCCAGCTCGACCATGCCCGGTCGCACGCTCATGTCAGGTACTCCCGCAGCGGAGTATCTTTGACCGGCAACCACTCCGGATCATGATCGGCATTCCAGATCAAAGTGCGTCGAGTGATATCGCCGGTGTGCATCAAGTCGACGACATTCTGCAGGCTGTGCGGCCCTTCCGGCTCGCCTCCAGGAACCGCAGTGAACCATCCCTCACCTGGCAAGTCCGCACCCAAGGTCTCCACCGACGGGATTTCAGGCGTGGGCGGCGGCGCCGGCAATTCAACCGGCGGCGGGCTTTCTTGCTCACGCGTATCCATGCCGAGCGCGGTGTCGTGCAAATCCATGCGTGCTTTGGCGTGGCCGCGGAAAGCCTGATTCTTCATCCGCTCCTGACGCAATTCCTCCTGCAAACGACGGTGGCGCTGATGAATGCGCACTTCTTTTTGCTCCTCCTCTTCTAGGTTCGGGAGCACCAGCAGCACGATCAACCCAAAGCAGCTAAAGATGAAGCCAATGAAGAACCAAATAACGCCGCTGCGGCCGCGACTGTTGGCAATCATTGCGCAAACGGCGCCGAAGGCGAGCAGGACTAGCAGTTCAAGAAAGCTTTCCATGGGTCAAATCACAACAGTGGGGATCACAGCGAGGAGAATCACGCCAACCGCCAGCAGTCCTCTTCCCCGTCGCACCCTGCTCTTCCCCAGGAAAGGCAAAAATGCTTCGAGTAGAAACACCAGCGGGAACAAAAACACAAAAGGCTTCGATGCCCATGCCTGACCAAAATCGCCATGCAGCATGTGCAACGTAGCCCGTGTCGTCCCGCATCCCAGACATTCGCCACCGGCGTGAGCGGCAGGGCAGAGATGCGGCAGATCACGACCCAAAAATTCCACCCGGGCACCCGCGGGTTCCAAGGTCTGTGCGAACAAGACCATCAGAACGAGCAGAATTAGGGGAGTGAGTCGCACCGGCATTGGATTGGGAAGGTCATCCCTTGGATTTCACTGTGGGGTGATTCTAGGGTTTTGGGATTTGGTACTTGTGGGAGATTTTGAAACTTCCCTCCGGGGCTTCACTTGGCGGCAGCCGCCAA
>CAYFOM010000007.1:0-102830 GCA_964344765.1 uncultured Planctomycetales bacterium | reverse complement strand
CTTGTGGGAGATTTTGAAACTTCCCTCCGGGGCTTCACTTGGCGGCAGCCGCCAAAAAGCGCCCCGAAGGGAAGTTTCAAAATCTCCCAAGCTCCACACCCCCATTTCCACATTACCCATGATGCCTTAACGGAATGAAATTAGCATCGAAACGAGGCAAGGGTCACGCCCATGCAAAGAAGTGTTCTTGATTGAAAAGGCAGCTGATCTTTTTTCGCCTGCGGTATCCGTCTTGGATGACTGCGCGGTTTTTCAGGCCTCACCCCGGGGCGCTTTTTGGCGGCCGCCGCCAAGTGAAGCCCCGGGGTGAGGCCTGAAAAACCACCAGAACCTCAAAGAAAAATCCCCAAGCATCCAATAGAACACTTGGGGATATTCGAATCGACCGAATTAGGCGATGGTGACGTCCTTGCAGAGGTAGACGTCTTGGATGGCATTGAGAAGCTTGACACCTTGAGTCATTGGCTTCTGGAATGCCTTACGACCGGAAATGAGACCCATGCCACCCGCGCGCTTGTTGATGACGGCGGTTTGCACTGCTTGTTGCAGGTCGTTGTCACCGGAAGCTCCGCCGGAGTTGATCAAACCGGCGCGACCCATGTAGCCGCAGGCGACCTGGTAGCGAGTCATGTCGATCGGGTGATCGCTGGACAGATCGCTGTAAACCTTGTCGTGAGTCTTGCCGAAGCCGATGGCGCGGAAGCCGTCGTTGTTGTGCTCGGGCAACTTCTGCTTGACGATGTCCGCCTCGATGGTCACGCCTAGGTGGTTGGCCTGACCGGTCATGTCGGCAGCGGTGTGGTAATCGACACCGTCCTTCTTGAAGTCGCCGTTGCGCAAGTAGCACCACAGGATCGTGGCCATGCCCAACTCGTGCGCTTGCTGGAAGGCTTCGGAAATTTCCATAATCTGGCGGCGCGACTCCGGGCTGCCGTAGTAGATCGTGGCGCCGACGGCTTGCGCACCCATTTCAAACGACTGCTCGACGGTGGCGAACATGGTCTGGTCGTAGAAGTTCGGGTACGACAAGATCTCGTTGTGGTTCAGCTTGACCACAAACGGAATCTTGTGGGCGTACTGACGGGCGACGGAACCCAGTACACCAAGGGTTGAAGCGACTGCGTTGCAGCCACCTTCAATGGCCAGTTCCACAATCTTGGCCGGATCGAAGTACTTCGGGTTCGGCGCAAAAGATGCACCACCGGTGTGCTCGATGCCCTGGTCTACCGGAAGAATGGACACGTAACCCGTGCCGGCAAGGCGGCCATGGTTAAACAGCGAGTTCAAACCACCGAGCACGCGGGTCGGCCGGTTGCTGTGCATATGCACCCGCTCGATGAAGTCCGGACCCGGCAAGTACAGGCGGTCCTTGGTAATGGTGCTGCACGAGTGGTCCAGCAGGGATTCGGCCTGATCGCCGAGAATTTCTTGAATGGTGGAGAATTCGCTCATGGCGGTAGGGGGAGTTGAAGCCAAGATCTTACCCGCGCCCCCCACCGCAAAGGGCAACTCTACCGCCGCTCGGCGAAGTTCTAATCAGTCCCCCGCCCGGTAAACGATTTCGCCGTTAAAAACGGTGGCGACGACCTTTGCGTTGCGCAATTCTGCAACCGGGGCGGTCAGTAAATCGGCATCCAAAATGGTGAAATCGGCGCGTTTGCCGACCTCGATCGAGCCGAGTTGATCCTCCCAAAATGCGCCATAGGCCGGCCACGAGGTCAGGCTGCGCAGGGCGTCGGCGCGGCTCATGGCTTCTTCCGGATACCAGCCGCCTTCGGGCATGCCGTCGGCATCAGTGCGAGTGACCGAGGCCAAAAAACTGCCGATGGAATCCAGCCGCTCAACCGGCGCGTCGCTGCCGTTGATGACGATGCTTCCGCTGTTGATCATCGATTGCCATGCGTATGCACCACGCACTCGCTGCGGGCCGACGCGCTCCTCGGCCCACGGCATATCGCTGACCTGATGTTGAGCTTGCATCGCTGGAATCACTCCAAACTCGGCAAATCTGGGGATGTCCTCGACCGCCACCACTTGGGCATGCTCGATGCGAAAGCGCGCGGCTTCCCCCACTGCTTTCAGCGAACCGCCGTTTTTGCT
Organism: uncultured Planctomycetales bacterium; assembly: GCA_964344765.1. Lineage (GTDB taxonomy): Bacteria > Planctomycetota > UBA1135 > UBA1135 > UBA1135 > JACNIZ01. The sequence continues at coordinate 100,730 of CAYFOM010000007.1, read as the reverse complement.
GCGGCTATCGGCGGCGAATGCGTCGCGATAGGCCTCTAAAACCAACCGATTGCCACGGTCACCGATGGCGTGCGTGCAGACTTGGAAGCCAGACTGCAAAGCTCGCGTCGCCAGCTTCTCGATCTTTTCAGGCTGAGTGATCAGCAAACCGCGGTTGCCGGGGTCGTCGCTGTAATCCTCCAACATCGCGGCACCGCGCGAGCCTAACGCGCCGTCGGCGTAGACCTTGATCGAACGCACTTGTACTTGATCATTGCTATCCACCAACGGGCCGCTGCTCAACCAATAGTCCAACTCATCCGGCCGGCTCGCCGAAACCATGACGTGCACGCGTAAGTTCAAATCCCCACTTGCCGCCATTTTTTGAAAGAGATCAATTTGCCGACGACTGGCTCCGGCATCGTGAATGGATGTGATTCCTTGTTCGTGCAGTGCGCGCTCGGCCATCTTCAGCGAGATGCGTAAGGCTTGCGGCGACGTTTCCGGTATATGAGCGCCGATCAAACTCATCGCCGCATCGATGAACACGCCGGTCGCCTCGCCGTCGCCATCGCGCATGATTTTGCCGCCCGGCGGATCGGCGGTTTGCTTGTTGATGCCGGCTGCATTCATCGCCGCACGATTGGCCAGGGCGGCGTGACCATCCACCCGCCGAATGAACACCGGAGTATCCGGAAATGCCGCGCTCAGCATTTCGTGAGTGGGAAATTCCTGGATCGACCAATCGTTTTGATCCCAGCCACGGCCGAGCAGCCAGGGTTGGATGACTTCGTCCGGCTCCGTTTCACTCGAGGTTATGGTCGGCCGACCATCAGCGAATTCTTTGACGCGATCCAAGACCTCGCGGTAACTGCGGGTACCCATTAAGTCGGCGCGATTCATCGCCAAACCGATGCCGACCAAATGCGCATGCCCATCAGTAAATCCCGGGTACAGATAGGCTCCATTCAAGTCGTAATGCCCGGTAGAGGCGCGCGGCAAATGGCTGCGCACTTCCTCCAAATCGCCGACGGCTGCGATGCGTCCATTGATGACCAGCAAAGCTTCGGCGGTCGGATTTTGTTCGTCGTTGGTGATGATGGTTCCACCGGTAATGAGCAGCGGATTGGCAGGCGTGGCCTCGGGCACGGCATTCTGGGCCAGCAGGGCGCAAAGCACGGGGATCAGCATGTCTTCAGATTAGCGCAGCGGAACCAAGCACCGATTTCTTGGTTAAGCTGGTTTATGCAACTCATTCTTCAACCTGTCCTGTTGCTGCTCCTGCTCTTCGCTCTCCCCGCAGCCACACCTACCGAAACCTTCTCTGGCGCTCCAGAAACCCTCGCCGAATCTGCGAATTCCGCCGGCACCACTCTCTATCGCATTCGCAGCAACGGCATTTATCGCTGGTATCGCGTGCATTACCCGCCGAATTTCAACGCGCAAGATCCGACCCCGGTGGTCGTCGGCTATCACGGCGGTGGCGGCAACGCCGAACAGTTCATGAATCAAAGTGGGCTGAACGCCGCATCCGATCTGCATGGCTTTGTCATGGTTTATCCCGAAGGCACCGGAGCGCTGGGCGGTTGGCCGTTCTTTACTCTTCAAACTTGGAATGCAGGTCAATGCTGCGGTTACGCTGCCGACAACAACATTGACGACGTCAAGTTCACGCGCGATATGTTGAGTGATTTGGGTACGCGCATGACCATCGATACCGGTGCGTTGTTTGCCACCGGGCACAGCAACGGCGCGATGATGTGCTACCGCATGGCAATCGAAGCGTCCGGCGTTTTTGCCGCCATCGCACCGAACGCCGGTTCGCGTGACGTCTTCGCCTCGCCGACGCAACCGGTGCCGGTGATCGCCTTCCACGGCAAATTGGATTGCAATGTTCCTTTTGAAGGCGGAATGGGTTGCGGCATTTCCGGCACTTACAAACTCAGCCAAGAAGACTCGCTGAAGCCATTCATTCAGAAGAACAAAGCCGTCGTCCCGCCGCTGGATCAGCCGACCGAAAGTCGCGGGAATGCCCATCGCTTTGAAGCACCCGCCCCGACCACCGGCGCCGACGTGCACTATTGGTGGATGACCGATCACGGCCACGCCTGGCCCGGTCACGGCTCGGCAATCGGCGATCCTTGCAACGATGACATCGACATCAACGAGGAGATGTGGGTATTCTTCGATCAGCACCGCCGCTGATCGACCTACCCATGTTGCGACTCCCTGTCTTCCTCATCCTTTTCCTCGCCGTCGGCCTAGGCTCTTGCGCACTAGGACCCGCCCCGGTTGCCATTGAATTCCCAGCCGGCGGCGCGCCGATGAATCAGCACTTCAGTTTCATTGCCGATCTTGGCGATGGAGAGCTGCTGCACGCTACTGCCGACATGCCTTCTCATGGCCATGGCATCAACACGCAGCCGGGATGGCGGCGTTTGGATGACGGCCGCTGGCAAGTCGACGGCATGCTGCTGCACATGCCCGGCTACTGGGAATTAATGTTCGACGTGCGCCGCCCCGACGGCAGCACCGAGCAGTTGATCTACCCGCTGACCCTGGATCACTAAGCCACCTTTTTGCCCCATCAAAAAGTGTCTGTTTGCAAATCGATTGCCCTAGCCTTGGTCGCCGTATTCGCGACTCCGGCATCCGCCCAGCTCACCGATAAAGAAAAGCGCTTGCTGCCCACTTTGTCGCCGCTGCCGGCGCTGCCCGCTTCGCCGACCAACCGCTACGCCGACAACGCCGACGCCGCCCGCTTCGGCCAAAAGCTGTTCTTCGACGAACGCCTGTCGCGCGACGGAACCATGTCGTGCGCAACCTGCCATCAGCCGGACCTCGGTTGGGGCGACGGCAAAGCTTTGGCTGAAGGCTTTGAGAAGCTCGCCAAGCACTCGCCGTCGATCTTGCACAGCGGCTATCAACGCTGGTTCTTCTGGGATGGACGCGCCGATTCGTTATGGGCGCAAGTGCAATACCCGCTGGAGCACCCGGCGGAAATGGACTTCACGCGCACTGGTTTGGTCGGCTTACTTGCCACCGATGCCGATTACCGCGAAGAGTATGAAGCGCTGTTCGGTCCTCTTCCCACCAACGCCGACGACACCGCATTCTTCCCCGAGCGTGCACGTCCGCCGCTGCCTAAGCCGAAGCAACCCTTCCAAGCCGCTCCCACCGAAGAGCAGCTCGCCAAACAAGATCCGGCCTACGCGGCTTGGTTTGCCATGAGCGAGGAGAATCAGAAGGCGGCGACTTTGGTATTGGCGAATTGCGGCAAAGCCATCGCTGCGTTTGAACGCAAGCTGGTCACCGGGCCGAGCCGTTTTGATGAATTTGCCGCGCAGTTGGCGAAGGGTGAAGAAGGCACGGCTTTGACCGAAGCGGAACAACGCGGCTATCAGTTGTTTGTCGGCAAAGGATCATGTGTCAACTGCCACTTCAGCCCGATGTTGAGTGGCGGTGAATTCCATAACGTCGGCTTGGAGATTGGGCCGGATCAGCCGTTTGATTCGGGGCGGCCGGACGGCATCAATACCGTGCGCATTGACCCGATGAACGGCCGCGGCGAATACTCCGACGCGCGCGATTGGGATACCAACATCAAGATTCGCTATTTGTCTTACAACAAGCACACCTACGGTGCTTACAAAACGCCGACGCTGCGCAATGTAGAACTCACCGCGCCGTATATGCACGACGGCCGCTTTGCGACGTTGCGCGAGGTGATTGAGTTCTATCGCGACTTACCCGGTTTGCCGCCGGTCGGACACCGCGAAGAAACGCTGTTGCCGGTGGACTTCACCGACGAAGAGATGGACAACTTGGAAGCGTTTTTGCGCAGCTTGACCGGGACTCCGGTGGACGAAGCGTTGACGCAAATGCCGACGTCAGGCGACGCCGAAGCTAAGAATTAACGACGACCTCAGCAATCAAACGATGGCAAGCATGCGTTCCAGGGAGCGCCTTGCCGGCTCAAACAACTCGTCGGCAACTTCCACTTTCGGCCCACGATCCTGCAAGCTTTGCCACAGTTTCTCTGGCGTGTTGAGCTGCATAAACGGGCACAGGTTGCACGCGCACGACGCACCCGGCGCCGGGATGTAAGTGTTGCTCGGTGCTTCTTTCTCGAAGCGGTAAATCATGTTGCCTTCGGTGCCGATGAGGAAGGTTTGATTTTCCATCGACTTGACCTTCTTCAGCATGCCGGCAGTGCCGAGCACAAAATCACTGGCGTCGCGGACCGCCTTCGGGCATTCGGGGTGTGACAAAGTGATGCCGTCGGGGTGTTGCTTTTGTAGATCCAGCAACAGGTCCACCGAGAACAACTCGTGCACTTGGCAGGCACCATTCCACAGCGTCATTTCGCGACCGGTGACTTCGTTCAGCCAACCACCCAGGTGCATATCGGGCACGAACAAAATGTGTTCGTCTTCCGGGATGCTGTCGACAACTTGGCGCGCATTGCCGCTGGTGCAAATGATGTCGCATTGCGCTTTGACCGCGGCGGTGCAGTTGATGTAAGCCACCGTGGTCGGACGCTTGCCCAACTTCTGCTCCAGGTGCGCCTGATACTTCTTCAAGTCCTCGGCTTGGCACGATTCGGCCAACGAACATCCGGCTTCCAAATCCGGTACAAAAACCTCGGCGTCGGGGTTGAGCAGCTTGGCGGTTTCGGCCATGAAATGCACACCGGCGAAGCAGATGGCGTCGGCGTTTTCGGAGGCGGCGACGCGCGCAAGTTCCAGGCTGTCGCCGACGAAATGGGCGCACTCTTGAATGAAGCCGTCCTGGTAGCTGTGAGCCAGCAGCAGAATGCCGTTTTCAGTTGCCCATTGCTTGATTTCGGCCGGTTCCGGCACGTCGAGCGAAGGCGAAGACGCGGAGGGTGATGCGCTGGTCATGGCCCCACATTCTACTGGATGAGGTAGATGTCGAATCGCGTCGATTTGCCTTCCGCTTGGTGGTTCGGTTGCGGTCCGAGCAGGTCGCCGTGGCGCGGTCTTTTGACGACGACGCGCTGGGCTCCGAGGCTGGGCGCGGCGGCGAGGGCGGCTTGAAGGAGTTGGCCGGCGTCGGGGTCGGCGCCGACGAGTGCGCGGAACAAACGCATCTCCTTGCGCACCTGAGCCGACTTGCGTCGCGGCGGGTGCATGGGGTCTAGGTAGAGCACGTCGGGTTGGGTAGCCGACGAGGTGGAATCGCGATTCGCGTCGAAGAGACCGTCGGAATTGCGATTCAAGAAAGCGATGGCGTCGGCATGGCTTAGGTGCAGGCGACCGCCCAGTTCGGCGGCGCATTGCGGATTTTCCTGTGCCCGTTGCAAACCGTCTTGCAACAACGCGAACACGCGCGCATCGCGTTCCACCGCCAAGACCTCGCAGCCCAAACACGCCAACACAAAACTATCGCGACCCAGTCCGGCGGTTAGGTCCCACACCCGCGGTAGGGCTCGCCCTTTTTTGATGCCGACCGCTTTGGCAATCGCCTGGCGGCGCCCGCTATGACGACGCCGGTAACCCATCGCCCCGGTGACGAAGTCCACATGCAAAGCATGCACTTCGCCGTCATCCAAAACCAACTGCAGCTGGAGGCCGGAGCCATCCAGCTGCCAGCTGCCAGGAGACGGATCCGGCAGTTTCATGGGGTACAGAGTACCGCCGACCGCTATTGAACGACGACCTTCAGCGGGTTCGAGAAGGTGCCGCCATCGCGGTCACCGAGCTGCGCCCAAACGGTGATGCCGCTGTACTGCGGTGGAATGCTGTAGTTGACCTGCGCGGCGCCGTTGGCGTCGGTAGGGATGGCGTAGGTTGAAAACGGCGTGCCCACTTCTACTCGGCCCCACGGCGTGGTCGATGGACCGGGACCGGCGACCGAAACGCACAACATCGGCATCGCATTCGGCGTTGCGCCTGTGATGTCGATCACCGCGGTACCGCCACCGACTACGTTGCTGGCGCTGATGGTCGGCGTGAATGCCGACACGGTCAGGTGTTGATCAGCAGGCACCTGTTGCAGAACCGTGCGGCTGCCGTCGGACCAGCGAATGTCGAGGTTTTTGATCTCGGTGTTTTGACCCAAGCCGATGTGCACCACCTGTTCATTCTGCCCCATGTAACTTTGGTTGGAATCCAATTGGCGATACAGCGTGTTCAAACCGTTGTCGGCGTAAATCTCCGTTCCGAAACCATTCGGTGCCAATCCTTGTTTGGTCGACGAATCCAACGTCAAGCGCAGCCAATGATTGCCCGACACCGTTTCATTGCGGAAGAAGGTCAGCGGACCATTCGATGCCGCAATTACGACGTCTTCATCGCCGTCGCGATCGGCATCCAATCGCAACATCGCACGCCCTTGGCCGAAGTGCACCATTCCGCAGGTATTGGCGATTTCGGTGAAGTTGCCAAGGCCGTCGTTCTCAAACATGCGGGTCGGGTAGTTGTCCCATGCACCAAACCAACCATTGGTCGCACCTAAGTCCAAATCGCCATCGTTTTCCAAGTCGATGGCAATTACCCCCCACGACCAACCGCATTCATTGGTTTGCTGCTGATCGGAAATCCAGTGCTGGCGATCGACGTTGTAGAAGATGCGGTTGCCACCGATTCCGGAGGTGATCCAGTAAATGTCACTGGCAAAAAAGTCGATGTCGGTGTCGTGGTTGAAGTCACCGGTGGCCAAACCCATGCCGTTGGGATAGCGAATATCCGGCATCAGTGATTGACCGTCATAGAAGGTGCCGTCGCCGTTGTTGACGAAGAAGCAGCTCGTCCCTGAGTCCCCCATCAAAATCAGATCGGGGTGGCCATCCTGGGTCATGTCGGTGAATGAAGGCGCCAAGCCGCGCACCGTCGTCATCGTGCCCATGCCGGCGGCAATGGTGACGTCGGTAAAAGTGCCGTCGCCGTTGTTTTGGTACAGCGTATTGCCCGGCGTGCCGAATACGTAGGCGGCGACGAACAAATCCAGGTCGCCATCCAGATCATAATCACCGAAACACGATGCATAGCAATCGTTATTGGGCGACGGCTGGTTGACGCCGGCGCTAACGGCTACATCGACGAAGCTGCCGCTGCCGGTGTTGCGGTACAAACGGTTATGACCAGTTTCGTTGTAACCGGGTCCGAAGGAACACAGGTAGATATCCACCCAGCCATCGTTATCGAAGTCACCGATGGCCGAGCCTACGCCGAAGTTCAAATCGGTCAGTCCCCAAGCCGCAGCTTGATCGGTGAAGGTGCCGTCGCCGTCGTTGATGAACAAGAAGTCGGGAACTTCCCCACCGCTAGGCACGAACACATCCGGCCAGCCGTCGTTGTTGAAGTCGCCGACGCTGGCGCCGCCGGACATCATCACCGCGAGGTGACCAGGGCCCGGGTCATGAGTCATCGACAAACCGGAGTTGATCGTATCGTCGACAAAAACAACCTGTGCGCTCAACGGCGCAAGCAGGCTAAGCAAAGTCAAAGTAGCCATCGCTTTTTCTGGGGCTAGAGCGGGTTACCGAATTGATCGTGGCCGACCAAGCGTTGGCCGTCGGGATCGGGGCTGGACGGGATCCACGCGTCGAGGTGCGCGCGATTGGTGGTGTTTGGATCAGTCAGCGTTTCGAGGAAAGCGACCAGCTGATTGATTTGCGTTTGGCTCAGCGAAACGTTTTCGATGGTCTTAAATCCGTTGTTGCGGTTCCACAACAACTGCTGATAAGCCAGCGTCGTGTTAGTCAGGGTGTCGATGATTTGCACATCGGGCGCAAGCTGGTTGAAGTCGTAGTTGTTCAACGCAACCCACGGATCGAGGTGGTGCTTGACCACGCCCTCCAACGTCGTGTACGCGCCGGAGTGAGTCCACGGCCCGGTGACCGAAACGTTCAGCAAAGCCGGCGTGCGGAAGGCGTAATTGCTTTGCGGCAAGCCATCCACCAAGAATCGGCCGACGTCCTGCGTATGGCCAATGTTCACCGATTGACCACGCCCCACTTGCGGCATCGCCAACACGTAATGTTCTTCGTCGGTGAAAAAGTCGCCACTGTGGCATGAAGCACAATCAGCACCACCACGTGATTGTTCTTTGAAGAACAGCAACGCACCCTGCTTGGCGTCGTCGGAAATCGCGGTCATGTTGCCTTGCACATAATCGCGCCACGGGTTGGCGACGAAGACCTGCGAGCGTTCGTATTCCGCCAAAGCAGTGGCGATGTTTTGCTCGTTGATCAAATCCTCGGCGGTGCCTAGCGGATCATTAAAAGCAATGCGGAACTTATCCAACCAATCGGTGTACGGAAGCTCGCCCGCACCTACGCCGTAATCACCCAAGCGCGCCGCCAAGTGTTCGCGCACCGGCTGCGGGAAGTTGCCGAATTCAAAAATGAAGCCGCGCATCTCATCCATCGCCGTGACCGGGAAACGAGCTTGCGCTTGCGACAAATTGGTCGGGCACAACGGGTCGACGGTCGGGTAAGGAACATCGGGCGAAGTAATGCCCATGCCGTCGTCACCGTTCATCCCGGGCGTCCCGCCCAAGCTTTCGACGCGACCGTTCCAGAACATCGCCTTGTCATAAAGACCAAGGTTGAACGTTGTCGGCGAGTTGCGCGGAATGGTCGGGCCGCCGTCGTGGTTGGGTGAACCCGCTTTGTGAGTACGGCCGGGGCCGAGAAGGTCAGGATCCACCGCGTGCACACCGACGCCTACCGACAGTCCGTCACCTCCCGCTAAAGCCGGGTGGTGACAAGTTGCGCATGCCGCGTCCATATCGCCACCCAAACCCTTGGTGAAAAACAGGTCCATGCCGAGTTGCGGCAAAGGATCACTGATGTCGGGCAGGTTGCGGCCAATAGAAGCGTCGCCGGTCAGTCCATGGCGCTGAATCTCGGCTTGCAGCGCCTGGTCGAGCGCCGAGATTCCGGGAACGATACCTCCCGATGGTGGACCGATAGCAGTTGCGCTTGGAGACGGGGCAGAAGCGCTGGTCGAGGATGAATTCTGAGCTGAGGTTTGCAGGCAAGCCGAAAGGCTAAAAGTAGCCAATAAAGCTACGCCAGCAGAGAGGGGGAGTCTCTTGAGGGACATGGGAAAGATCGAATCAGGGGAGAGGCGGACGGGGATCCGCAACCGAAAGAAATTCGGCTAAAGCCAGTATGCCAAATAAAAAACTGCTCTCAGAGCGAAAACCCGCAGTTTTCACCTGCAAATGCGACTCGGAATCAGTTCGCTATTCCACCGCAAATGCGCTGGAGATATAGGCTTTGGCCAAATCCAAATTCTGCTCCGCATGATAGAGCGTAGCCAACGGTTGGCCGGCTTGAACCGCGTCGCCGCGTTTGGCATGCAGCTCCACCCCCACGCCAAAGTGCACCGGCTCCCCTGCTTTTTCACGCCCGGCGCCCAACTTGTGCGCGCAACGGCCGACGTCACCGGCATCGCAGCGTGTGATCACGCCACTTCCTTCAGCTTCGATGACGGTGGTTTGGCAACCTGCGCCATGAAGCGTGGCATCGGCATCGCCGCCATGGGCTTGAAGGAGTTCACGCCACTTGGCGTAGGCGGATCCGTCCTTCAATGCTTGGCGGGCGCGGTCGCCGCAACCAGATAGCTGCACGACCAAATCGACCAAATCTTTGGGGCCGCCGCCGCGCAAGCAATCAACCGACTCCTCAACTTCCAACGCATTGCCGACCTTCAAACCCAGTGGCTGCGACATGTCGGTGATGTGAGTTTCGATTTCCAAACCCGCTCCAGTGCCGACGGCGGTCAACGACGCCGCTAATTCCTCAGCACGCTCCTGCGATTGCATAAACGCACCGCTTCCGCACTTCACATCTAAAACCAACTTATCGAGCCCTTCGACCAGCTTCTTCGACAAAATCGACGCGGTGATCAACGGCACCGACGGCACCGTTCCAACCTCGTCGCGCAACGAATAAAGAATGCGATCGGCCGGCGCGATCTCGGCGGTTTGGCCGTTCATAAAACAGCCGACTTGTTCCAACACACCGCGAAGTTGATCCAGTGGCAGGTCGGTGCGGAACCCGGGAATGGATTCAAGCTTGTCCAAGGTGCCACCGGTGATGCCCAATCCGCGGCCGGAAAGCATCGGCACCTTGTAGCCCAGTGCCGCCCACAGCGGAGCCAGGATCAGCGACACCTTGTCACCCACACCGCCGGTGCTGTGCTTATCAATAAACGGCCCTTCCAGCCCCGGCCACTGCATGGTGACGCCGGATTCGGTCATTGCCTGGGTGAAAGCCACCGTTTCCGCCGACGTCATGCCGTTGCAGTACACAAAGGCAAGCCACGACGCCGCTTGGGCACGAGTGATGGTCTCGTCGACCACCGCGGTCACAAAAGCGCGGATGTCCTCCGCACTTTGCTCGCGGCCCTCACGCCGCGCTTCCAACCAGTCCTGGATCATCGGCTCATTGTGCCGTCGGAATGTTTTTAAAAAAAGGCCTTGCGCCAGATTCGACCCGAACTATTATTACCCCGCACAAATGAGACTGAATCTCATTAGCAATTAACCCAAACCGTGGCCCACCACCCACTCCGCCCAGCTCTCGCGCTGCTATTGCTCAGCGCTTGCGCCACTTCCCCCCGCCCAACCGAGGCGGTGACTAGGGAAATCGGCTGCATGGGTACGAACCTGGAAATCACTATCCACGCGCAAACCCGGCTGCAAGCCTTGCAAGCTTCGGAAGCGGTGGTGCGCAGCATCGAAGCCAGCGAAGAACGCCTCAGCACCTGGATTGATCACAGCGAACTCAGCGCCGTGAACCGCGGGGAATCGGCCGGCGGTTTATTGGCCACCGAGCTTCAAGCGGCTGCGGATTGGTCGCTACGCACCAAGGGCGCCTTTGAACCACGCGCCGGTGCGCTGATTCGCACTTGGGATTTGCGCGGTGCCGGTCGATTCCCCTCCCCCGCCGAGCGCAGAAAAGCAGCTGCCGACCGCAGCCTGTGGGAAGAAGGCGGTTTCGGCAAAGGCGCTGCTTTGGATCAAGCATTGGTCGAACTAACACCTCACCAGGTCGATCAAGCCGTGCTGAATCTCGGCGGCCAAGTTGCAGTCCAAAAGGGCACAACAACCACCATCCAAATCAGCCATCCGATCCATCGCGATCAAATCGTCGGCGAATTCTCTATCGACTTCGGTTCAGTCGCGACCTCCGGCAACAGCGAACGCGGCTTGCAAGTCCAAGGCCAACGCATCGGCCATTTAATCGACCCGCGTAGCGGCGAACCGGCCGCCGATTTCGGCTCGGTCACCGTTTGGGCGCCGTCGGCACTTGCGGCTGACTGTTTGAGCACCGCACTTTTTGTCATGGGGCCCAACGCCGCCATGAACTGGGCAAAACAGAATCCTTCGATCGAAGTGCTGATTCTGATTGTCACTCCAACCGGCTTGCAGTTGCGCGCGACTCCCAAGTTGGAATCGCGTCTGCACAGCTCAATGACTCACTCATCATGAACCTCCGCAACTTACTTCTCGGCTGCGCAGCCGCCATGCTGCTGCCGACGGCCGCCACCGCCCAACAAGACGCCGACCGCCAAGCTCGCTTGCAAGAGTTGGAGCGGCGCATGGAAATCCTCGACCAAGAACTGGAAGCGCTGCAAATCGGCGGCTCCACTCAAGGCGAAGCTGATCCGGCTTTGATTCACTCCGGTCTCGGCCCGGCTGCATCGAAGATCTACCAAAACGACAGCGGCGTTTCGATCGGTGGCTACGGCGAAATGCTGTTCACCGAGCGCCTCGGCGATTCCGGCGATTCGGTCGACTTCTACCGCGCCATCGTCTACTTCGGCTACCGCTTCGATGAGAAGTGGGTGTTCAACTCGGAGATCGAGTGGGAACACGTCGACGAAACCGCAGTGGAATTCGCCTACATCGATTACCTGCACAGCGACGAGCTGAACTTCCGCGTCGGTCACATGCTGATGCCGATGGGCATTACCAACCAAATGCACGAGCCGACGACCTTCCTGACGCCGAATCGTCCTTTGGTTGAGCGCTACATCCTGCCGTCGACCTGGCACGAAAACGGTGTTGCCATCTACGGCGAAACCGGCGATTTGAGCTACGACTTCGCCATTGTCAATGGCATGAACAGCGACTTTGATTTGGCCTCCAGCGGCATGCGCGGCGGACGCCAAAAAGGCTCCAAGGCATCGGCCGAAGATTTGGCATACGTCGGTCGCGTCAACTGGGCGGCGATGGAAGGGCTGACTGTGGGCGGTGGTTTGTACATCGGCGACTCGGCGCAATCCGATAGCGCCGCATCGGATTTCTCGACCACAATCTTGGAATTCCACGCCGAATACCAGCAAGGTCCGTGGCAAGCGCAAGCACTGTTTGCCTCGGCCAGCGTCGACGACGCCGACCTGTTGCCCACCGCCAGCGCCAGTGACGATCTGTCCGGCTGGTACTTGCAAGTGGGATACGACCTGTTCGCCGACAACAGTCAAAACGATTCGTTGGTGCCCTACCTGCACTACTCGTCGTACGACCTTCAAGAAGACTCCGCCGCCGACACCGAAGTCACTCGTTTGATGGCCGGTGTTTCGTGGCAACCCATCCCGCAGCTGGTCTTCAAAGGCGGCTTGTCGCGCCAAGAACAAGGCTCCAGCGAAGACGACATCCTTGAACTCGCCATCGGCTACATCTTCTAGTCATGTTGCTCGCCACCCTGCTCCTTAGCTTCTGCCAGGCGCAAGCTCCGGCATCCTCCTCCGGGCTGACGCCCAAAGAAGCCCTTGCTCTGGCATTCCCCGAATGCAAAGTGGAGCGGGTGGTGCACTACCCCGACAAGAAGCAATTGGCGCGTGCGACCAAGCTGGTGGGTTCCAAAGTCACCACCAAAACCGTGCGCGCCTATCGTGCCACCGACAAAAAAGGCAAGTTGGTCGGAACGGCTTATTTCGATAGCCATAAGGTGCGCACCAAAGCACAAACCTTATTCATCGTCGTCGATCCGCAACACAAGGTTTTGCGCGTAGAAGTTTTGCGCTTTGACGAACCGCCGGAGTACAAACCCAAAGCCAAGTGGTTTGGGAAGTTCAAAGGAATGAAGTTGGATAAGCAACTGCATTACAAGCAGGGTATTCCCGCTTTGACCGGCGCCACCTTAAGCGCACGCGTGACCACAACTGCGGTGCGCCGCACCCTGGCTTGGCATCAAATTTTCTATCCCAAGCCCGCCAAGCCGAAAAAAGATGGCGTTGACGCGAAGCGATAAGCTGCTGATCCACAGCTCCAACCTGGTGGTCACAGCAACCGGGGTGATTTATGCATGGATGCTTTACTTGTTGGAACCCATCGACGAGTTTTCCATCCTCAATCACCCGTGGCAGGATCACATGCGCAACTGGCACCTGCTTGCCGCGCCGTTTTTGATCTTCGGCTGCGCGTTGGTGTGGAAGGATCATGTTTGGCAACGTATTCGTGACGGCCGCAAGCGCCGCCGCAATAGCGGCATCATGATGGTGATCACCCTGCTGCCGATGGCGCTATCCGGCTATTTGCTGCAAACAGCAGTGGATCCGACCTGGCAGCAAAGCTGGCTGACGCTGCACTTAATTAGCTCCGCCGTTTGGATGCTGGCCTCGCTGATTCATTTCGTGCCGGTTATCATCCATGCATGTGCGGGCGTTTTTCGCTAGAGACTTCAGCTAAGGATTTGGCTCACCAGTTCAAACTGCTGGACGAGCCGGAATGGAATCCGCGTCTGAACATCGCGCCGACGTCGGGGGCGGTGATGATCCGTGCCGAAGACGAAGGATTGCGCGGCAAGTTGACGACTTGGGGTTTTCATCCGCCGTGGGTCAAAGAGGGCGAATACGGCAAACCGCTGATCAATGCGCGCGGCGAAACCGCATCGGAAAAACGCACCTTTTCCGAAGCCTTTGCCAAACGGCGCTGCGTGATTCCGGCCAGCAGTTTTTTTGAATGGCAGAAGAAGGGCGGCAAAAAACTGCCGTGGCTTTTGCACCTACCGGAGATGCCGACCTTCCCTATGGCGGGTTTATGGCAAGAGCAGCCCGATGGTCCGCGATTCACCATTTTGACCCTGGAAGCCGTCGGCGAGGCGCGTGAAGTCCATAGCCGCATGCCGTGGATTTTGAATCCCGATCAAATGCAAGCTTGGCTAAACGGCGACTACCGCGAAACGCCGCCGCCCTCGCAAACCATGGGCGCCGGGCTGCAGCGCTACCGAGTCACGCCCGAGGTGAACAAGGTTGCCTTTCAAGCACCGGAATGCATTCAGCCGCTGCCGCCGGAAGACCCTACAGGCGATTTGCTCTTCTGAATCCGTTGTGGCGCTGGCCTACTCGAACAGCAAGGTCAAATCGCGAGATCCGGCTTCGACGGTTTGCTTAATTTCGCGTCCGTCGGGCGCAGTCGCAGTCAGCTCAAAGCGACCGGGATAAAGACCCGGGAATCTAAAAGCACCATTTTCATCGGTCACCCGGTTAGCGAAGTCGAACACCGTTTCGGGCAATTGGCCGGGGTAGGCGGCCATCAAATCGGGCTCGAATAAGTCCAAGCCTTTGATTTGGATGCGGACGGTTGCCATCGGATTGCCGGCACCATCCATGACTTTGCCGACGATAGGGTTGGCCGGCTCAAGCATGACCTCCAACGGCTGATCGGCTGTATTCATTTCAACCGGCCAAATCGTTTTCACCGCTTTACCGGTGGCGTGCACCATCAAAATGGCATCTGGATCTTCGACCAATCCGCGTATCACCGCAGTGCCGCCACGGATGTCTTGCCAGCGCTGCTTTTTGGTCAACAACAGCGCGCGGCCACTGGAAACGGGAACGCCATCCATGTCACTTACCGTCAGGTGCATTTCCAACCCACGGTCCAAATAGAACCGCGCCACACCGAGGTCAGCCTCCAACTTGGTAAACGACTCCAGGTAGTCGGCGTGGCGAATGCGCGCATTCCAAATGGCGCCGGCCGGCATCGCCGGGATCACAAAGCCACCATCGCTTTCGGTCTGAACGATCCATTGCCGCGGCGGCAAGTAAACCAAGCGCGGGTCCGACGTCGGCGTGTGCTCCACACGGCGTTTGGCCTGGCCCACTTCAAGGATTGCGCCGCTCACACCTTTGTTGTTGTCATCCAGCACTTCGCCGCGCACCATCTTCGATCGCGCCATCACAATCTCGATGTTCTCCAGCGTTTCGCCGTTGTTGTTGAATCCGTTGGCGCGTTGAACGGCGAACATTCCGTCGGCAGTCGCGGATAACACAAAGCGTCCGCCAGGCATGCCGGCGACTCCAAAGTTGCCCTGCGCATCGGCGGTGCCGGTCACGGTCGGCTCCTTGCCGGCCATGCTTTCGATGGCCCATCGCTTTTCGGCCCAGACTAGGATTTGCGCACCGGGTACCGGATGTCCATCTTCGTCAATGACTCGACCCTTAAAGACCGCCGGAGCTTTGACTCGCAGGATGATGGGATCGTAATCGCCGGGCTGAACGATCTTGGCGAATTGCACTGAGCCGGGCGCCGAGGTGGTGGTTCCCATCGCCGACAAACTATTCACGAAAACGCGAGCTTCCACCGGGAATCGCGCCATGCCTTGTTCATCGGTTTGCGAAGTGATGCGGCCGACGGATTGACCTTGGCGAGTCCACTGCAAAGCCACCGGACAACCGACGACCGGGGTGTCGTCTTCGGCGTGCAAGACCTGCATCCAAACGCGGGCGTGGGTTTCCGGATTGAACTGTTCGATCAACGCCGATCCACCCTGACCATCACCTTGTTGGCCAGCATCGCCGGCCTGTTCCGGCTGCGCCTCAGCTGCCGGATCGTTTTGCGACTCGGAATTGGCATCGGCGTTCGCGGTGCCGTCATCCACCTGAACTTGCTCCGATCCATTGCCTTCCTGCACTGGCGTCGGCGAATTATCCCCCTCGCCGGAGCCGCAAGAAGCCAAGACGAGCCATACGCCCGCCCACAACAAGGCTTTCCCCTTCAACATGACGGAAGCATACCCTGTCCGCCCGATGAAATCGGAGGGAACCAGTGATTCCTAGCCTGCCTGGGCTAGCTGATCCTTACTGAGCTTCCTCGCCCGCAGCTGCTGCCGTTCCGTCGGGTAGGCCCGCCGGAGAGGTGGGCGCAAGGGTCATGACCAGACCCAGAAACAGGACGACGGAAGCGATTGCCAGCAGTGCGGTGAGGGGACGAACGTTTTGTTGGCGCACGGGGGAAGTGTGCTAAGGGGAGAGTATGTAGGGGGTGATGTTCGTTGGAGGTTCGGGCAACTGGGGATACCCAAAGGGATATTAACACAGTTTTTGCACGCTATTCCTGACTATCAGGCCCGTGGTAGACCACACCGTGGCGCCGATCCTCCTTCAATTCCATCCTCACTAACGTCAACTCGGCCGGCAAAGCGTCAGCAATTCTGGGCCAAAAGGCCACGCACAAATTTTCGGATGTCGGCACCAGACCCTTCAAAAACGGCACGTCGAGGTTCAAATTGCGATGGTTCACCTGCGAAACAATTTGCTCGTCCAGCAGCCGATCGAGAATGGAATAGTCGGCGACCATGCCGGTCAGTGGGTCTATTTCACCCATGAAAAAAACCTGCAAAATGTAGTTGTGGCCGTGAAAATTTTCGCTGAAACAGGGGCCAAAGGCGGCACGGTTTTGCTCTTCGCTGAATTGCGGTTGCTCCAGCCGAAAAGCGGCGCAGAACTCAACCTGGACGGAAATCTGTGCGGTAGGCATGAAGGAAGTCGGATTTTTTCTGCAGGCGCCCATTTTTTGGGCCATTCTTCCGGTGAGGCGTAAGCCTCGGCCCCGCAAGGGGCAAGAGAAGTGGTTGTGATTCTCGGCGGGCGCCCTACCGTAAGGCAGGACGCCCGTTTTTTTACACCTAAAGCTCTTTCTAGTAGAGGATTACGGCCAGATGCCGTATTCGGTGTTCGGCGGCATCGCATGCAGCGTCGGCAGGTCCTGGAAATAGGTGCGGATCTGCAGCTTGACGTCTAGCCCGCCCTGTTCGGCGTACGGCTCGTGGATGAAGCTCAGCGCACCACCGGCCTGAACCGGCTGCAGTTGGATGTCGCGACCGCACGACAGCGCCACGCGGTTGGTGGTCAGATGACCAAAGAAGTAGTCGGCACGCTGCGGATCCAAATCGGCCAAAGCCAAGTCCAGCGGGAACCCGCCCACGCCTTGTTTGTAGATGTGGCTCCAGGAGTGCAGCACGCCAACGTCGCCGGAACCGCGTTCAAGCGGCAGCAGATAACCCACCTGGAAACGAGCGGGGATCATGCTGGCGCGGCTGGCCGAGATGAAATACGCCTGGTAATCAGTGCTATCTCCGTAGCCCTCGCTGATTGCCCAGTCGGTCGAGCCGTGGCCCGGCCCGAAGCCGCTGGTGTCGAAGCGCATATCGTTCAAAACGCGGTCGTACAGCGCGCGCGGCAAATCAATGCGCTCGGTTTCGGCAGCGACCTCGGCGGCGATATCGGCTGCAGCGCCACGAATCGGCACGCCCAAGTCGGAATCCAGGTAGTACTGATTCACCCGTTCTTCATGCTGGAAACGGTCGCCGGTCTCCGGACCGCCGTAATCCTGCATGCGGTGCACACGCCAAGCGAAGGTCATGGTTGTCGGCATGCCCAGCTCCCACTGTAGGTAAGCAAAGCGGTTGCCATGAAGATCCGGCTTCGACCAAGTGACGCCTTCCGGAGCGTCAAGGAGCTCGACGCGTTGAGCGTGATCGCTGACCGGCACCGGTACCCAAACGCGAATCGGCTCGGGGTTTTCCGAGACTTCGGCCGGCACGGTGATGTCGAACGAGAATTCGAAGGTCCGGGCCGAAGCCATCGCCAGGTGTTCGTCGCTTCCGAGAATGAAGTTGCAGCTCGGCGTGGCGAGCGATATTCCGAACAGCACCAAGGAGAGCAGCAGCCCGCGCGGCGAGGGAGTTTCCATTGGCGGAGTTTAACCGAGCCTAGCTTGCGTCCAAAGCCATACGTCGGTCGATAAAATCAGCCCATGGCAGCGCGCAAACGCCCGACCCACACCGGCCAAGCCTTTTTATCCGGCTTGTTCCTCGGCATCTCGGTGGCGATTTTTGGAGTGGTGGTGGTCCAACTGGTGTTCGGCCCGGTGCTGTCGCGCTCGCTGGCGTCGACCGAAGAGCAGGTGATTTCGACGGTGCACGATCGCTTGGTTCAGGATTACGTCAACCCGCCCGACGAGCAGGAACTGATGCGCGCGGCTGTGCGCGGCATGATTGATTCGTTTGGCGACCGCTATTGCTCGTATTTGGGTCCGGAGGAACAAACCGCTTATCACGAAGGTTCGACCGGCAAGTTGATCGGCATCGGCGTGCAAATTGCGCGCGGCGGCGTCATTCATTACCCGCGGCCCGGCGGTCCTGCGGAGAAGGCTGGCATGTTGCCGGGAGATCGAATCATCGCCGTAGATGGGCGCGAGATTCCGGAAGACATGCCGTTGGATCAGTTGACTCCTTTGATCAAAGGGCCTCGCAATACCACGGTGCATCTCCAGGTCCAGCGCGGCGTCGACTTCCCGCAATTCTTCGAGGCCGACGTCAAGCGCACGCCGCTGCCGACAGGAACCGTGGCAAAGGTGCGCATCGTTGATTCGCAGGCTGGCATCGGCCATATCCACATCCGTTCCTTCGCTCGCACCACCCCCGCCGAACTGGATGCGGCGCTGGATCGACTGCTGGAACAAGGGATGAAGGCGCTGGTGCTCGATTTACGTTTCAATCGCGGCGGCTTGCTCGATTCGGCGGTGGAATGCGCCGGCCGCTTCCTCAACGGCGGCGTGGTGTGCACGCTGGAGGGTCGCAATCAAACGCGGTCGGTGCGCAAAGCCGATCCAGAGCATTCGAAGGTGCCGGATTTACCCGTTGTCATCCTGATGAACGGCTTGAGCGCCAGCGGCAGTGAGGTGTTGGCCGGCGCGCTGCGCGACCGCGGCAAGGCGATCCTCGTCGGCCAGCAAAGCTACGGCAAAGGCGTTTACCAGCAGGTGCTGGAGTTCAAAGACGGCGAGTTCACGATCAAGTTCACTGCCGGTTATTACCTGACACCGTCGGGCAAGGTGATTGAAAGCTCGATCCACCCCGAGTTCCCCGGACATTTGGATCCCGACATCATGACCGCGTTGCCGGCCACGCCGGAGTTGACCCAACTGCTGGCATACCTTCAATACGACGATCCGCCCGAGGCTTATCGCGCCAAGGTCTTTGAGATTTTTGAAGGCTTGCGCGAACTCAGCGAGCCGCCGGATGACCCGACTTTGGATACTGCGATCCAAGCGCTGCAAATGGCGTCGCCAAACGCTGGTTGATCGGTTAGGAAGAGTTCAAACTGCTGCATCGATGAACGCGCCCTCCCTACAAACCATTCTGGGCATCGAGTCTTCGTGCGACGAAACCGCCGTCGCCGTCGTTCGTGGTGGCCGCGAAGTGCTGGCTAGCGTGGTTCATTCGCAAATTGAAGAACATGCGGCTTGGGGCGGCGTGGTGCCCGAAATCGCCGGCCGCAGCCATTTGCGCGCGATTCGGCCGGCCCTGCAAGCGGCGATGGACGAAGCCGACGTCACCCCAAACGACATCGACGCTATCGCCGCGACTGCGCGCCCTGGTCTGTTGGGTTCGCTGCTCATCGGCGTGACCGCGGCCAAAAGCTTGGCATGGGCGTGGCAAAAGCCGCTGGTCGGCGTGCACCACATTGAAGCTCACGTTTACGCCGCGTTGATGTCGCTGCCTGACTGGCAATTCCCGTACATCACCCTGGTGGTATCCGGCGGCCACACCTCGCTGTACCGCGCCGATTCGCCGCTGCACCTGGAACTGCTCGGCTGCACCCGCGACGACGCCGCCGGCGAAGCGCTGGACAAAGCTGCCGCGATGCTCGACTTGCCCTACCCGGGTGGTCCGTCCATTCAAAAAGCCGGCGCCGACGGCAATCCACGCGGCTACACCTTCAAACGCCCGCTGCTGGCGCCAGACTCGCTGGAGTTCTCGTTTTCCGGAATGAAAACGGCGTTGTTGTACAAACTCAAAGGCCCGGGCGGCCGCCGCGAGGACCCAACTCTGCCCGAGTCCAGCAACCTGCCCGATATGGCCGCCAGCTTCGAGGCCGCCGTCGCCGACACCTTGATCAAAAAATCGCTGCGCGCCTGCAAGCAAACCGGCATTCCACGCCTATTGCTGGGCGGTGGCGTCGCCTGCAATCGCCGTCTGCGCGAAATGATGGCTGTACAGGCGCCAAAAGCCGGCGTCGACGCCCATTTCGCCGCGCCGGAGTTTTGCACCGATAACGCGGTGATGATCGCTGGATTGGGCCACGCCAAGCTAGAGGCCGGCCAGGTCGACGACTGGGCAATGGACGTCGCCGCGTCTTAAAGACCGACTTTGTTACTCCCCAGCGGATTCAGGCTATGCTGGATTATGGCCCTCTCCGCTCTGCTCCTGCTGTCTGCGACCCTCGCGCCTCCCCCCGTCGAGCTCCAAGGAAAGCTCGCCCGCCTGGAGGACGGCACCCGCATCCGTTGCGAAAAAGCCGAGCCCGGAGCTGAAGCCTTTGAAACCGAATGGGGCCGCTTTTTGTGCCCCGGTAACCCGGTCATCGACGTCATCGATGCCGAAGCCGACGCCAAAGCACTGGCCGCGTTGAAGGAGTACGACTACAACGCCTACCTCAAAGAGTGCTCCAAGCGCGGCTTCCTCGAGCCTTTGTTCGACGCCGCCGACTTGCGCGGCAAGAAGGCCGAAACCGTGGACCAACCAACCGTGCTCGCTGCGCTGGAAGCCTGGGGCCCCTACTTTGATCCGGTACCCAGTCGCATCGAGGCCAGCGAGCGCGTCTCTTATCTGTGGGAGCAACTTGAGAAAGCCAAGCCTGGCGAAGCTGCGCTGCTGACCGGCCGCATGCTGGCCGAGATGGATCGCAAAATTGGTGCCACTCACTTCAAAAAAATCACTTTGGCCGATTTGCGCCGTGCGCTGCGCAGCAAAAGCCCTGGTCTGCGGCGCGCCGCAGCCTTAGTCGGCCAAAAGCAAGACGAGCGTCAGTTCTGGCAGCCGATGCTGAAGGCAAGCGTGGCTGATGATCATGCCGGAGTTCGTGCAGCCTGCGCCGCTTCGGTCGTCGCCATGGACAACGAAAAAGCGCTGAGCGGCTTCTCGTCGGCACTGTGGCGTGGCAAAACCGACAACCAGCGCGTGGCCGCTGCCGAGCACCTCGGCGATTACGGCGACGCGTTGACCATCGATGTGCTGATGGTGCCGCTGCAAGCCTCGACCGTGACCGGCGGCCCGGCCAGTGCTTTTGCCCATTTCGGTCGCCACGTGTCGGTTGTGGCTGATTTCGACGTCGAAATCGCCCAAGCCGCAAGCATTGCCGACCCGCGCGTCATCGTGCTGCAGGAAGGCACCGCGCTGCAAGTTCGCGTGGTTTCGACCCGCGTGACGCGCACCGTAATGCGGTCCCTGAAAAAATTGACGCGAAAGAATCCGGGTCCGCGCCCAGAAGATTGGCTTCGTTGGTACGAAGAGCGATAATGCCCGTGGATGGGCACTGATCACTCCCCCGCAATCTTGGTGCTGGAAGACGGCACCGCCTACCACGGACGTTCTGTCGGCGCCTCCGGAGAGCGGGCATTCGAGTTGGTGTTCAACACCTCGATGACCGGCTACCAGGAGATCCTGACCGACCCCTCCTACGCCGGCCAAGCGGTGGTGATGACCTACCCGCAAATCGGCAACTACGGCGTTTGCCTCGAGGACGACGAGTCGGACCGCTGCTGGGCAGGCGCGCTGATTATGCGCGAGCTGTCGCCGCTGGCTTCGAACTTCCGCGCGGATTTAACGCTGGGTGCTTATTTGCAACAGCGCGATGTGTTGGGCATTGAAGGCATCGATACGCGCGACCTGACGTTGAAGCTGCGCGATCAAGGTGCGCTGCGCGCGGTGTTGAGCACTGAGTTTTTTGAGGTCGAGCAGTTGGCCGAGCAAGCACGTCAGCATCCGAGTTTGGAAGGGCGTGACTTGGCGGCGGAAGTGAGTTGCAAGACTGGTTATCCATGGAAGCACGGCTTGGAAGGCTTCCCCGAACCCGGCGACGATGCGCCGCACGTAGTTTGTTATGACTTCGGCGTCAAGCGCAATATTTTGCGCTGCTTGGTGTCGAGCGGTTTTCGCGTCAGCGTAGTGCCGGCGCAAACCAGTGCCGCCGACGTGCAAGCGATGAAGCCCGATGCGTTGTTTTTGTCGAACGGCCCCGGCGACCCGGCGGCGGTGACTTACGCGCATGAGAACATTCGTGAGTTGGTGCAAACCGGCATTCCGACTTTTGGGATTTGCTTAGGGCATCAAATCCTCGCCCACGTGTTTGGCGCGACCACTTACAAGATGAAGTTCGGTCATCATGGTGCCAATCATCCGGTGGTGGAAAACGAGGTTGGCAAGATTGACATTACCTCGCAGAACCATGGCTTCGCCGTTGACCTTGAATCGATGAAAAGCACGGGATTAATTGCGACGCATATCAACGGCAACGATGGCACGCTGTCGGGGATGGAGCACAAAGAATTGCCGGTGTTCTCGGTGCAGTATCACCCGGAAGCAGCACCGGGGCCGAATGATCCACAGCACTTGTTCACGCGCTTTTATCACATGGCGACGCAGCAGGTGAAAACCGGCTAAAGCAGGCGCAAGGGATTGAATAAATCCGCGTGGGCGGATCGTCCGTCGAGCAGTAACTCGGCGACTAGTTGGCCCGCTTCCCAAGCGAAGGTGCCCGACCAACCTTGAAAGGCAAGGCACAAGATTTCGTCGGAGCCGAATGGGTTGGCGCCGATCAGAGGTAGACCATCGGCAGTGATTAATGCAGCTGGTTGGGCGTGAGCTTCATAGGGATGGACGTCGGCTTGGCTTGGGTTTAGGTGACGATTCCATAACAAAGTGGGCCGTGGATTTTGATTGGGCGAATGGTATGCAAAGGGGCGCTGCTTGCGAGTTCCGACGAAGGATTGCAGGGAGGAACTGATCGTGGCTGGATCGGTTTCAAATGCCAGCACCATGCATTCGCTTCGCAGAGTTATGCCATTGACGGCCACAGCAACGGTGCCGTCGTTATGACCGCTGAGACGTTGGACGGAGTTTGCTTGATGGACATGCACACCTTGAGCGACCACATCGGCGATCATCCATGGAAGTAGAGTTGCAGGGATAAAACTTCCGCCGTTGGCGTCGTAAGCACATGGGCGTTGCGGACGGAATCCCAGGTGCGCTTGTGCTTGCTCCGGCGCCAACATTTCTGCTGCGTAACCATCCGTCTGCAGCAAGTCCACCGCCTCATGCAGTTCGTGCAATTCGAAATCCGTTGCCGCCATTTGCAACACTCCGGGAATCCAACCGTGAATGGAATCCGGAGCTCGGCTGAGAATGTGCTGCAATCGACTTGCGCTGGCTGCACCAAATTGAAGCAAACGCGCGGCGTTGGACTGCATGCTGGTTTTGAGGCGGTTGTAAGGCTGCCAAAACGCCGGCGCGACGGTGGCTCGGGGACGCCCATTCCGGCTCCTTCCGTCGCCTTTAGGATTGAGCAGAATCATGCGCTGAGCCGGCAAACCGCCGCTGAGCAGCGCGTAAACCGTTGCCAGGCCAGCCAAGCCGGCGCCGAGCACGATGACGTCGGCAGTGGTGTCGGCTTGCGGCGGCGGATAATTAGGGGCGGATTCGGCCAAGATTCCATGGTAATCGCGCAATGTGCTCAAGCGCAGCGGAACATCGGGCCGTAGAAAGGGTTGCTGGCGCAGCCTTCCTTTTGTTGCGCGAATCAGGCAAACTAGAGGCTAGGAGACAAGCCATGCTGACCCTTTCCATTCTGCTTTTCTGCCCGGCGGCGCTTCCCAACGAAGCCGACGTCGAGGATTTTGCACTTCCGCTTTCGCTGTGCGCACCATTGGCGCAAGAACCACCCGAGGAACCCGCTCCGGAAGAGGAACCGCCGGAAGAAGTGGTTGAGGAAGTGATTGAAGAAGAAGAGATCGTCGAGGAAGTGATCGATGAAGATGAAATCATTGATGAAGAGTTCGGCGACGAAGAGGAAGAGGAGCTGACTCCGGAAGAAGCGATCGAGTTATTGGAAACCGCGCTGAAAGCCAACGAGTTAGATTTGATTTATACGGCGATCGAAGACGCTGGCCGCATTGCAGACAAAGGCGTAGTCAAGTTACTCGGCAAAGCGGTCAAGCATAAGGACCACATGGTGCGCATGGACGCGCTTCAGGCATTGCGCTTCAACGAAGACCCCAATGCTTTCAAGGAGTTGTTGAAGCTAAAGAAGTACAAGCCGATTGTTGAGAACGAAGAAAGTGCCGAGGCTTATTACTTAGCGTTGGGGCAAAAGGCCAACGTCAAAGCATTGGCGGTTTTGACCGACAAGTTGCACATCACCAACCGTGGCGACAAAGCTACGCGCGCTCGCATCTTGGCGATTGGTCGTATTCGCGATCCAAAGGCGGTGGATGCGCTGATGAGCATGTTGACCTCTGGTGCGGCACGGCGCCGACATCCGAATATTAAGGAGATCCACCTTTGCTTGACCGTGCTGACGGGCGCAGAGGTTAAAGCGAACACCGACTCTTGGTTGAAATGGTGGAATGAAAATAAGAAGGGCTTGAAGATTTCCAAAGAAGAGCAGGAAGCGACGACGAAGCGTTCGCGAGCCACCTGGAAAGCCTTGTGGGCCGATCCGGAAGATGCCGAGCTGATGAAAGAAGCTCTGAAGCGCGGTCGTACCGACTTTGCCGATGCCGATGAAGAGGAAATGAAGCGCTTGCGCGAAAGAGCGGAAGAGCGCAAGAAAGAAGAAGAAGGTGCCGACGACGATGACGACGACGGCACCAAAGATGACGGCTGATCGATTACTCGACCGTCGTTCCTGCTTCGAACATACGAGCTAACATCGGCTCGTCGCCTTGGATCGCGGTGCGTTGCATATAGAGCGACATGCCGCGCAATCCACCCAGCTCTTCGCCGGCGCCGGCGCGACCCGGTCCGCCGTGCACCAATTGAGGTAGCACCATGCCAGGGCCGTAAGCGTGCTCGGCAATCTTCTTGCTACCAAAGCTAAGGCGACCGTGTGACGGTGCCATTTCGATCAGGCAGTCGGAAGCAAAGTCGCGCTTGTCGGTGTAGACCGAAGCAACCAATCCACCTTCGCCTAGGCAAACCAAACGTGCGGCTTCGCTAGCTTCGCCGTTATACGGCATTAACGTAGCGACCGGACCGAAGACTTCGTGCTCGTGCACAATGCCGGCCGCTTCCGGGTCGTTGGCTTGCAGCAGGACCGGTTGCTGGAAGTAACCCTTGCCTTGCGGCAGGTCGGTGAGTTCACCCGAACCGATTTCGCCGCAAACGATTTCCGCGACCTCGTTGAGCTTGCGGATGCCGTCTTGCACGTCGTCGAGCTGAGCCTTGGACGCTAACGGACCGACGCGGACCGCACGAAGGGCGGGGTTACCGACCTTGGTGCTGCTCAGCGTTTCGACTAGCTCTTCGCGTACCGCATCGATTTTGTCGGCGGGCACAAAGATGCGGCGGATGGCGGTGCACTTCTGCCCCACCTTTTGCGTCATGTCGGTGGTCACGTCGCGCATGAAGATATCCCAAGTCGGACTTTCTTCTTTGACGTC
Organism: uncultured Planctomycetales bacterium; assembly: GCA_964344765.1. Taxonomy (GTDB): domain Bacteria; phylum Planctomycetota; class UBA1135; order UBA1135; family UBA1135; genus JACNIZ01. Next base: position 75,044 of record CAYFOM010000007.1, on the reverse strand, counting down.
CGGACCGAGCACCGCGGCGTTCAAGCTGTCGGCTTCGACGTTGACGCGAACCGAATTGTTGATCACTGCATCACCACGGCGAATCATTTGGCCGGTGGCGGCTGAACCGGTGAAGGCAACCACATCTTGGCCGGTGACGTGATCCAACATGTCGCCGGGCGAACCGGCTACGAAGGAAAACACGCCGTCGGGCATGACTTTGGCGTCGACCAAGATTTCGACGATGCGCTCGGTCAGCAACGCAGTTGCTGTGGCCGGCTTACTGATCACCGGCATGCCGGCGAGCAAAGCAACCGCGGCTTTTTCGGCAAAGCCCCACGCCGGAAAGTTGAACGCGTTGATGTGAATCGCCACACCTTTGCGCGGCAGCATCACGTGGCGACCGACGTAACGCGGGCTGCGCGAAATGCGGATGTTGTCACCATCCAGCAAGAACTTCGCGTCGCCCAAACCTTCGGCCATCTTGGCGTAGGCGGCCAGGGTACCGGTTGCGCCGTCGATGTCGAACTTGGCATCGCCGCGGGTATTGCCGCACGATTCCTGCGCCAAGTCCAGCAACTCATTGCGGTGGTCGTGAATCGCCGACGCCATCGCCGACAACATCTGACCGCGCTCGGCAAAGCTCATCTTGCGCAGCGCCGGACCGCCTACGTTGCGCGCGTACTCCAGCGCAGCGTTGAAATCTAAGCCGCCGGTGCACGCTTCGCCAATCACCTCTTCGGTGGTCGGGTTGTACAACGAACTGCGGCGTCCTTCGCCTTCGTGCCAGGCACCGCAGACGTAACTCTTCAACAAACGAGTCATGGTGGATTGAGTCACAGTTTCTCGATTAGTTGTTGTTGTCGAACTTGACGTACGGGAAGTCCAGCGGGTTGCCCTGAATGCCCTTGGCAGGCGGCGCAATCCAACCAGCAAACTTGCCCGGCTCGCGCACCGGCACCATCAGTGACTTGACGTAAGCCAGGTCTTCATCGGTCGGCAACCAGTGGTTGATCTTGGCGTTGTAGTCGTCTTGGCTCAAAAGCTCGCCGGTCGGGCTGAACGGCTGACCTTCGTAAACACCGATTTCGCGGTTGAAGCGCTGCGATGGCAACGACAGTTCGAAGTCCACGCCCAGCTTGGCAATGGTCTTGTTCCAACGCTTGATGACCTTCTCGCAATCCTCCTTGTAGGAGTCGCGCAAGATCAAGTTCATCGCGCGGCGCATTGGGATCTGGTGGTTGGACATGTGTCCACCGTCCATCCACTCGAGCTCGTAGAAACCTTCCAGCGCCGAGTGATCGGTGATCTTCTTGCTGTTGCGCTCGCCAAAGCGACCCTTGAGACCGGCACCGAAGTAGTTGGCAGCGTTCGAGCTATCTTCACCGCCGAACAAGTCCATCGAAGCGCTGTACCAGAAGTTGATGTACTTCTGCACGATCTGCAGCGGAATGCCGCCGCGCTGGGTGACGTCGCCGTCTGGGATTTCGTTCATCAACTGGCAGGTGCGCTGCAACACGCGTTGAATGCCGGTATCGCCGACGAACAGGTGGTGCGCTTCTTCGGTCAGCATGAAGCGAGTGGCGCGGGCCAGCGGGTCGAAGCCGGACTCGGCCAATGCCCCCAACTGATACTTGCCGTCGCGGTCGGTGAACATGGTGAAGCAGAAGAACGACAGCCAGTCATCGATCGGCTTGTTGAACGCGGCCAAGATGCGCGGGCTGTCCGGGTTGCCGGAGCGACGCACCAACATCTCTTCTGCTTCGTCGCGACCGTCGCGGCCGAAGTACTCGTGCAGCAGGTGCACCATCGCCCATAGGTGCCGCCCCTCTTCCACGTTGACCTGCAGCAGGTTGCGCAAGTCGTAAAGACTGGGGCAACTGTGGCCCAACAAACGCTGCTGCTCAACTGACGCCGGCTCGGTATCGGCCTGCGTCACGATGATGCGGCGCAAGTCCTTGCGGAATTCACCCGGCACCTTATCCCATGCCTTCATGTCGGCGTTGTCGCCGAAACCGATGGTGCGATCTTTCTCCGGCGGCGTCAGGAAGATGCCCCAGCGGTACTCCGGCATCTTGACGTAGTCGTAGTGCGCCCAGCCCGAGCTGTCGACGCTAACTGCAGTGCGCAGGTAAACGTCGTTTTGCTGCAAGCCATCCGGACCCATTTCGTTCCACCATTCCAGGTAGCCGGGTTGCCAGGCTTCCAACGCCTTCTGCAGCTTCTTGCTGTCGGACAGGTTGACGTTGTTGGGGATCTTGTCGTATGAGATGCTCATCGTTGTTTGATGCGTGAGAGTTTTAAGGCGTAGAGGGCGGTGCGGTGTCGGCCCGTGGACCGACACATGCGGGCAGGTGGATCAGGTGCGGTTCCAGTCGAATTCCGGAGTTTCGGGGCGGCCGTATAGCGACAGCGCACCCTTCGGGCCGACGGCGTTCGGGCGTTGGAAGATCCAGTTCTGCCATGCGGTCAAGCGACCGAAGATTTTGGTTTCCAGCGTTTCCGGACCGGCGAAGCGAATGCTCTGCTCCATGCCGGTCAGCGAATCGGGCGAGAAGCTGGCGCGCTCTTCAATGGCGAGGCGCACTTCGTCTTCCCAGTCGATTTCGTCGGCGGCGACGGTGATCAAACCCAGCTCGTCGGCTTCGTCGGAATCCAACGGCTCCATGTGGGTCATGACCTCGGCGACGTGATCGTCATCGCCGTAGAAGCGCACTTGCAGTCGCGACAAGCCGTTGCCCATCGGCAGCAAACCGCCGTTCATCGGCGACAGCTGCATGGTGACGCCGTCCTCTTCCATCATGAAGATGCGGTCGGCGGCGAGGGCCAGCTCGTACAAGGTGCCGACGAAGCAGGAGTCTTCGTCGATGATGGCGAAGAAGCTGCGCGCAGTCATGTCGACGCGCTTCAGCGTGCGCTTGAGGAAGTGAGTGACTTCAGCGACAAACCAATCGTCTTGGCGAGCGGCCAGTTGCTGGTCGAGCTGCAGCATGGTTTGCGCGTTGCCGCGAGTTTGCAGCAGCACCAAACCGAGTTCCGGATAGTTGAAGCGCAAACGCAGGATCGCGTCGTCGAGTTCGCGGAAGGCTTGCAGCGGGAACCAAGAGGAACCGAGATCGTGGGCTTGGGCGGGAATCTCGGGCAGTTCATCCGGCACCGTGATTGTGATTGTGGCGGTGCGCTCGGCGGCGTTGAGTTCACACTTGACGTGTTGGTATTCAATCACGTCTTCCTCAACCGTTGGGTTGAGCGGATCGAGCGTGATGCCTTTGCGATCCGGGTGACCTTCGCCGGCAACTTCGGCAACGCGGTTGTTGACGGATTCCTCAAACTTAGAAGTCGGGAACACATCGTCGACCAACTTCCACTGCTTAGCGCGCTTGCCTTTTACGCCTTCGGCCAAGGTGACGAAGATGTCGGCCAAGTCGCGACGCACCTTGCGCTTGTCGACCAAACGAGTCAGGCCGCCGGTGCCAGGCAGCACGCCCAAGTACGGGATTTCAGGGAGGGAGACTGCGGAGCGGCGGTCGTCGACCAAGTAGATCTCTTCGCAAGCTTCGGGCAACTCATAACCCCCACCGGAGGCGACGCCGTTGCAGCCGGCGATGAAAGTCTTGCCGGAGTTCTCGGTGGCGTCTTCAATGCCGAGGCGCGTTTCGTTGGTGTACTTACAGAAGTTGACCTTAAACGCGTGGCTGGAAGCACCCAGCATGAAAATGTTCGCGCCCGAGCTGAAGACGCCTTCCTGACCGCTGGTGATCAGCACTGCGCCGACCTGCGGGTGCTCGAAGCGGATGCGCTGGACTGCGTCGGCGAGCTCAATATCGACGCCGAGGTCATAAGAATTCAGCTTCAGCGCGTAGCCGGGGCGTAGGCCTTCGTCTTCCTGAATGTCGATGAAAATACGGGCCACGGGGCCGTCGACTTCCAGGCGGAGGTGCTTGTACTGATCCGGATGGGTCTCGAACAGCACCGGTGCGTCGGTGTTCGTTGCAGTTGCCATGGGGAGATTTTGCCCCAGGAATGGGCAATGCGCAAGATATTTCACTTTCGCCGACCCAATTTAGGCATTATACTGCGCACATGTCCTCGTCGGAGCCCCATCCGTTGCTGCCCAAGCTGGGAAAGAGAGTGCGCCAACTGCGCACCGCTCGGGGCTGGACCATCAAAGAGGCGGCTCAGCGCTCTGGCCTGAGTGCCCGTTTCATGACTCAACTGGAGGCCGGCCAAGCCAATATCGCCATCGGCCGTCTCGCTGCACTGGCCGACGGCTTCGGCACCGACCTGGTCGATTTGCTGCAAACCGCCACCACTGGGGCCGCCACCGCCCCCATCCAGGAGAGCGAAGCCGATGCGCTACTGCGTCAAACGCTGCGCTCGCGCATCGCCAACTGCCCCACCGATCAGCTGCAGCCTTGCCTGAGTGCGGTTGAGGCGGTGCTGCAACGCGACACCCGCAACGGCTTTGCCTTGATCGGCATGCGCGGCGCCGGCAAATCCACCGTCGGCCCGGAGTTAAGTTCGGTACTAGCTCTACCGTTCATCGAACTCACCACCGAAATCGAAAAGCTAGCCGGCATCCGCACCGGCGAAATCTTCGCGCTGCATGGTGAAGACTATTACCGCAAGCTGGCCTACGACGCGCTTGCAAACTTGATTGCCAGCGGTCGTCCGGTGGTCGTCGCCCTTCCCGGAGGAATCGTCACCGACGAAGCTTCTTTCAACTTAGCACTAAGCCGCTTCACAACCGTCTGGCTGCGCGCCGAAGCCGAAGACTATTTCAACCGCGTGCTCGATCAAGGCGACCACCGCCCAATGGCCGGCCGTCAAAACGCACCGACCGAACTCAAAGAGTTGTTGCGCCTTCGCGAACCGCTTTACGCCCAAGCGGAAATGGAGGTCCACACTTCCGATCTCGACATCACCGACGTGGTTTACGAGATCGTCGACAATCTCAATTAGCGGAAAGAATCCTGTTGCAGAGTACAATCGCAACATGACTTATCGGTTATTCCTCCCCCTACTGGCCGCCCTCCATTTTTGTGCATCTCCAATCCCAGCCCAAGTCGGCGGGGAACTGGAATTGATTCAAACCATCACCGGCCAGGCATCCTATGACCAGGTCGGACGCTACCTCGGCCGCTCGATCGACGTCGACGGCGACGGCTTGGATGATCTACTCGTCGGCTGTTCTGGCGATACCGCGCGGGTTTATTCGAGTGCCGATGGCTCCATTTTGTATGAATGGCAACATGGCCACGTCATCGAAAACGCTGGGGATATTGATCTGGATGGAACGGACGACATCATCATTGGCGGTTATGCCGACCAAGTCACAGTGCTTTCAGGGGCAAGCGGCTCTACGATTTACTCGCATTCCGATTCGGTGTGGACTGGCTTCGGCTATGCCGTAAACGGAGCCGGCGACGTCAATGCGGATGGTGTGCCGGACTACATCGTTGGAGCTCGCAACCAGGATCACGGCACCAGGACCTCCTGTGGCATGATCTATGTTTTTTCGGGGGCGGACGGCAGTGAATTATTCCGCGTGTATGGCCAAAATAAGTACGGTCATTTCGGCTCGTATGTAACTGGTCTAGGCGACATTAACGGCGATGGTTTTGACGATTTCGGCGTCGGAGAGGATGGCGATGTCGATTACCCCGCCGATGACTTTTGCCAAATTTTTTCCGGCAAGGATCAAGTCAAGTTATTTGAATACTTAGATGGAATTGAGCCGCTGAAGTGCGGGGATATGGATGGCGATGGCGTTGCCGATTTTGCATACCGAAATCCGTGGTGGTTGCATTTTGTCTCAGCGGTCACCGGTGCAACCATTAGCTCGCACATGTTTTCAGGCGGCTTTGTCATAGAAGATTTAGATGGCGATGGTCGCAATGAATTTGCTTCTAGAAATATCAACTGGGGATCCGGAACGGAAACCTTCATCCACAGCGGCGTATCCGGCGTTGCCCATGCCATTCTTCCTATCTCAACTTATGCCGAAATGGCGAGACTGGAAGACACGAATGGAGATGGTTCTCCTAACTTTGCAATTGGATACGACCATTATGGCGCAGGTGGACTGATTTACCGTGGACGTGTTGACGTCTACCGCTTCCACCCACTGCTCTCATTGAATGCTCCTTCGCTCACTGCATCAGGAACCCAATCTGTAGATGCAAGTTTGAACTTCCCGGCATCAGAAGCGGGTGAGCTTTATTGCGTATTGGTTTCGGCAACCGGCGTAGGACCGATTCAAGCTGGCCCCGTTTTCATCCCACTCACCGATGACACCTTGTTCTACGCCGCATTGCAGGGATTTGCCGATAACGTCTTCGTCTTCGATCGCATCGGCGTGCTCGACGGGAATGGCGACGGAACAGCATCGATGGTTTCCCACCCTGCGCTTGCTGCGTTCGCTGGGATGGATTTGTATTTTGCCGCGGTCACATTTGGAACCGGCCGTGTGCGCATGAGCTCGGCTGTGACGAAGCTGGAAATCCTTCCCTAGGGTAGGATCGGCGGCGAAAACCGGGGGCCGGATATTGGGATTCGGAGTAGGATTAAGAATTCCTCCAATTCCTCCATGTCGACCCTCTCCCCCGCAATTGCGCTCGCTGCGCTTGCCCTGGCCGTTCCTGCTGCTGGGCAGGTGGTGATTACTGAATACTGCAGCTCCAACGTTGAGTCCAAAGTCGACGCCGACGGCACGTCGCCGGATTGGATTGAGATTTGGAACGGCAGTGCGGCGACGGTGAATTTGCAGGGATGGGGCTTGAGCGATGATCCGGCCGATCCGTTTCAGTGGACTTTTCCGGAGTACTTTCTCGGCCCGAAGGAACACTTGGTGGTGTTCGCATCCGGGCGCGATCGGCGGGTGGCGCATAACGAGTATCACACCTTGATCACCGAGGGTGACGAATGGCATTACGCGCCGGGCAATCAGGAACCGCCGGCGGATTGGTACACGGTTAACTTTGATGATTCTTCGCTACCAAAAGGGCCGAGTGGATTTGGTTACGGCGACCAAGACGACAACACTTGGATTAAGGCGGACACCATCTACCTGCGCAAGTCGTTCCACCTGCCGGCGGGATTGACGGAAGACATCACCATGGCGTTTTTGCACATGGATGTTGATGATGGATTTGTTGCCTATTTGAATGGAGAAGAAATTGCGCGCGTCAACATGGATCGGCCGGGGGATCATCCTGCCTTTGATCGACTGGCGGAAACATCGGTGGAAGCGCACTTGCATCGTGGACTCAAGATTCGCGGACTGGCTTTGGAAGATTTTCGTGATCGATTCCTTCCGGGTAAAAACGTGTTGGCGGTGCAAGTGCACAACGCCAACGTCAACGGCAGCGACTTGACTGCGATCCCGATGTTGTCCATCGGACGCACCGACCGTGACCCGGTCAGCCAAGCGCATCCGATGTTGATTTTTGATCAACCTGCGCTGCACACCAACTTCAAACTGGATTCGCTCGGCGACACGCTGGTGCTGACCAAGCCCGACGGCACCCGGGTCGAATGGATTACAACCGGACCGATGTACGTCGACGTTTCGCGCGGACGTCATCCGCAGGGATTACCGGGGCAGTGGTACTTCGAATATGCGACGCCAGGAGAAACGAATACGGCGTTAGCGCAACCGGGATTCTCGCAAATGGTGGAGATGGATCCTCCGCCAGGGAACGTGGCAAGTGGCGAGCTGATCACGCTCACTCACCCCACCGGCGCGGAGATTCGCTACACATTCGATGGCAGTGAACCGACCGAAACGTCGACGCTTTACACAGCGCCGATCGTGCGACAAAACACTTTCCAGATCGTGCGCGCGCGGGCGTTTGAACCGAACCTATGGCCGAGTTGGATTACTACGCACAGTTATTACGGCAGCGTGCCCACCGACTTGCCGACGGTTTCACTCGTCACCGACCCCGATCACTTGTGGGATCCGAATTTAGGCATTTATGAAAACTACGCCGAGGATTGGGAACGCCCGGCTCACGTCGAGCTGTTTGAAACCGATGGCTCGGTGCGATTCGCACAGGACATCGGCTTGGCGATTCATGGCGGTTTGTCGCGCATTTGGGCGCAGAAAAGTTTTCGCATGTTGTCGCGCGGCGGCTATCGCGCTTCGGAGTTTGAAGGGCGCGTTTTTCATCACGAAGGGCTGGATCGTTTCAAGCGGATCTTGCTGCGCAATGCCGGCACCGACAACAACCGCGGACATTTACGCGATGGGCTGGCGGCGCGAATCATTCGCGGTGAAGACTTGGAGGCGGCGGCCTTCCGCTCGGCGGCGCTTGTGCTGAACGGCGAATATTGGGGCATTCAAAACCTGCGCGAACGCATTGATAAGTATTACTTGGAGTATCACACAGGCGTCGATCCGAACCAGCTTGACCTACTCGAAACTGCCGGGCGCTTCGGCGCCAAATCGCGCATGGTGGTGCAAGCTATCGAAGGCGACACCAAACATTGGGATGACATGATCACCTTCGTGTTGAACAACCCGCTAGATGATCCGGGCCATTACGCGCAGTTCGAAACCTTGGTCGATGTCGAAAACTACGCCACCTATTTGATCACCGAGATCTTCCTCGCCAACCGGGACTGGCCGCATCACAACAGCAAGATGTGGCGGCCGCGCACCGAAGATGGGCGTTGGCGTTGGCTGCTATACGACGTCGATAACGGCATGGCCGATGAAGACGATGCGTACGACAACACGCTGCGTTTTGCGATTGGTTACGACAACCCCGGCGGCGGTGTGAACTTCTCGTTTTTGTTCCGCGAGATGCTCGAGAACTTGGAGTTTCGCAATCACTTCATTAATCGCTACGCGGATATGTTGAATACGCGTTTCCAGCCCAGTCGTACCCTTGCCGAAGTGGATCGCATTGCAGCGGAAATGGATCCTGAGATGAAGCGCCATAAACAGCGCTGGGGCGGCAAGTACTACCAATGGCAGAATGAAGTCGATGACATCCGCGACTTCTTCACTATTCGGCCGGCGCGCGCGATGCAGCACATTCGTTCGGAGTTCCAGCTGCCGCCCACCTACGAACTCAGCCTCGACGTCACCCCCGCCGGTGGCGGCTATTTGGATTTAACCGCGATCCAAGTCACCGAACCGTTCATCGGCCAATATTTCCCGACCGTTCCGGTAGAAGTCACTGCGGTTCCGGCTGAGGGATATGTTTTTGATTCGTGGTCCGATCCGCTGCTGCCGCAAACAACGAGCATTTCCGTTGACTCCACCACGGCTTATTCGCTGACTGCGAATTTCATTCAAGTCGGGCCATCTGTTGTCATCAACGAAATCAATTACAAGTCTGCCGACGACTTCGATCCCGGCGATTGGGTGGAGCTTTACAACAACTCCGATCAACTAGTGGATTTATCCAACTGGCAATTCCACGACGACAACAACAACTTCGTCATCCCGCCAGGCACCATGCTCGGTGCGCGCGAATACTTAGTGTTGTGCCAGGATCTCAATGATTTCCATGCGCTGTTTCCTGCGGTTCCCAACGCCATCGGCGATCTTGGTTTCGGTCTCAGCTCGAATGGCGAAGAACTCCGCCTGGAGAACGCTGGCGGCACATTAATGGATCAAGTGGAATACCATTTCCAGCCGCATTGGCCGACGTCGCCCAATGGTTTAGGGCCTACGCTAGAATTGCTTCGCCCTGCGTTAGCCAATTCCTCCCCCCGCAATTGGCGCGCGGATTTAAACAGTCACGGCACACCCGGCGCCGCGAATTCTCCCCAATACTGATCCCTAAAAACGCTTTCCAAATACTCGGCTCCATGGACACCAAACCGCTATTTGCAGTATTCATTCTTGGCTTATCCACCGCGCCTGCCACTAGCCAAGTTGGTGGCGAGTTGAGCCCGATCCTGACGATCAAGGGTCAAACTGCCAACGAAAATTTGGGCGAAGATCTTGATCATGCGGGTGACATCAACGGAGATGGTTTCGATGACATCGCAGTTGGCTCCGACTCATCGGTAAAGATTCTTTCCGGCTTAGATGGCAGCATCATCCATCAATGGAACAACGTATCCAACGTCGCCAACTTAGGCGACATCGACGGTGACGGCATCCCTGATTTTGTGATGTCACCCGGAAGCTTCCCGACAGCGGCGTTCGCCTATTCCGGCGCCAGCGGATCGCTGCTGCACACCTGGACCGGCGGTCCTGGAACCAACTTCGGCCAAGTGATTGAAGCCGGCGGCGATATCGATGCCGATGGGGTTCCCGATATTCTCGTATCCGCCCCGAACATGGACATCGCCGGGGTAAATAACGCTGGTGCCGTTTACGCCTACTCCGGTGCAACGGGCACCCAGATCCACCGCATTGTCGGCTCCGTTTCGAATGGAGCTTATGGTTACGCCCTGGCAGGTATGGGCGACGTCAACGGTGACGGCCACGCCGACTATGCAATCGTCCGACTCAATACGCCGTTCGCCAATCCGCGAATCGAAGTCATCTCCGGAATCGACAAGTCCATCTTGTATGCCTTTGCATCGCTGGACGCTCCGATCGCCGCCGCCGGCGATGTCGATGGCGACGGCATTTGCGATCTTCATTGCAGTGGCCCGAATCAAATGATTCTCACTTTCTCGGGCGCTCACGGAGGCTATATCCATCAATTCCCTGGGTGGTTCCCAGGAAGCGCCGGAGATTTAGACGGCGACGGCTTCGACGAAATGCTCAGCAGCGACAGCCCGCTCGGCCCGCCGAACGTCCGCCTGCGCAACGGCAGATCGGGAATCCTCCAAGCCCAAATCCCGGGCGCGCACGGCTTCAACGTCAGTGCTTTGGGCGACGTCAATGGTGATGGATTGCCGGATTTTGGAATTGCCGATCCATCCAAAGATCACTCCGGGCTGAACCAAGCCGGCGAGGTGACGGTGTACAGCTTCCAGCCCTTCCTGTCGCTGGATGCGCGCTGGTTAAGTGCAAGCAGCACGGATGAAGTCACCCTTAACTTGGACTTCCCTGCATCAGAAGCGGGTGAACTCTATGTAGTCCTGGCGTCGTCTAGCGGGGTAGGCCCCGAGTTCATGGCCGGCATTGACATTCCACTGACCGCCGACCAAACCTTCTACGGCGCACTCAACGGTCTTGGCGATCCTCACACCATCGTCAACCGCATCGGCACCTTGGATGCAAACGGACATGCCCAAGCCAAAATCTTGGCGAACCCGTTCCTTTCCATTCTTTCCGGCACTTCGCTTTACCTAGCCGCAGCAACCGTGGACAACCCCCAGCAGGGGCGTTTAAGTTCAGCGGTCACCGAGTTGATGATTGTCCCTTAACAGGGAAACAAGCGATCCGCGTTTTCCGCGAGGATCAAACGGCGGGCGTCGTCGCTGAGCGGCAGGTCGAGGAATTGCTCGGCGTTGTGGCGGATGGACTTCACGCCGGGGCTGGGCCAGTCGGTGCCGAAGAGCACTTTGTGGGCGACGGATTCCAGCTTCGGGAAGTGCGTCAGGATTTGCTTGGGCGGGATGCCGGACACATCCATGTAGACGTTGGGGTGACGTCGGACCAGGTGGAATGCGGTGTCGAACCACAGCGGACGTCCACCATGCGCAAGGATGAGTGGTAGCTCTGGATAATCAACGGCGACGTCATCGCAATGCATCGGATCACCGAACTTGCTGCGTGCGCCGGGGAATACTGAGGTTCCGGTGTGCACCATCACCGGGATTTTGCGTTCTTGGCATAGTCGATAAAGCTCGGGCAGATTGTCGTTGCCGTCCAAATATGCGTTGGGTGCAATCAACTGATGCGGCGGATGAATTTTGATCCCGCTCAGTTTCAGATCATCGAGCAAATGCTCGACATACGCCTCGGGATCGATGTGATTGGCCGCCACATCCATGCCGCCAAAAGCAATGATTCGATCCGGATGCAAATCGCGATACTTCGCCCCCGCCAGGTTGACCTCGTCGCCGAAACCCATGACTTCGGGCGACGGATAATTGATCACCGCAACACGCGCGATGCCCTGCTCATCCAAATGGGCAATGAACTCATCGGGGTCAACAATGTACTTTCGTATCGACGGCAGATCCTGACGCCCATGTGATAAAACCTCGCGCACCTCCGGCCGCAATTGGTGCCAAGGTTCCAGGTGGATGTGGGCGTCTACGATGCGGAAGTCGGTCATGGGTCAATCTCGCGGAACCGTCCGCGGCTGCCACTTTAATCGATCACCGGCTTTCGGCCGTCCCACTTATAAAAACCTTGGCCGGTTTTCATTCCCAGTTTGCCGTCGGCGACCATTTGCCGCATCAGCGCCGGCGGCTCAAAGCGCGCGTCGCTCAACTTGCTCGCCAAGTATTCGGCAATGTTGACGCGCACGTCGATGCCGATCATGTCGGTCAACTTTAACGGCCCCATCGGATGGCGATAGCCCAATTCCATCGCCGTATCGATATCGGCTGCCGACGCGATGCCTTCTTCGACCATGCGGATGGCTTCCAGGCCCAGAGCAACGCCCAAACGGCTGGATGCAAAGCCTGGCGAATCTTTGACCACAATCGGGCTTTTGCCCCACTGTTCGGCCAGCTGCTTGCAAGTCTCCACCACCGCGGCATCGGTTTGCGGACCGTGCACAATTTCCAACAGCGGCATCAACGGCGGCGGATTGAAAAAGTGCAGCCCCAAAAAGCGCTCCGGATGCGGATCGGCTTCGGCAAGTGCGGCAATGGAGATCGATGAGGTATTGCTGGCGACGATGGCGTCGGCGGCAACCACCTCGGCAACTTGGCGGAAGATCTGTTGCTTCAGCTCCAGCTTCTCAGGCGCGGCCTCAATGACAAGATCGCTGCCTTCCAAACTTGCAGTCATGTCGGCGGTGGCGGTCAAGCGGCTTAAGGTTGCCGCCATGTCGTCGGCACTGACCTTGCCGCGCTCGACGCCCTTGGCCAGCATTTTTTCAATGCCCGCATAGCCGCGCTGCACCGCCTCGTCGTTGATGTCGTACAAACGAGCGGTCAAGCCGGCTTGCGCAACCACCTGAGCAATGCCCGCGCCCATTGCGCCGGCGCCGAGCACGGTTACAGTTTGGATTTGTTCTGCAGTCTTCATGATCTGGAATGAATCAGGGCGCGTCACCGTTGGCGACGCGCCCTGGATTTTAGAAGAGCTCGGGGCTAACCGAACCCACTACTTTTAGTCTGCGCTGCGACGAATCCAACGCAACATTTCCATTAGCCGCGGCGGTTGGCCGGTGCGCAAGATGCCGGAGCGGAAAATCCGACCGCACAGCCACAGCACGATGCCGACGAAAACGATCATCAAGATGCCGGTGCCGTAGAGATCGAAGGCCGGCGGATCGGCAGCGGCGCGGTTCATCATTACGAATGGCGTGTAGATCGGCACCCACGACAGCACCGTCGCCAGAGTTCCGTTCGGATCCTTCGGAATGAAGGCCATCGTCAGCAGAGGCACGATCATGATCATCATCACCGGGCCCATGAAGTTTTGCGCTTCTTTGATCGTGTTGCAGATCGAGCCGATGGCGAGGAAGATGCCGGCGTAGATGAAGTAGCCGCCAAGGAAGTAGAAGATGAAGGCCGGTAGCAGCGTGTCGTCGAAGATCACGTCAATCAAACTGGTAATCATTTCGGCTTCGGGCGAACTCCAGTAGAACAGCAGTCCGGCCGCCGACGCGAACCAGCAGATCAAGATGGTGATGCCGATGGCAGCAATGCCGAGCAGCTTGCCGATCATCAGTTCCCAAGCGGTTACCGACGACAGCAGCACTTCGATGATGCGGTTCGACTTCTCTTCAATGGTGTTGTTCAACAACATCGACGCAACCTGCATCACGCTAATCCACAGCAGGTAAACAAAACCAATCGGCGCGTTTTGGCGCAACACGTCGGCCTGGCTGACCTCTTCTTCGCCTTCGGCTTTATCCGGGTCCAGCTTGGTCACCTTCAGGCTCATTTTCTGAACTTCAGAAACCAATCCGGCGTCCATGCCGCGTGCTACCAGCTGGCGCTGACGAAGTTCGCGATTCAGAGTTGCGCTCAACACCGAAGACAGATCGGTATCGGCGAGGTTGGTGCTCCAGTATTCGACATCCGGCGGTCCGTGGAACGCGTCACTCACTTGACCGATGACGCCCTGCTTTTTCTGTTGATCCTCGGGTAGGAAATGATCCCCCACATCTTCGGGGATGATCATCAAAGCGAACACGTCAATGTTTTGGCCATCGACCTGCATGGATTTTTCGCCAGTCAGGTACGGCTTTAACCCATCGGCAATCTCTTTCGGAGTGCCGTCGGCACTGACGGCTTCCGGCAATGGCACGCGTTCGAACAATCGCCGCGGCGGTTCAAAATCCCCAGCATCCTCTTTCAAACGCGGACGCACTTGGGCGACCTTATCGGCGAAGCCACCAGGTTCAAGAATGAGCTCCAACTCCCGCGGGTTCGATGCAATGAATTCCTCAAGAAACGCATCCGCATCAAAATCCTTCAAATCCATAGGCGGGGCATTCTCCCAGTCGATTTTGACGTCGGCTTTGTACTCCTCCTTCTGGTTTTTCTCGACCCATCCTTGGAACGATCGAAACGCTTTGGCCGCGTAGCGCAAATCCATGCGCTCATCCAGCTTGTCGCTGTAATGCCCGGCCTTATCCACAACGATGTAGTGACGCGTCGGCGTTGCGTCTTCCGCCAGCCACTTGGTGATGAAAATCACCGCGACCAGCATCACCGGGAAAATCAAAATTCCAATCCAGAAGCCTTTGGTGCGCGCGTTTTCGGCGTACTCGCGACTGGCTACCAACATGGTGTTTCTCATCGCTTTTGCGCCTCCCGCGCTTCATCGCCGACCAGTTGCACAAAGACGTCGTGCAGAGTCGGTTCGTGGTGATCGAAAGCGGAAAGAGCAATTCCGCGTTCAAAAAATGCTTGCAGCAAGCCCTGCGGTTCGGCGCCGTCGGCCAAGCCTAGGTCCCAACCATCGCCGCGTTCGTCTTCTAAGGAACGACTTACCGACAACACACCAGGCAAAGTCTTCAGGTCTTCCTCGGCGGCGCCGGTGTTGACGCGCACACGATTCGGAATGGTGCGTTGCGCTTCGGGAATGGTGCCGTCGAAAATCTTCTGGCCCTTGGCAATCAGCAAAATGCGATCGCAAATGCGCTCGGCGTGCGCCATCACGTGAGTCGAGAAAATGATCGTCGAACCTTCGGCAGCCATGTCGCGGATAACGTCTTCCATCACCTGCTGGTTGACCGGGTCCAAACCACTAAATGGTTCGTCCAAAATCACGAACTCAGGCTTGTGCGCAATCGACGCCAGCACCTGCACCTTCTGCCCCATGCCTTTCGACAGGGTTTCGATCTTGGCGTTGCTGAAATCCTTCAGGCCATAACGCTCCAGCAACTCAAACGCGCGCACCTTCGCTTCCTTGCGACCGATGCCTTTCAGCCCGGCGAAGTAAGCAATGATCGCCCACGCCTTCATCTTTTTGTACAAGCCCTTCTCTTCGGGCAAGTAACCGATGCGGTCACGCACCTTCAGCGCCGAGTCTTCACCCAGCAAAGATATCGTGCCGCTAGTCGGCTGCACGATGTCGAGGATCATGCGAATGGTCGTGGTTTTACCGGCACCGTTGGGACCGAGAAAGCCGTAAATCGACCCTTTCGGCACCTCGATGGTGACGTCGTCCACGGCTTTAAAGTCACCATACATTTTGGTGACGCCGCGAACCTCCAATGAGAGTTCAGACATTAGGAAGCAACGGGGGTTTCCAGAGTGGGCGGTGCGATGCGTTCGGCGCTGCACGCCTCTTCCACATCGGCAACTTCTTTAGGTGCGGCGGCGGTCAAAATTTCGGCGTCGCCACCGGTGACATGAATGTCGTCTTCAATGCGAACACCGATGCCGCGGAATTGCTCCGGAATGGTTTCATCGGTTTCTTGGAAGTAAAGTCCCGGCTCGATGGTCATCACCATTCCGGGCTGCAAGTCAATGGACTTATCGCCAACCTTGTAACGGCCGACGTCATGCACGTCCAAACCAATCCAGTGACCGGTGTTGTGCATGTACCAATTCTTATAAGTTCCCTCTTCGATGATTTGCGCGGCGGAACCATTCAGCACTTTCATTTGCAGCAAGCCATCGACGAGTACTTCCACACTCTTGTTGTGAATGTCCTCGTGGGTGTAACCCGGGCGGGCAATTTCAGTCGACGCTTTCAACGCCGCCAGCACCACCTCATAAACATCTTTTTGCGCCGGGCTGAACTTGCCATTCACCGGGAAAGTTCGAGTAATGTCACCGGCATAACCTTGGTATTCGGCGCCGGCATCAATCAACACCAAGTCGCCATCGCGCAGCGCCTGATCATTGGCGGTGTAATGCAGGATGCAAGCATTGTTGCCGCCGGCGACGATAGCCGGATAAGACCAACCCGAATCGTTGCAACCTTGACGGCGGAAGGTGTTGTGAATCACCGCTTCCAACTCGTACTCGTAAGAACCCGGCTTGCACTGCGCCATCGCCAACAAATGACCTTCGGCCGAAATCGCCGACGCCTTGCGCATCAGCTCCATTTCGCCATCAGACTTGATCGCGCGCATTTCGCCCAGCGGCGGACGCGGGTCCAAAATCTGGTGCGGCGGCTCAATACCTAGGCGAATTTTGCGCCGCAGCTCCGACAACATGCCGACCACTTTGACGTCCAGCGCGGCATTCTGACCGAGGCCGTACCACAAGCGATTCGCTTTGGTCAGCAAGTCGCCAAACCAAGCGTCGAAATCGGCCAAGTTGTATCCCTCGGCAAAGCCAAGAGTTCCGGTTGCGCCTTCGGGCCCGAGGCGCACACCATTCCAGATTTCCATCTTCGGATCGCGTGGCAGTACGAACAAAGCATCATCGGGTGCGCCGTCGATGCCTTTGCTCAGCACCATCAACGCATCCGGCTCGTTCAAGCCACTCAAGTACCAGAAATCCGACTGCTGTCGGAACGGGAAATCGACGTCGTTATTGCGGTTGGCGAGGGTGGCCCCGGGGAAAAGGGCGACGTCGCCAGCCTCCATTTGGGCAAGGAAGGCCTGTCGATGTTGGGGGAACATGGCTGATCTACGAAGGGGAATTTGCTGGGTTGGACAACTGCTGGGAACAGTTTCCTAAGGTGGGGCAATCTTAACGGCAGCGCACTGCCGGCGCGTCAGTAGAATGTAGGGCTCCCTGGATCTCCACAACCTAGAAATCATGCTTCTGACCCCGATCCTTCCATTCCTGCTGGCACCTGGCGTGCTTAGCGAAGTCCCGGCTACCGAGTTCACTGCTCAGCCGGAAGAACCGATTGCATCCGCCCCTCAGGAAGACGGCCCGAAATGGGTAGGCAAGGCTGACTTTGGCCTGACTTACCTGTCCGGCAACACCGATTCCACCACCGCTGCTGCCAGCGTCGCGATGGAATACGACGCCAACATGTACAAGTGGCTGCTAAGCGCCAATTACGCCGGCGTTCGCCAGACCACTGGCGGCGTGGCGACCACCACCTCGCGCTTGTACACCGCTGGCAGTCAGTACAACCACTATATGGACGAAGAGAAGAACCTGTTCTTCTACGGCAATGCCTCTGCTCGTAAAGACGTCCCCGTAGGCTTGGAGCTGCGCTGGGACGTTGGTATTGGTGGTGGTTACACCTGGTACCTAACTGAGAACCAAGACACTTTCTTCTCGCTGGAGGGTGGACCTTCCTTCGTCCATGAAGAAAACGTCGGCGCTGCCGAATCCGACGCAGCTAACGCTCGTGTCGCCTTCCGCTATGGAAACCCGCTGTGGGACGATTGGAAGTTCGACGCCAAGGGCGAGTTTTTCGTCTCGCTGGACGAAACCGATGATCGCTCCTTCACCGGCGAAATGAACGTCGACTACAAGGTCAACGAAGACTGGTACCTGCGCGCTCAAGCGGCCGTCGCCTGGGATAACACTCCTGCGGCCGGCTTCGAAAGCACCGATCGCCGCTTTGTCATCGCTGCCGGCTTCGACTTCTAAAGCGAGCTTTGCTGGCAGCAAGCACTGCCGAACTCAAGCCACCCCTCCCTCGGGAAGGGTGGCTTTTTCCGTTCAAGCCGATATGACCGCGGGTAACCCGCAGTTTTCAAATAGAAACCCCCTATTTCCTTCCCAGGATTGCACCTAGGCTTCGGAACCCCTCTAAAATGGCTGACGCCTTTCCATGCGACTCGACCTGAAGACCGCCAAGATTCTGACCTCGGACGAAGCCCGAGATACCCTGCTGATGTTCCGCCATATCGGCGAGGACCCGCTTGCGATCCAAGAAAGCTTCAAGGGTTTATTCCCGAAGAAGGTCGCCGAGGCATTGGGAGAGTTGCGGGCGCTACGGCGTCGAGCGACTTACAAATTCGGCGAAGGGCTGGATATGTACTTCACTCGGCCGCTGCTGGAGCAAGCATCCAGTGAATCGGTTGCCAATTTCCGCGCCCAGCGCTTTGCCGACGCCGGCATTACCGAGGTTTATGACCCGTGCTGCGGCATGGGCTCGGATTCGATTGCACTTTCCCGCGCCGGCTTGAAGGTATTTGCCTCCGATCGCGACGAAGTCGCGGTGCATTTTGCCGAGGTCAACTCCGAGGTCTATCGCGCGGCCGGGAACATCGAATTCTCGGTTGCTGATTTAACCGAGGAGATTCCGCCCGAAGGAGCGATCTTCCTCGATCCGGCGCGTCGCCGCGGTTCGCGCCGCATCATGGACCCGAATGACTGGTCGCCGACGCCGGATCGCATTTGCGAAATCCTCAAAGGGCGCGACGCCGCTGGGCTCAAGCTGTCGCCTGCCACCGATTTGGACTTGCTGATGGAGTTGTTCCCGGTGCCGGACGAGATCGAGTTGATCTCGCTGAAAGGCGAAGCGAAGGAAACCATCTTCTGGTATGGCAAGTTGGCCGGTGACGTCGACCGTCGGGCGACCACTTTGCCGGACGAAGAAACCTATGCCGGCGCGATGGATGCCCAGGCCGATACCGGCGATTTGGACACCTTTATCTATGATCCCGATCCATCGCTGATCCGCAGCGGATTGCTGGGTGGATTTGCCAAAGAGCACGGATTGCACAACCTCGACCCGGAAATCGGCTATCTATGCGGGGACAAAGAGCTCGACTCGCCGTTCCTGACCGGTTTCAAGGTGCTTGGCTCCGAAACGCTGGACCCGCGAAAAATGCGTAAGTTGATGCGGGAGCTAGAGGTTGGGACCATTCGCATCCGCAAGCGCGGCATCGCCGAACGTCCGGCTGCTCTGGAGCAGCGGTTCTTGCCTAAGTCCTACGGAAAACGGACGATTACGTTCATCGCCACGCGCATTGGAGACCGCCACATCGGCATTTTGGCCGAACCACTCAATAGCTGATGATCCTGCCACTGCTGCTCGCTACCGCCGCCCTTCTCCTCCCCCAGCCGGCGGCCGCGCAGAAAGACCAGGAAAGCATCACCGCGGCCGAAACGGCTCGTTTTGCGTTGGCTCAGGCACCGGCTAGCTGGGACCCATTGGCGTCGGATTCGACGGCGAATCAGGTCATCCAGCGGCAGGTTTACGAGTGCTTGTTCGAGTACAAGCCGCAGGCGGATCCGATTGAAACGCAGGGCTTGTTGGTCGGAGACTGGACGATACAAGCCGAGGGACTGGAGTGGATCCTGCGTCTGCGCATGGATGCCACTTTTTACGATCCCTTTGACCCACCACTGTGGCCCGGCCGACGGCGCACCGTCACCGCCGATGACGTGCTCTATTCCTGGCTGCGCATGGCCGATGCGCGCAACAACGGCGGCGGATTTTGGGCGATGCAGGGGATCTTCCTTGGGCTGGATGAATTCCATGCCCAAACGCGCAAATCCAACCCCAAGGCCGAGCAAGTTTGGCAGCGCGCGCTGAAGCAGGGCGTTGCCGGCATTCAGGTGGTCGATTCACTGACTCTGAAGCTGCGACTGACCCGGCCAGATCCGAACTTGCCGGTGCGGTTGGCGTCGCCGTATTTCGCTGTTTATCCGCGCGAGGCGGTTGAGCGCTCCGGCGAGGACTTCCTCAACCAGCCGGTGGGATCTGGGCCCTATGCGTTAGAGAGCTGGATTCCCAAGCATCAAGCGGTGCTTCGCCGGGTGCCCGATTGGCGCCAAGAAGCGCAGCCAGACGGCATGCCGATAGCCCAAATCCCGCGCCTAAGTTTCACCACGGTGTTGGAAGCCAGCACTCGCGCACTGCAATTCCAGCAAGGCGAGATCGACCGACTGACTCCGGTACAGGCCTCCTTCGGCACATTGATCGTCGATGATCAACCGGCGCCGGAGCTACGTGAACGCGGCGTGCGCCTGACCAAGCTATCGCCAGCCGGCTTGTCGATGATCGCCTTCAATATGGATGACCCGGACTTGGGCTGGATTCCGGGCGACGAAGCCGGCAATCAAAAACGCCGCTTGCTACGCCAGGCCATTGCCGCTGCATTCTCGTATCAAAAATGGCACAGCGTGATTCGCAACGGCGCTTGGGCAGTGCCGGCGCACAGCTTTTTGCCGCCCGGTTTGGCCGACGCGCCGAGGCTACCGAATTGCGCGTATAACCAGACGAATATCGAGCAAGCGCGTCGTTTACTGGCACAGGCCGGATGGCCCGGCGGCCAAGGTGCACCCACACTGCGTTACGAGCTGGGCGGAAACACGGCGGTCGACCTGGCCACCGGTGAGATCTTCCAGCAAAGCATGAAAGCCATCGGCTTGAAGGTCGACATCGTCACCAACACTTGGCAAGAATTGCGTGCAAAGATGAATCGGCGCGAAGCACAAGTCTTCGGCCGCGGCTGGTCGATGGATTGGGCCGATGCCGAGAACATCCTCAGCTTGTTCTTTGGCCCGAATCAGTCGCCGAACATCAATCGCAGCAATTTCCAGAACGAGGAGTTCGACCAGTTGTACCGCGAAATGATGAAGCTGTCCGGCGACGACCGCCGCGCGCGGATTTACCGCATGCTGGAAATCCTGAATGAAGAATTGCCGTCGGTTCCGGTAGACCATCGCATCGGCTATCTTCTGATTCAGCCGTGGCTCAAGAATGTGGTCGTGCACCCGTTCGACCCCTTCGCCTGCAAGTTCTACCGACTCGAGCGTTGACCTCTCCGACCTCCCCCAGCGAA
Organism: uncultured Planctomycetales bacterium; assembly: GCA_964344765.1. Taxonomy (GTDB): domain Bacteria; phylum Planctomycetota; class UBA1135; order UBA1135; family UBA1135; genus JACNIZ01. The sequence continues at coordinate 53,856 of CAYFOM010000007.1, read as the reverse complement.
CTGCTGCGCTTCGGGCTGTTTCGCCTGTTGCAAGCGGTTGGACTGGCAATCAGTGTGGTTGGACTGCTGTTCGTGATCCTGGAAAGCGGCATTGCCGGCGACCCGGCGGTACGCATGGTCGGCGAACATTCCTCGCCCGAGCGATTGGCCAACGCTCGGCTGCAGCTGGGATATTTCAAAACCTGGAGTGCCGACGCCATCTTCTTGGATTTAGAAGGCCCTCCTGCGCGCTTCTATTTAGATTTTCCCGATCCGCAAACGCTGGTGGTGCAAGACCTCAAGCGCACTGAGTTGCAGCGCCTAGACCTAACGGACCTGGACTGCAATCAATTGGTCACCGCACTTCAGCAACTGGACTTCAGCTCGGCCGGCCACCGCATCCAAGCCGCTTTAGGCGACCCGCCAATAGCTGAACACGTCATCGGCAGCTCTTCCGCCGATGGAGTCGGTTATGCACTGCACGGCGTTTCGATTCCGTTGCAAAGCAATCGCACGGCTTCTCTTTCGTGGGCTTTACCGCGCAGTGCTTGGAGCCGATTCATTGAACAAACCGGTAGCCTTCTGCTTTTTAACTTTGGCCGCTCCGCCGACGGCCAAGACATCGGCGCTGAATTGCGCAGCCGGGGGGCACGCTCCCTGGCGTTAACCATTCCGGCCTTTATCCTCGGCACTTTGTTGGCGATTGGAGCCGCATTGTGGTTCGGCGCCGGACGCTGGGGCCAACGCATTGCACTGCTTTGCGTCGCGGGAATGGCCGTGAGTTCTTTGGCTTGGATTCTGTTGCTCCGCAATGTGTTTGCCGCCCGCTTGGGATGGTTCCCCGTTGCCGGCTGGCAAGAACCTTATTGGCAACACCTAGCTCTTCCGGTCCTGACCTGGGTCTTGCTGTTCTTCCTGCCCAGTTATTTGGTCTTCCGCCAACTCTTCAGCGGCAATCGCGCTCATGATCATTATTTGATCGCCCGCGCCAAAGGAGCCAGCGGTTGGGCATTGGTTTGGAATCACGTCGCACGCCCGTCCAGCGCTCCGGTAGTCGCACAATTGGTACTCGCCTTGCCGCACTTGGTACTGGGCTCGTTATTGCTGGAACGCATCTTCGTCATTCCCGGCCTAGGCAATTACACCATCGACGCTGCCCTCAGCGGCGATGCATCGGTGCTGCGCGCGACCACTTTCGTTATCGCCCTGCTGTACATTGCCAGTCAATGGCTAGGCGATTGGCTTACCGCCGCGTTGGATCCGCGCTTCCGCCGCAGGAGGACGCATGGCTAACCGCGATCCCCGCACCAAGTGGCGCACGCTGCTCCTTGCCTACTTAATCGTCGGCGCTGCTTGCCAAATCGGACTACTCGGCGGCGAATGGATGGTGCAGCACTCCGGCAAAGAAATGGCCGGTCCGGAAGGCTCGGCGTGGTTGGGCAGCGATCACCTTGGACGGGATCTGCTCGACCAACTCATCCAGGGCACGCGCATCGCGTTGGCGGTTGGCGTACTGGCGGCCGGCGGTGCCGTCGTCCTTGGTTCGATTATGGGTTTGCTAAGCGGTTGGTTCGGCGGTTGGGTGGATCGCTTGGTGTTGTGGCTGAGCAGCACCATCGTGGCGATTCCCGGCACTTTGTTGGTCATCGCCATCGCAAGCGTGATGGACAAGGGCATGAGCACGGTAATTGTGGCATTTGCTCTGGCCAGTTGGGTCGGCGTTTATCGGCTGGTTCGTGCCGAAACCAGACGGTTACGCAGCGCCGATTTCACACTGGCCGCCGAAGCTGGCGGTACACCGGCGCGCGCGATCTTGACCCGCCATCTGTTGCCGCACCTGCGACCGTTGATGCGCGTACAGTTCAGCCTCGCCTTCATCTGGGCGATCCACACCGAAGCCATGCTGTCGTTCCTCGGCATCGGCATCGTTGATCAACCCTCGTGGGGTCGCATGATTGCCGACGCCTGGACTTGGAACGACCTCGGCCAAGGATTCGGCTGGAGATTGGCGTCGGCAACGATTGCTTTGGCCGGGATCAGCTTATGCGTTCACCGGCTCAGCGCTTCGCGCGAGCATTAAACAGCCGCGGAATCGTTCCATCCGCGGCCTGTTGATTACTGCGCGGCGGAAACACCGTCGACGGCAACGATCTTGCCCGGAGGCATCGTCGCCAGCGTCTGCAGACGAATGGTGTAAACGCCGGATTGGGTCACCGGCACGTTGAGTACGCGGTTTTCCAACTGCACGTTATCCAAGCTGAAAGTTTGGTCGAACACCGGCTGCGCTTGGTTGCCTTGGAAGTACTCCCACATCGTGACCTGCACGTCGCCCATGTCGGGACCGGCCACCGTGTGGATGTTGGCACCGCTTTCCAGCTTCAACGTGACCTTGAACGAGTCTTGCGGGTAAAGCGCGTAGATGATGCTGTCGCCGTAGACGTTGGCCTTTTCGAGTACCGTCTCGGGCAGCTTTTCGCGCAGGTGCAAGTTCCAACCCCACTGACGACTCGGGTCAGGGTTAGTCGGGTCTTGAGGCGAGAAGTACTCGAAGCTGGTGTTCGAGCAATCCAAGAACACTTCCTGCGGAATCTTGCTCCAAGATGCGCTTGGCGAATCTTCGCACATGAACATGCCGTCTTGACCTCCGACGAACACCTTTTGATCCGTGTCGAAGTTCGGCGACAAGTAGATCACATCACCCCACGATTCGGGGTAATTCATGCCGATCGGAACCCAAGCCGGCGATGGCTGAGTGAGATCGATTTTGAATGCACCACCACCCCAAGTGACAGCGTAAACCGTCGGGTTGAGGTCCATGTCCGGACCCAAAACCGCATCTTTGATCAAGTAATCATCGATGCCGGGGTAAGTGTTGATGGTGAACGACGACCAATCCGCACTCTGGTCGACCAACTCATACAAACCATCCTCGGCAATCACCCATACCTTCGGACTTCCCGGGCGCGAGAAGTTCGGGTCGGCTTTGACGACCACCGGCGGACTGGTCAAGTTGAAGTCAAGCAAGTCCCATTCAAAGACCGGTGCACCTACGGTGCCGACGTTCAACAAACGGTAAACCTGTTCCTGCGAAGTGGAGCAGCCAAACAAGTCCAACTCCAACGGCAGCAAATCCTTATCAAAGGTCGGCGCGATGTCCATCGAGTGCATGTGCGGGGCGCGCTGACCGGGTTGACCATACACACCATTCAGCATGTGCACGTTGGTCAGGCCATCCAAAGTCATCCGCGATTCACCCAGCGGCGAATCTTCGTAACGCGAACTCCATGCAAAGACCTGGTTGCCACCAGTAGTGCCCGGACCGGCAAAGTCACGCGACAAAGCGACGGTGCGCACATAACCAGTGTTGCCGTCCAACGCTTCACGAATGGCGTTGACGTGATACCAACCGCGGGCAAACGCCGGCATCGGTTCTTCCAACAAAATGCCGAGGTCGCGTTGGCCGCCTGCCATGATCAAACCGTCTTCGTCCTGTCGCGGAGAGGCAGTCAAGCAGCCGTAGTAAATCAGGCCTTCACCGAGCAAGGTGTCGGTCTGGCCGGTGGTCATGTTGTAGCGGAACAAGCCCGAACCGTAAGTCGAGCCATGGGTCACCACTTCACCCAAGTGGTTCAAACCCGAGGAGATGCCACGGATCTGCTGAGCCGGACGGAAGCGGCGCTTTTCCCAATGCGCGCCCAGGTCTTTACTCATGTAAAGGCCTTCGGCACGTGCGTACCAAAGCGACCCATCGGTATCGAAGTCCACCGACGGGCAGAAACTCAACATACGACGGTAAGGCTTAATCACCGCAGTGCGTTCGTTACCGGAGTTCTCCTGAATGAAATCCTGGTAGCTGCCATGATCGGTCCAAGTCACACCACCGTCGGTGCTATGCAAAACGCCGATGACATCCAAGCCGGCGTCGAAATCCTCGTGCGAGGGATAGCGGTAAACGCTGGCGTAGTAGTGCTGCTGAGCATCCGGTCCGGTACCGGCGGCGAGCAGCGCGTAAATGCCGGAGCTGACCAACGGAGTGCCGGTCGGCTGAACGTTAGTGAAGGAAACACCGTAATCGGTGGAGCGATAAAGCTCGCCTTCACTATCAAACGGGCTAGTGATTTCACGGCGACCGCGCCCCAGCAAGATCAAACCGGTGCTTTGGTAGTTCTGATCAAAAGCGATCGACGACACGCGGAACTCATAAATATCCGCTGCCGGCGTGTCGAATTGTGGATGCGTTGCCCAGGTCGCTCCTTCGTCCGTCGTCGATACGGTGACGTTACGAATCGCTGCCATCACCGTGTGGTCGGCAGCATTGCCGGTGCCGCGCTGATAGTTGGGCACCATGGCGCACACCGAGTTTTGGTCAACTGAGCCGGTGTCGGCTTTCAAGTTCCAAGTATCGGTGCTTTCGTCAAGAAAGTAGATCTTGCCGTTTTCAGTCAGCGCGACCACTGGACCGTCTTGGCCGGGGTTCGGCGAAGCGAGGTCGGTGATGTACAAATCCGCCGGATCCAAGCCATTCATCAGCTTGTGGACGGTGCCGAAATCCGGCTTGTACATCCAAATGCCTTCGTCGGCACCAATAATGAAGCGCTTCTCGCCAGTGGCGGGAACTTCGTAATAGGTAATTCGGTGAGCTTCGCTCTTACCAAGGCCGTCGCCGGCGACGGGATGCCAGGTGAATCCGTTGTCGAAGCTCGACATCACCTTGCTGTTCTTCCGTGAGATAATCACCATTTCGACCTGGCCAGCAGTATTTCGTGCAATGGCCAAATCGGATGTTTCCGGATGGGGTGTATGTAGTGCTTTTCCTGACGTTGCAAGAAGAAGCACCAGTGAGAAGAGTGCGGTCATAGCCGTGGGAGTTGGGTGAGGGAGAAACCAGCTGCCGACGTGCGGGGCTCGGACAAATGGCTTCGGAGTCAGGCCCTTAGGGAGAGAGGACCCGGAATCCAAGTCGAAGGGACAGGATTTATTCGACTGAATCCACTGAAAATCTTACCCCGAAAGTGGGGTTTTCATGGTTTGAATCGCATTTTTGAAAAAAAGTCGTGCCGAATAATAGGAAACCTTCTTTTGATTGCTCCGTCATCGGCCAGACCAGTCAGTCGGTTCCCAAACGCCCGTGGCTAACAATCCCCTATAAACGCTTAGTTTTTAAGGGGTTGCCACCCATAGCGACGACCTTCGTCGACAAACCTTCCAATCGGAGTTTCAGGATCGTGATAAAGCAAGCAAGTCCAATTTTCTTGCACGGCCCGAGGAATCCACTGCTTTCGTGCCTGATAAGAGCCTTCAGCGTGAATATCGTAAGCCATGATGAACGGCAAATGCACGTGATTGCGGGTTGGAACGATGTCGCCCCAGAAACACGCGGTTTCGCCGCTGTCGGCGTCTTCAAAAAGAATGACGGAAGCACCATCGCTATGGCCGCCAAGTTGATGCAAGCTTACACCTGGAAGAATTTCTTGCGTTTCTTCACAAGTATGCAGCAATCCGGCGTCGGCAATGGGCTGTAAATCCTCAGTGCGGTAACTTGCTTTGCGCAGGTGCACCGGATCTAAGCAAATCTGCGCCTCGATCGCCGGCGCCCAGTGCTCGGCGTTGACGAACACTGGTTTTCCATCTTCTCCACAAACGGCGCCGATGTGATCCCAATGGCAATGCGACATCAAGCAATGAGTGATTTGCTCCGGCTTGACCCCGGTTGCAGCCAAGGATTCCAATAGATCACGCCCTTCGCTGCCGTCCATGCGAAACATGTTCTGCTGTTTTTCCGACCAGCGCGGCCCCAGTCCCGGCTCGACGATGATTTTGTAGTCATCGAATTCCACCAGAAACGGAGTCGTCGCTAACGGGATGGTGTGGTCGTCAAAAACCGGCGTCATTTTTTGCCACATCACGCGTGGCACCACGCCGAACATCGCTCCCCCATCCAGGGCGAACTCGCGGTCGCGTAGGGCGGTGATTTGAAACCGCCCCACCTGAACTTTGCGTACAGCAGCACTCATGCGTAGTGGCGAGCAGAGCGCTTACTTCTTGCGCGAGTAACCTGCCTGACGCAGCAGGTCGCGCGACACGATGATCTTCTGCACTTCGGAAGTACCTTCGCCAATGGTGTTCAACTTGGCATCGCGGTACATGCGCTCGACCGGGTACTCGCGCGAGTATCCGTTGCCGCCGAAGATTTGAATGGCTTCGTAGCTAGCCTTGACGCTGACTTCCGACGCGTAGTACTTACCCATCGCTGCAGCAGCACCAAACGGCTGGCCTTGATCCTTCAAACGCGCCGAGTGGTAAACCAAGTGACGAGCGGCGTTGATCTCGGTTTGCATATCGGCCAGTTTAAAAGCAACGGCTTGCTGCTCCACCAACGGCTTGCCGAACTGCTCGCGTTCCATCGCGTATTGCAGCGCTTGATCCAACGCGCCTTGAGCAATGCCCAACGACAACGCGCCAATCGAAATGCGTCCGCTTTCCAACGTCTTCATGAAAGTGGCGAAGCCTTGGTCGGGCGGGCCGAGCAAGTTGTCGACCGGCACCTTGCAATCGGTGAAGAACAAGTTGGTCCAGTCGGAACCGCGCATGCCCAGCTTCTCTTCGCCCTTCTCAATGGTGAAGCCTTCGGTGTCGCGGTCGACGACCAGCGCAACGATTCCACGCGAACCCAACGACTTATCGGTTTGCGCAGTAACGATGAAAGGCTTGGCGTAACTGCCGTTGGTGATGAAACACTTCTGGCCGTTGAGGATGAAGTGATCGCCATCGCGAACTGCAGTGGTTAGCGTGCCTGCGCTATCGGAACCGGCGTTTGGTTCGGTCAATCCATAAGCACCCATGTACTCACCGGAGCACAAACCGGCCATGTACTGCTCTTTCAGCGACTCGGAACCCCAGGCGTAAATCGGGTAGCTACCCAGCGAGGTGTGTGCCGCCAAAGTCAGGCCGGTCGAGCCGCAAACCCGCGATACTTCTTCCACCGCAATGGTGTAAGAAAGTTGATCGAGGCCGGCACCGCCCCACTTCTCTTCAAAGGGGATTCCGGTCAGACCCAACTCCTTCATGCCTTCCCAGGCAGTCTCGTTGAGCTGGCACTTTTCGTCGGCTTCCCGCGCACCCGGCGCGACGACTTCCAAAGCAAAACGGCGAACCGTTTCGCGGATCATTTCCTGTTCTTCGGTGAGATCGAAGTTCGTAGGTTGCACAGTGAGCGTATCCATTGTCTTGCGATTGGGCTGGGAGGCTTACAGGTGACGGGAAATCACGAGACGTTGAATATCGGTCGCGCCTTCGTAGATCTCGGTGATGCGGGCGTCGCGGTAATGACGCTCCACCGGGAATTCTTTGGTGTAGCCGGCACCGCCGTGAATCTGCACCGCGTCTTGCGCTGCAGTGTTGCACGAGCGCGACGCGGCCAACTTTGCCATTGAGCACTCCTTGGTGCATGGCTGACCCAGGTCGCGCAGCCAAGCTGCTTTGTGCACCAACATGCGGTTGGCTTCCAACGACGTCGCCATGTCGGCTAGCTTCCAAGCAACGCCTTGGAAGTCGCCAATGGAGCGACCGAACTGCTGGCGATCCTTGGAGTATTGGATCGATTCTTCCAAGCAAGCGCGGTGAATGCCCAGCGACTGCGAGGCAATGCCGATGCGTCCGCCGTCGAGCGTATCGAGGGCGATCTTGAAGCCTTGGCCGGGTTCACCCAGCAAGTTTTCGTCGGGAACGAAGACGTCCTCAAAAATCATTTCGGTGGTCGAGCTGGCGCGCAGGCCAAGCTTCTCTTCCTTCTTGCCCACAACGACGCCATCCCACTCGCGCTCGACGAGGAAGGCACCCATGTTGCGGCCGCGCGGGGCGTCCGGATCGGTGACTGCGTAGACCACGTACAAACCGGCATAAGCACCGGTGGTGATCCACGACTTGGTGCCGGAAATCTTCCAGCCGCCGTCCACTTTTTCCGCCTTGCAGCGCACCGATGCAGCATCGGAACCCGCTTGCGGTTCGGTCAGGCAATACGCGCCGATCATTTCGCCACTTGCCAATTGCGGCAGGTACTTGGCTTTGGCGGCGTCGGTGCCGAACTTATTGGTGGTGTTGCAAGCCAGCGACATGTGCACCGACAAGGTCACGCCAATGGAAGGATCCCATCGGTTGACCTCTTCGAGCATGACTGCGCCATGCAAGTTGCCGAGGCCGGCACCGCCGAACTCCTCAGGCACGGTCAAACCGGCGAACCCGGCTTCGGCAGCCTCGCGCCAGGCTTCCATCGAAAATTCTTCCGCGGCATCAGCTGCTGCGGCTTGTGGTTTCAGAACCCGTTCGGCGTATTCACGCGCCGAATCGCGGATCATTTCCAGTTCCTCGGTCAGTGCAAAATCCATGACTAATCAGGCCAATCTGGGGGGTTGGGCCTGGATTGTCCCATAGCGGCACCTCTGCGGCTAGCCGAAATGGCAGCTTGACGGCCAAAAGAACGCCGATTTCGCGAGTTCGGAAAACTTTCGCCGACTCGTTATGGAGCACCTGAAACTGCCGACAGCGCGTGATCCCACAAATCGATTCGCGCCTTCAGTGCTCGCAGTGCGGCATAACCGGCAGCTTGATCGTCGGCCGCCCATGTTTCGAGCATTTGCAGCACCGCCGGACCGCGCTCGTCGTCGGAGAGATCGACGCGGCGCACCAAGTGCTGACGGAAGGGCTCGAGGTCGATGCCCAAATTTGCACCCGGCAGGTGCTCGGACAGGATCGGGAAGATGTCCGGAATCAATTTGCCGCGGCCAAACACAAATGCAGCGACGCGCTCACCTGGAGTGCCGTCGGCTAGGGCGAAGGTTTGGCGTACAAATCTTGCCGCAGCAGGCGGTGCATATTGATCGAGGCAAGCGTCGACCGGTGTGCCGGTGATCAGCGAAGCCAGAAAGCCTTCCACGCGTTGGGTATCGGCACCGCCCTGACGCATTGCGTGCAAGTAAAACTCGAAGTGCGAAACGATTTTGCCATCCAAGCGGAAACCGCTCTCTTCTTCCAGCACGATCTCGTTGATCAAACGCGCCAAACCCGGATCCACCGGCGGCGTCCACGGCAGCGAGTGCGGCCCAACCACTGCCTGCACCGACTTGATCAGACTCATGAAGTCCCAGACCGCCCAGACGTGTTTGCTCATAAACACGGCAAGGCGGTCGGTGCTCGTCAACTGGTTAAACAGGCCATGCGTTGCCGCCGCGTGATAAGCACTGCGAATTTCCGCACAAAGCGATGCTTCCCATCGCGTGCGAGACAGCGCGTTCTCGACAATTTCCAAGGCGGTTTCGGCGGTACGCATGTGAAGTCCTTGACCCCTCATCGGTATACCGGATGGGTCTCCTTTAGGTGGAGCCAGGTACATGGCCTATTCGGTTTTCCAGCTTACTTGTTGTACTCGTAGAAGCCTTGGCCGCTCTTGACGCCCAACTTGCCGGCTTCCACCATGCGACGCAGCAACGGGCAGCAGCGGTACTTGGGATCGCCCAAGCCTTCGTGCAGCACGTCGAGGATGTTCACGCAGATATCCAAGCCGATGAAGTCGGCCAGAGTCAGCGGTCCCATCGGGAAGTTGCAACCAAACTTCATCACCGTATCGATCGCCTCGCGCGTGCCGACGCCTTCCATCAGGGCGAACGCCGATTCGTTAATCATCGGCATCAAAATGCGGTTGGCGATGAAGCCGGGATAGTCGTCGGCCAAACCCACAACCTTGCCCAGTGCTTCGGACCAAGCGATGGTCTTGGCAACGGTTTCGTCGCTGGTGCGCTCGCCTTTGATGATCTCGACCAGCTTCATCAGCGGGACCGGGTTCATAAAGTGCATGCCGATGACCTTGTCCGGTCGGTTGGTTGCGTTGGCGATGCGCGTAATCGAAATCGACGAGGTGTTGGACGCCAAAATCGCGTCGGCCGGAGCCGCGCCGTCCATGCGACGGAACAGATCCTGCTTGACCTCTTCGTTTTCAAACACCGCTTCGACCGCCAAGTCGATTTCAGCGACCGCGCCTTCCAAATCGGTGGAAGTGGAAATGCGAGCGAGGATTTGATCGACCTCTTCTTGGGTCTTCTTCTCCTTCTTGACGAAACGCGCCAGCGACTTAGAAATCGCCGCTACGCCGCGCTCCAGTGCTTCTTCGCTGACATCCACCATCGTTACTTGATGGCCGAAGTCGGCAAAAACCTGCACGATGCCGTTGCCCATGGTGCCGGCACCGATGACTGCTACTTTCAACTGTTCAGACATGTTTTTATTCGATTGTGTACTAACGGAGAACTAGCAGGCCTTGACGGAAAGTGCGACCGCGTTGCCGCCGCCGAGGCAAAGAGTGGCCAAACCGGTTTGTGCACCGCGATCCTTCATCGCGTACAGCAGCGTGACCAAGATGCGCGCACCGGACGCCCCAATTGGGTGCCCCAATGCAACCGCACCACCATTGACGTTGACGCGATCGGCGTCGAGTTCCAACGTCTTCAGCAACGAGCATGCGCCGGAAGCAAAGGCTTCGTTGATCTCGATCAAGTCGAAGTCATGACGCGAGAAGCCGGTACGGGCTTCCAAGTTTTCGACGGCCGCCTTAGGCGCCATCATCACCCACTCCGGAGCCATGCCGCCGGCTGCATAACCAGTGATTTCAGCCATCGGCGTCAAGCCGTGCTTCTCAACGGCGGCTTCGGATGCAACGATCAATGCGGATGCGCCATCTGAAATTTGCGATGCATTACCCGGAGTCACGCTGCCGTCTTTCTTAAACGCGGCGCGCAAACCCGACAGGCTTTCGGCAGTGGTCCCGGCGCGCACGCCTTCGTCGCGGCGCACGAGGATCGGGTCCTTACGGCGCTGCGGAACTTCGATCTCGAAGGTCTCGGCATCAAAACGTCCGGCTTCCCACGCGGCGTCGGCCTTTTGGTGAGAAGCAGCCGAATACTCATCCTGCTGCTCGCGGCTGATTGCATACTCGTCGGCGACCAATTCACCAGTCAAGCCCATGTGCTGGTTCGAGTAAACATCCCACAAACCGTCGTGCACCATCGCGTCGACCAGCTTGCTGTCGCCCAAACGCGCACCAGTCCGCGCCGACGGCACCAGGTACGGCGCCTGGCTCATCGATTCCATGCCACCGGCAACAACGATGTTGTTATCCCCGGCCTTAATCGACTGCGCGCCCAACATCACCGCCTTCAGGCCCGATCCACACACCTTGTTGATCGTGAACGGCGGCACCTCGTTCGGCAAACCGGCATAAATCATCGCCTGACGAGCCGGGTTTTGGCCGACGCCAGCCTGCAGCACGTTGCCCAGAATGACCTCGTCAACCACGTCGCCGCCAATGCCGGCACGAGTCAACGATTCCTGGACCGCTTTAGCTCCCAATTCTGGGGCACGGAACGATGAAAGACCGCCTTGGAATCGTCCAATTGGGGTCCGACACGCAGAGACTAAGTAGACCTTACTCATGTGTTTTTGTGGGTGGACAGAAACTCCTTATTCTAAGCCCGCGCTGGGGAAAACCTAGGGGTGGAGTGGGGTTGTTGTTGGTTTTGGGGGGTGGTTTTTGGCGGGGGGTGTTTTGGGTCCACCTTCCGCGGCAAAGACGACGCTTTGCGTCGTAAAAGCCGCGGAAGGTGGACCCAAAACACCCTTCACAAATACCAACGGGCCCCAAACAGCCAACGACCCCAACACACCTCGATATTCATACCTGCCGCACCACCAGAGGTGATGCTGACCTGCCAACAAACAATCTAATTATTTTGTTTTTTAGGGGGGGCGGGTCCCTGTGTGTGTGCGCGAGTGTGCTGAGGTCCGCTCCGGCGGCTTTTACTACGCGCAGCGTAGTCTTTGCCGCCGGAGCGGACCTCAGCACACCCCCCACAAAAACCAACAACTATTCCCCATCCTTCTTCACACCCTTGTCCCCATATCCCAATGCCTCGATGTTGTCCTGCTCAGCCTGCTTCTCAGCATCGGTAGCCTCACGAACCTTCGGCGGCATTGGATAACCACCTTCGTAGGTCCTCACGGGTCGTGCGGTTAGGTGGGTTTGGGTGAATGCTTCGGTGATGACGCGACCGAAGGTCTCACCGGTTTCCTTGTTGGTGTGACCGATTCCGTCGGGCACTTTTTTGCCCATGGTGTAGGTCATGGTTGGGGCCAGGTCATAGACGCTGACGGGTTCGAGGCGCACCCCTTTTTTGATTCCGGGGCCGGCGAGGAGGAAGAAGCCGGTTAGGGTGTGGCGGCCACTGCGCTCTTCGATGGCGAAGATTTCTTTGGCTTTGCCGACGGTGTCGCCGATCTGCAGGTCGTTTTCGAGTTTGAGCAGGCCGGAGCGGGCGTGGTCCATGAAGTCGACGCGTAGCTGTTCGGTGCTGTTTTCCGGGAAGCCGACGGTAAACAGGGCGCGGTTGGCGGTGAGGTCGCGCGCTTCTTCGAGGATAATGCGCAGGTCGTTGAGCATCTCGCGGCCGCCTTCATCGGGTGGAAGCTTGCTGGAGATGAACAGCGCTTTGTCCATGTTGGCGTTGGTGAAGTGGGTGACGTTTTCGGCCCCCATCGCGGCGCCGATGACCATCGAGCCTGACAACTTCAGTTGCATATCGCCGCGTGCTTCTTCCAACGGCTGCATGCCGTGGTCGGAACACAACATGATCGATACTTTTTCGCGATCGACGCGTTCCAGCAACATCGCCAAGATGCGATCGCAGGCTCGATAGGATTCGCGCACTGCTTCGCCGCGCAGCTTAATTTCGTAATCTTTCACCGACGGGAACAACTCGCGGTTGCCGTACAGAGCTTCGTGGTATTTCCAGAAGTAGTGTCCGAGTTGATCGGTGCCGTAAAGCACCATCGCGTTGAAGTCGGGCCCGTGGCGGCGCGCCAACGCGAAGTAAGTATCGGCGTTGATGCGGTCGCGCATGATCTTCATGCGCCAAACCAAGTCCTCTTTGTTGAACCCACGGAACAGTTCACCGAAAACCACGGTGAAAGCATCGTTGATGTGATTCCAAGCGTGCTCAGCCGACGCAACCGCCAACGCCGAGCGCATCGCGGTCAAAGCCGAAAAAACCGACGGCCGGTTTGCAGCGTCTTCGCCCATGCCTTCCAGAACCTTGGCGGCATTGGCCGCAGCGGGCAAGGCGGCTTTGGAGCCGGTTACCCAACCGGGAGTGTTGAACAGCAATCCTTCGCGTTCGTCGGCGGGCGTGTTGATCAGCCACGCCACCACGCCGGCGGTTCCAGTGGGCTCAGATGGATCAATAGGGCCTTCGCCGTTGTTGTTGATCACGCCATCCCAAACCCGGCCGGCGCGCAAATCACTGCGGAAGTTGCCGAAGTTTTTGATGCCGTGCACCTCGTCGTGCACACCAGTGGCAATGATGGTCCAAATGCGCGACGACGCGGTCGGCGTTTCCGATTGCATCGGCGCAAACGCACCGGTTTGCATCAACTCTTGCAGTGCCGGTAAGTCGTCGGGATTGGCGTCGATCATCTCTTCGATGAAGCGCCAGTTGGCCGAGTCCATGCCGACGACGACCAGCGGATTCAGTGCGCCTCCGCCGAGTTGAATTCTGCCGTTCTGCGGGAACAGGCAAACCACGATTCCGGCCATCAAAGCAACCACCGAAAGGCCGCGCTGGCGGTGCAAGAAGCGGCACAGTAGTAAAGTCACCAAGATCCCCGGCCACATGATCCACGGCATCAACGCCAGCGGCGCACTCGCGACCAAAAGCCACGGAATGGCGACGACCAGATTGGTCACATATCCGGCAGTCATGCCGTCACGCAGACCGGGCAACCGCTTCAGAATTGCACCGACCACGAGGCCCATGACCAGCGGCCACAGCCAAATAAACGCCAAGCCCGGAAGAAGCGGGCTGGTCAGGGAGGGTGCCGACAGGGAAATGCACAGGCAAATGGTGAATACGGCAGCGGCGGTGGCGGCCAGCGCGCTGCTTGCCCGCTCGGGACTGGAATCCTGCATGGTGGTCAAATTCTACCGCTAACTAGAGTGCTTTTCCGGCCAAAGACCGGCCAGACGTAAGTCGCGTGCACACGGCACCTTTTTGCGCACCTCGCGTTGGAAATCCAAATCCATCTTGCAGGTCAAAAATTCACCGTCGTCGACGCGTACGGCCACGTTGCCCAACGGGTCAACGGCCAGCGCCGTTCCAGGAAATTCCAAAACCCGCGATTTGCTGCCGTCCAGCGAGGCCTGGCCGGAGCGATTGCAAGATAGTAGCCACGACTGATTTTCCGCTGCTCTGGCGTAGGAAAGCAGCTCAAAAACCTTGGTGCGCGGGTACGGCCATTGCGCCGGCACCACGATCAGATCGGCGTCTTGGTAAAAGGCTTCGCGAGTCAGCTCGGGGAAGCGAATTTCGTAGCACACCAGCGCGCACACCCGCCCCACCGGGGTTTCCAGGGTTTGCGGGAAGCCGCTGCCGGGCGCAACTTGGCGGCCTTCGCCGGTCGGCGAAAACAAAATGCGCTTGCTGAACGGTCGATGGTCGCCACCTGCGCCTAAAAAGTGGATTTGGTTCAGAGGCTTCGACGACTCCGGCGTTGCACAAGGCGCCGAACCGATCACGGTGATGCCGACGCGTTCGGCTGCTTCGTGCACCTGCTGCAATGCGCGCTCCGAATCGGCAACCATAGCTTCGCTGTAACTTGGCAAAAACGACGTCGGCCATTTTTCGGGCAGCGCCAACAAGCCGGCACCCGCGCCTTGAGCACGCTCGATCGCGGTCAAAACTTGGCGCAGATTGACGTCGACCTCACCGGGTCGAACGTCGAAAGGAAAAGCGCAGATGATCGGCGGGGAGGACATGGACGATCCAGATTGGGGCTGCTTATCCTAATTGCCCTGATCGGCTCGTGGGAAACTCGACGCTACTGCAGTTGCTGCAGCCTTTGCAACGCGTCCTCGTAATCGCCGGCTTGCTCAACCGCCTTGCCGAGCAAATCTTTGTACGCAGCCGAATTGCCGTTTTTCTGCGCGGCAAGAGCCTTCTGGTAAAAATCGGCAGCTGCGGTAATGCGAGCAGACAGGTTCTCTACGCGCAGGGGTACATCCTCGAAACCGTAGCTGATTTTGCTCAGGATTTGCTGGTAAAGACCGCGGGCGCGGACGATTTGCTGATCCAACTCGCAAGCACGGGCCAAACGATAATCATCAAGGGAGCGCTTGTAATCGGCTTTTTGGCGCAACGAGGCCAAGCGATTGGCATCGGCGCCATCGCTAAGTTCAAGTACGCGCTCAAGCAGGATGTCGGCGCGATCGGTGCGGCCGCCGCGGACGTGCATTTCCGCCTCATTCATCATGCGCACCTGTTCCAGGCGCATGTTGACGGTTTCCAGCAGGGCAATGGCTTCTTCGTTGTCGGGATTCATGCGCACTGAATCCATCAGTGCCACCCACGCCGCGCCAATGCGATCGTCCTCTAGGTAAATCCCGCCGGCGCGGAATTGGCGATTGGCAACATCGGCCGAAATCGCCGCCAATTGCTTAGCCGCTTTGCTGTCGCCGCCGTGCAAATGACTGGCATGCTCAAACGAGGTCCGAGCGCGCTTGCTGTGGCCGTCGCTGTCTTGCTCAAGACCCTCGAAATACAGAATCTCACCGCGCTGATAGCGGTCGTCGGCAATCTTCTTGGCCTCTTCGTATCCGCGCAAGGCCTGTTTATTCTCAGGGTCCCACTTCAATGCCTCCGTGTAGGCAACCAGCGCTTGCTCGGCTTTACCGTCATCCAGCAGCTTTTCGCCTTCATCTTCGTAGGCCGCGGCACGGCGACGGTATGCATGATGGCGCAACTTCGGGATATCTTCGTGCCCCGGACGCTCTGCTTCACAGAAATCGAGCAACTGCAAAGCCTGGCCGATTTGGTTGGTGTGAATCAACGTCTCGGCTGATTGCAAAATCGAACGGAAGCGGGCTTCTTCGGTGCGCGCCATCAGCTCGTCACTGGGCTGCTCCACCTCCTTGGCGGCGTCCTGGTACGCCTGGTGCGCATCATGGAACTGACCCATGCGGAAATAGGCATCGCCGGCTTCGAAGTTTTCTTCGGCTTCGGAGCTGGCGCAGGCGGCTAGCGGCAGCAGCAAAAGGAGAGGCAGCTTAGGCATGGCTTTATTTTGCGCTCTTGCAGTGTGAATTTCTGTCAAAAGTTGGTTCAATCCGGCGCCGACGGCCGACTTAGGTGGCAAATCGCGCTTGTGCGCGCAGGCTGAAGCTGCCGAAGAGCAGTAACGGCGCCCAGCCGGCCATCCACGGCGAAAGGTGACCGCGATGGCCGAAATCCTGAAACAGGAAATTGACCACGAAGAAGACGGCGCAGAACAGCATGCCCATCGCCACCCCCTCCATCGAGGTGCGGCGCTCGAAGCTGAGCACGTAAGGCAGGCCGAGTAAGAGCAGGATCAGGTGGACAAAGGGTCCGAGCAAGATGGACCAAATCAACGTTGCCGCCTGACGGTGTCCGTGGTCGCGATTCAGCAGTTCGCGGGCGTCGGCTAAGGTCAACTCGAGCGGTGCGGTTTGGCCGCGCCAAGCTCGTTCGATGTCGGCCGGCGCTAGACCTTCTTCCTGCAAGAAGTTGACGGTTTGCTCGGCGGCTTGATCGTCGGAAATGGTCAAGCGGCCGTTCTGCAACAGCCAGCCTTCGCCATCCCAAACGGCGCGATCGGCACGGTAGTAATAGTCTTCGCCGCTCGGGCCTAAGGTGAACAACTCCAATTCGCGCACAACTGGCGCGTTGATATCAAAACCTTGCTGCGGCAGCTTGTAATGACGCACGAACATGCGTTGATCAAAAGGACCGCGCAACCAAATCTCTTGCGGTTGCCACGGACGCTGATCGAAGATTTTGCTTTGCAGTTGAGTGCGTTCAGTTTGGATTTTGGGGAAGGCGATCTCGCGGATAAGCAATGTGAGAAAACCTAGTGCCAACGCCGCGGCGAACATCGGCATGAAGGCGCGCATCGTCGAGCGACCGGCGACCAGCATCGGCGTCCATTCCAATTGGCGGCGCATGGCCAGCACCGTGGCGAGTGCGGCGAGCAGCGTGATGTAGGGCGCAAATTGCTGCAGCAAATACGGAAAGTTGTAGAGGTAATACAACGTGACCTCGCCGGCGATCGGGCCAAAACGGCTCGACGCTTCGCTGATTTCGTCGGCCTTACCGATCAGGTCCAGCACGCTGAACATGCTGAGGAACGACATCGCAACGATCAGCCAGTGGCGCATGAAGTTGCGCAGCACGTAGCGGTCGAGGCGTTGGATGAGTTGGAATCTCATCGCCTGCCTCCGCTGGCGTGATCAGATCTCATGCCCGCCTCCCGCGAAAAGCCAAACCGGCCACCACTAGGCTAATTCCTATAAACGGCATCGCCGCAGCCCACGCCGGCGGCAGTGCACCGGAACGTCCGAGGCTTTCGCCGATAAAGTGCAGCGGGTAATCGATGACCAACATGATCAGCAACGCCACGGCGAATCCGGTTAGAAAGCCGCCGCGTCGTAACCGCCAACCGATCAATGCGCCGAGTAAGGCAACGGGGATGGTTTTGAACGCGTTAATCCAACGCTGCCAATAAACCAACCACATTTTGCGCCACTGCAGCTCGTCGGTTTCGACCTTGATGCGAGCGAGCAATTCTTCGGTATTGCTGACCTTGATCAAACGCCGCCCTTCTTTGCTTTCGGCGAGCAGCGATTCCAGGTCGACCGTCACCCAAGTAGTATCCGACGTCGATGCCTGCCACGGCACGTCTTCGGCTTGATCGCTTAAGGTGCGCAAGCGGTCGAATCGGAACACCAAGTCCTTTCCGCTGACGTCCATGCGCGCGCGATCGGCACGCAGGCGCAAACCCTGACCCTGATCCACCGAAACGACGACGTCGCGGAAACCGCCCATTGGGTCGCGATCTTTCCACACCATGTGCAGGCCCTTGAAATGGAATTCGTTGGAACCGGGATTGGTGTTTTCGAGCGCGGCGATGCGCGAGTGCAGCGACAGGTCGCGCATTTTTTGATAAACCGCCGGCATCATGCGTGAGGTCAGCGGGTAACTGACTGCAGTCAGGATCAAACCCGCCACCAGTGCCGGACGCACCAATTTGCTTGGATGGATGCCGGCGGCGAACAGCGCGACCTCTTCACCATCTGCGGCCATGCGACCGTAGGTCAGGACCACAGCGGTCATCAGCGCAACCGGCAAGAAGTACGGCAGCGCGTTGCCGACAAATAGCGGCACCAAGGTCAGGACCACACTGAGCGGCGCGCCCTGAGCGGTGGATGAAGCACGAACCGCAGCACCCAGCGACAATAGGAACACCATGCCGGCCAGCACCATAAACAGGTGCCGCAGGATTTCAGCGAAGTAGGCGCGGCCGAGAATCACCGTTGCGCTTATCGTAGCCGCGCGAAGGCTCTCTCTGCCCCGCCGGCCGATGCCATGACCCAGCTGCTCGATGTCAACCTGAACCACCTGCGCAATCGCGTCGGATCGGGGGCGATTACCGATCCGCATTTGCAACGACTGTGGGATTTGGCGATGGCCGGGAACGGTGAAGTGCGGCGCATTTCGGCTCACCGCACGGTTTGGAAGTTGGCGGTGGACGACGGCGATTCCGCTGCGCGGCAGTGGTTGCTCAAGGTTTATCACCCACGGCGCCCGATGGAACGCATGCGGCGACTGTTGAAACGCGCACCGGCGATGCGCGAGAAGGAAAACTGGGATTTGCTCGCCCATCGCATGGGCATGGTCATTCCGATCTTCGCTGAGCAGCCACAAGCCGACATTGGTCTTTTGGCACGACCCTTTTTTCGCGGCCGCAATGCTCGACAGTGGGTCACCAGCAGAGACGACTTGTCCCATTTGGTCCAAGGCATGGCTGGATTACACGCCGCGCATTGGAGCGATTCCGACATCGCCGCCGACGACTTGCTGTTCGTTGAAGAACTCAACCATGCGCTGCTGCCTATCGATTTAGGCCACGCCAAAGTCAGCCTGATGCAGCCTCCGGTGGAAACGATTTATCGCGACTTGGAGCGCCTGCTTGCCAGCTTGCCGCCGCAGTACGCGGTGAAACTTGCTGCGGCGTTTTTACCTGCCAAACCTTATCGCACTTGGTTTAAGGATTTCGATTCGCAAACCTTGGTCAAGCGGTCGCTGCAAAATCGCAGCGAGCACGCGTGGAAACGCAGTCGGCGATGCTTGCGATTGGTTTCCAATTTCCAAGCCGATAAAACCTCAAGCCGACGCGATGGATTCGCGGATTCTCCTCCCGAGGCGAACTCCGAAGCCCGCAAATCCGGACCACGGTCCTCTACTCATTGTGTGGCACAAACCGCGTGGAAGCATTATCCACGCAGCGGCACCGCGCAGCAGTGGCGTCGGCAGATGCAATTGGGTCCCGCATGCCAAGCCTTTCGCAAGATGTACTTCCTTGAGTTGCTCGGTTTTGCGGTTGCGCCGGTGCAAGCGTGGCTGGCCGGCGACCATGGCGAGTGGATGGCAACCAAATGGCTGGACGGTGGTTCGCCGAGTTTGGAGCAACTTCCTCAAATCGCTATTTACTTAGCCAAACTGCATGCGGCCGGCGTTGGCTTGCGCGATGCCAAGCCGTCGAACTTTGTATTTGCCGCACCGCAGGAAGCCACCACGGCGACAAACTCAAACACGGGATTGCACCTGATCGACGCCGATGGAATTCGTCCGCAATTGCGTCAACCGTGGCGCGATTTGGCGCGGGTGATCGCCGAGGTTCCGGCGGATTCGGATATCGAGCGTCAGTGCTTGCGCAGCTATGCCGAAGCGCGGCGCGAATGGACCGGGGCGTCGGCGGAAACATGGATGGAAGCCGAATTGCATCGGCTGACCGCCAAGGATGCGGAGTACTTCCGCGGTTTATTGGCCGATCAACGCACGCCGGAATAAGCGTTATTCAACTGCCGAACAGCGGCACCAAAGTGTGCTCTAAACGCCGGAACAAATCAGCCGTCGCACGCGTATCGCGCAAGCAATACTCGGCAATCTCGTCATAGCGACCTTCGCGAGCTTTTTGCGCCACCATCGAGCCGTCCATCTTGCCCTTCGGCGATTCCACGCCAAATCGGCGGCACCAATAATCCAACGAATAACTGTCGCGAGTGGCGCCTTGGAAGTTCAGCAGATCCATCAAGTCGCAATGATCATTGACGCGATAGCGATATCCGCAAAGCTGACGACTAGGTTTGACGTCAAGCATCGCCGAACGAGTAATCAAAACCGGGCCGTCGTAAGCGCGCCCGTTGTATGTCACCACGGTGCCCCACTTGCTGGCTTGCTTCCAAAACTCCTCCATGATTTCGCGTTCATTGCCGCGAAACACTTTGGTGCCGGGAACCACGTCGAACTCTTCCCATTTGCAGCCACTACCGTGCACCATCACCGCGCCTTGGTCCTTATCCAAGTTCCACATGCCGATGGAAACCACTCGTCCCATGCCGCGAATCAACGCCAGCCGATGCTGCAGTGCTTCGACGTCGGGAGCTTGGCCGGCATTGCGACGTTTCTCGCGTGCCATCAAATAATGGCGCGTCGCCTCATCGACCTCTTCCCACTCCAAGCCGGCGACTTCAATGTCGAAGGCGACGACTGGGCTTTTTAGTTGCGCTTCGGACACGTTGATCAGGATTCGTCGGGCGAATCATCACCCATGTGAACGGTGAACACCGGGCAGTGAGCAATGCGCACCACCTTTTCAGCAGTGGACCCGAGCAAGAACTTCGCCAAGCCGCCGCGGCCATGGGTCGAAATGACGATGACTTTGCAATTCAACTCGTCGGCGGCGCGCACTAGAACTTCGGACGGCCGCTTGCCTTGAATCAGGTGCGTTTCCACCTCGGCTCCCAGCTCGCGGACCTCGTCGGCAGCTTGCTTGAGTGCGGCCTCGGCGGCGTTGCGAAACTCATCGCGATAACGGCTGACGTCAAGGGTTTCGGCCTGCATGTAGCCTGCAAAAACCGGCGCGTTGGCGACCAAGTCACCTTCTAACGCGTGCACCAGCACAACCTTTCCGTTGTTGCTGCTGGCGAGTCGAGCGGCCCAAGGGTAGGCCTGCTTCGAGTGTTCCGAAAAGTCCGTGGCTAAGAGAATGCGCGAGAACATTGCCCCCTAGTCTAGCGGTTCTTGTCGTCGTCGAGCGCCTTCATCGACCCTTCGCTATCGACGTATCCCAGCTGCCCCATAAGGTTCTCTTTGAACAATTCGTTCATGTTCTCGCTGGGCTCCATCGGCGGAGTTGCCGGGCGATAACCGATGGCGTAGGAAGGCACGGTTTGGACCGGGTTTGCGTCTTGCCAAGCCTGATCCATGTGGCGACGCAGCGGTTTGCCGCTCATATCCATCGCCGCCGGCAAGCCCATCCATACCAACAAGGTCGGGGTGATGTCATAGACCCCGCCCACTTCCTCGGGCGCCATTAGATTGCGCTTTTGACGTACCGCGCGGCCGCCGGGGCCGGGCATGACGACGTCGTAGCTCCATTCGACCGTTGGTTTCAATCCTTCGGCGCGGATGCCGGGGCCGGCCATGATCAGCACGCCGGGAGGCGCGTCTTCGTGCAGGCCGGATTGCACCGCGTTGGGGTTGGCGAAGTTGCCGCCGTGCATGCCGTGGTCACTGACCACCATGATGCGCGCATCTTCCGGCGCCGATTCGACAATCTCGCCGAGGAAACCATCGGCGGCGATGTAGGCCTTGTCGACGTGTGCCTGCAGCATCGCAACCTGCTCTTTGGGAATCGAGTATTGGAAGTCCTGCGACTCGCGGTAGCGCCACCAGAAGTGGCCGGCGACATCGGGCAAACCGAAGTACACCATGTTCAAGTGGCCGGGGTATTCCTCGAGCTGCTCTTTGAAGATCGACAAGTGGGTGCGGTCGGCGTGGTAGCTGATGCGGAAGAAACCATCGCGTCCACGCGGGAATGCCCACGGATCGAATTGGCCTTTGGCAGTCGGCGGAATGATGTTGAAGATCTCTTCGTACTCGGATCGCACCGGTCCATCCGGGCTGCCGGCGTCGAGGTGCGGTTTGATCACGTGCTTCAATTCATCCGGGAAGGTCAAGCGCGGCAAGCCGTCTTCCCAAACGCCGGGCTTCCACAGCAACTGCCCCTGCGCTTGCGCCGCGTACGACGCGACCACACGGCCGCCGTTCAATTCTTCGGCCGGCCACGACACCCACCAACCTACGTTCAACACTTCGCGGTCGTTATCGGCGGCGATATTCCAAACCGCCGGCACCTTGCGACAGTTCGACGTGTACGGCAATCCGTCGCGCACCGGTCCGCGCGCACCCCATTCAGAGAAGTACATGATGCCGTGCCGTTCGCGCGGTACACCGGTCGCGAGCGACGTCCACACCACCGGCGAGAAGGTCGGTTGGAAGGTGGACAAGCCACCGGCCACGCCGCGGTCGATCAGCTTTTCGAAATGCGGCAATTTGCCGGCGTCCAATAGCGGCTTCATCACCGACCATTCCAAGCCGTCCATGCCGACGACAACCACGGGTGGTTGATCGGCATTGTTGCTTGTTCCTGAGCCGGCCGAAGTGGTTTCGTCGCTGCCACTGCCACAGGAAATGGCCAGAGCGCCAAGCATCAGAGCTTGGGCGGCGGGTCGAATCGGAGGTAAAAAGCGCAAAATCATCGTTTGGGGTGCTGATTCAGCCACGCCCTAGTTTATCCCCGATTCCGCTTCGATCTCGGCCGCCTTCGCCCTTAACTGGACGGATTGGCGGTGGATTTACGGAAACGTAGAGAAGGCTGAAGCGTTGCGAGTAGAACGCCGGACATTTCGGCTAGATCCGTCGCCGAGGTCGTTGGATCAGGTACCAACCGCCGATCAGCAGCACGAAGCCGTACCAGTCCGACGGCCGTCCGCCGCCCAGGCCGGTGGCCACGCCGCCGCAGCCGCCGCCGGATGAAGCACTGCCTTCAAATTGGAAGGTGTTATCCGACATCGCGCCTTGACCGTTCGGCATTTCCAGCGCCACGCCATACGAGCCGACGCTATTGGACGGCGTCGTCATCGTCAGCTTGCTATTCGCGGTTTGCTCGACGCCGCCGGCGTATTGGCCGCCTAGCGCCGTCAGCGTATCGACCCCAAAGCGAACTTGGGCACCGGTGGCGATGTTGTCGCCGTAAAGCTCAACGATGGTGCCGCCGTTCTTCTTACCGCTTTCCGGTGTGAACGATTCAATGCTCGGGTCCGGCGTGCTGACATAGGTGAAAATGTCGCTGTAGCTCGACTCAATTTGATCGGCACTTACCAGCACAATGTCTACCGCACCCAAATCCGAAACCGGCGGCGTGATCACGGTGAAGAAGGTGGTCGAATGAATGCTCGGCGTGCGCACGATGCCGTCGATTTCTACCGTCATGCCTTCGGTGAAACCAGTACCGGTGACGAACAACTTAGTGCCGCCGCCGCGGTAGCCGGCGCGCGGGAAGAGTTGTTCATAGATCGGAATCGCCGAGTATTGAAACGCGTCTTCTAAAAAGCCTTCTTGGCCATCCGGATTCTGCACGATGACGTCTACCACTCCGCCGTCGCCTGCCGGAGTGGTGAAGCCGATGCGCGTCGAATCGATGAACTGCGTGGCCTGTGCTTGGCGTCCGCCGACCAGCACGTATGCACCCTCAACGAAGTTGGCACCGTTGACGATGACTTCATCGCCGCCGCTGATGTCGCCTTGGGTCACGGTTAATTCATTGATCTCCGGTGCAGCCGCCACGACTTCAATGGCGCCGGGAATGACTTCCAACTCGCCGTTACTGAGCTCCAAAAACAAGTCGTAACTTCCAATCGGACAGCTGGGCGAAACGGTGACCAACGCATTGGCCATCGTTGCGGTAGAAATGGTCGTGCCGACGGAAATGCTCGAGCTGAAATCCACCAAAGTGGAACCACCCTCGACGAAGTTACTGCCAAACACCGAAACCGATTTGGTATCCCCTTGAGCAATGACCTGCGCGTGGCGGAAGACATCTTTCACCGCGCCGTCGGGCACACACGATAGAGTTCCAAGATCCGTGGTTTCCCCTTGGGTCGCGGTGACTTGGTAGGGATTGAAATAGCCGCCGTAGAAGGTGGTTCCAAAGTCCGTTTCCACCACGTTGTCGCTGGTGAAATTGCCCTCGCTCATATACCCCTCAATCGGGAAAGCATAGGCGTAATACTGCCCAACCGGCACTGCTTTGATGGTCCAATTCCCGTTGGAGTTCGTGATTCCGGTTGCCGCCAAGCGTCCGTCGTCGGCGCGAATCAAAGCGACGCCTCCGCCTTGCAAATTGTTGCCGTCCGAGTCGTGCAACTTGCCTTTGAGCACGGCGATACCGCCATCCTTCGCCGCAGCAATGCCCCCGATGATGTCATCCTGGCTCAGCGAGCGATGCAGCCACTGGCCGGGAGTTACATACGGCCACATGCTGGATCCATGATGCGGGCTATGATCCAAGCCGATCATGTGGCCGATCTCGTGGGTCATTACATCCTGCAGATCAAAGCCGCTCTCGTTGGTGTGCAGCGCGAAGTCGAAATCCTTGCCGTTAAAAATGATGTCGACGTCAACGATGCGACCATCGCCGGTGCTGTAAATGATCGGCGTAATCGCCACCGTGCCGCTGCCATTTGGAAAGAAGCCGCTACTGTTATTCGGGTCCAGGTAAACAATGTGACTGGAGCGCGAATAATCGGCTTCGGTGGTGTCGGCGCCGCGGCGGAAATTGA
Source organism: uncultured Planctomycetales bacterium (assembly GCA_964344765.1). Classification (GTDB taxonomy): domain Bacteria; phylum Planctomycetota; class UBA1135; order UBA1135; family UBA1135; genus JACNIZ01. The sequence goes on along the minus strand of CAYFOM010000007.1, from coordinate 29,081 downwards.
TCGCACTTTTGTTGATTTGGTTCCACGTAGCAAAAGCGCGGTCGGCGGCGTCGGACACGCCTTGCGCATCCATGTCGGCGAACGACTCGGGGTTCAACTGCCAGTCGATGTCCGGGTCATTCCAGTGCAGCGTTTTGCCGCCGAGCACGATGCGCACATAACCGTCGGCGATGCCGGCTCCGGCACCAAAAGCGGCGATGAGCATTGCGGCACGAGTCGCAAAACGTCGGCCGCGAGATGGCTTCAAGCCACCGGGCGACGGGCTGCGTGAGTCGTGCGTCGTGCGAGGTTTATTTCCGCAGTTCCTCGAAGATGCGCTGGACGAACTGGTCATAGGACTGGACATGTGCCTGATGTCCGCCCTGCTCGCAACACGACGCCGCACTGACTACCTGAGTCGTGCGCGTGGTTGCACCGGGACGGACCTGGAAGGCTCCAGCATCAAGCCCGACCGGCACCCGCCACTGGTTTTCACCAGCAGCACTGAGGAAGAGGATATGACGCTCCCCTACTTCAAAACTTGGCATGCCCGGGATGGCGAGACCTCGGCCGGCAACGGCGCCGCCCGGGATCCTGACGACTTGAGTGGAACCCATGGAACCTTTCATCGGCAAAACCGTGGCAAAGGTGTAACGAGTTTCCAGCGCGCCGTCGGCCAATCGCACGGATTCTTTAGCCAAAACTTCGACTTCGCAAATCTGCTCGGCGTTCTCGCATAAATGACTCAAGTCGTCCGCCGTTGTGGTGGACGCCTGAACTCGGGCGAAGGCACCGAGTACGATTGCTGCGAGGATGGCAATAGGAAGGGGGGGAAATCCCATGGCAACCCCTTTGCGGAGGGACTAGCAGATCCATCAAGGAAAACATTCAAGGAAATCCGTTTGCTGGCTAAGAAGTCGGGACAGCTGATTTGCTGACAAGTTTCCTATTTCGATGTCCCCCGCAACTCTGAAAGTCGCGCTGGTCAATCCGCCTTACGCCCCGATTGGAATTCCCAATCTGGGTATAGCCGTGCTCAGCGCTCGCCTGAAAGCGCAAGGCTTTGACTGCAAAACCGTTTACGCCGATTTCAAAATGCTTGATCGGCTGCCCGGGCGGAAGAAACGCAGCCGCTTTTTGTTCTATTACCGCATGTCGCTAATGCCTTTCCATCCGTGGAATGAGTGGGTGTTCACCGACGTCGCCTTCCCGGCTTGGCAGCAGCCGTCGGCGGAAGAGGGGCTGCGGAATTTGGATTTGCGCTACCGCGGCCGGCTGCGCAAACGGGTTTTGCATTGGCTGAAGCGTTACCCAACTCCGGGCAAGGCGGTGCGCAAGCTGAAAGCCGAGGCTGCGGAGATGATCGCCGACTTCTGCGAACCACTCGCCGACGCCGACGTGATTGGGTTGAGCAATACCTTTCACCAGACCGTGCCGTCGTTGGCGATGGCGCGCTATATCAAAGAAAAGTGGCCGAAAAAAATCGTGATTATGGGCGGCGCGAACTGCGAGGGCGACGCGGGTCAGTATTTTTTGAATGAGTTCCCCCACCTCGACGCGGTGTTTTCCGGCGATGCCGATCATTCGCTGACCGCGTATCTGCACACGCTGGTCGATGGCAGTGAGCCGCTGAATATTCCTGGGCTGTATTACCGCGGTGCAGATGGGCGTGCCAAACTCAGCGCCAAACCGATGGTGGTGACCGATTTTTCCGACGCGCTACCGCCGGATTTCGATGACTACATCGCGACGCAGAATGAAGTCGGCATGCCCGAAGACTTCCCGCTTGTGTTGCCATTGGAAGCGTCGCGCGGTTGTTGGTGGGGTGCGAAGAGTCACTGCACTTTTTGCGGATTGAATTCGTCGGATATGAAATTCCGGCCGAAGGCGTTTGAGCAGTTTGAAGCCGAGGTGCAGAGCTTGGTCGATCGCTATCAACCGCGCTTCTTGATCATGGCCGACAACATCATTGGCTTGGAGTATTTTCCGAAGTTGGCGGACAGCAAATCGCTGGCTGAGAAGAAGGTGGATTTGTTTTTTGAGACCAAGGCCAATTTGAAACGCGAGCAGGTGGCGTCGATGGCTAAGGCCGGCGTCACTCATATTCAGCCGGGGATCGAAACCTTTAGTTCGCCGATTTTGAAGTTGATGCGCAAAGGGTTGACCGGCATTCAGGCCATCACCTTGCTGAAGTACTGCCGCGAGTACGGCGTGCTTTGTTACTACTACGTGCTCGGTGGATTTCCCGGCGAGGATCCGGCTGAGTTTGCGTGGATGCAAAGGTTGACGCCGACTCTGGAGCACTTGCAGCCTCCGGAAGGTGTGTTCCCGATCAACTTTGTGCGCTCCAGCCCTTATCACCAAGATCCGGCTTCGTTTGGGATCGAGTTGAAGCGCAGCTGGTTCTACGAGCATCTGTTCCCGTTCAGCGAAGAGGCCAAGCAGGCAATGGCCTATTACTACGAAACCGATGATCCGCCGGAGCCGGAGCACTTGCCGCCGTTGCGCGATCGCTTATTCCGCTGGCGGCGCAAGTGGAACGCCGAGCGCTGCACTTTGACTTGGCGGCGTTTGGGCGGTGACATTTACATTCAAGATCGACGTCCGAATCGTCGGCGGCGGGATTACCGCTTGAGCGGAATGGCGGCGGCGGCGTTTTTGGCTTTGGATAGCCCGACGGGTGTAGCCCGCATCCTGGAAGTCGCCGAACAGATCCGCGATTCAGGTATTCCGGCTGGGCGACCGGATGGCGAAGGTGGCATGCAGCCGTTAGCCGAGCACCATCCGGCTCCGGATTTCCGTCCGCATGGCAAGGAGATTGAGATTCGTTTGACCGCCGACGCCGGCGAAGACCGCTTGCTGCCGTATTTGAAGACTTTGGAAGAGTACGGCTTGGTTTACAACGAGAAAAACCAATGGGTGTCCCTGCCGGTAGCCGCCAATCATGTCGACTACCAGCTGGATTGGATCACCAAAGGGTTTTACTTCGATTGATCACGCGCGCAGTGAACTTGGGAGCAATCGCCTAGGCTTAGTACTCGAGGAATACGCCGCCGGCCACCGGACAGCTTTTTAATCCGGCGTACGGATTCCATTCTCCGGTGTATTGCGCGTGTTCGGCGGTTGCCGTTGCCCGGCATCCCCCGCCGCACCATTTCAACACGCCGCAGCTTCGGCACGGCTCTTCGATCTTGCTGATGTGCTGATGAAAATCAGCCTTCCAGCTGTGTTGATCAAATTGCAGCTTGCCTTCGTCGCTCATCGTGCCGACCTTTCCTTCATTGGCATTGAGGAAATAGCGGCACGGGTAGACGTCTTTGGTTTCAGCGTGCACCGCGAACACTTCTAAGCCGGACTGGCAATGATGGCGCAGCTGCATCGGCGACAACTTGCACAATGCTGTGGTCAGCTTGTAACGTTTTTTAGTGAACAACGCGCCGAAGCCAAAAGTAGCCACGCCGACGATCACCGTGCCGCGATATTGCTCGCGCAAGATATTCGCCTGACGAATCACTTCATGGATCTCTTCGGGATCCATCAGCAAGCTGGGCACGTTTTCCAACACTGCCGGGGTGGCGACCAATTTGGTGATGCGGTAGTGCGGCACCTTCAGGTCGGCCATCAGCTCGGTGAAGTCGGCCAAATGCTTGTAGTTTTTTTTATGAACCACATGGTTGACGAAATACTTCTCCAAGCCCCGGCGGTGAGCCTCTTGCAAAGTTTCGACCACGCGGTCGAAGTTGTCCTCATCGCGGACCAGTAAATTGTGAATTTGGGCAGTGTGACCGTGCAGGCTGAAGCCTAGCGGGCTGCCGTCGGGCGCGTCGTCCATGTAATGGGGAAGCGTATCGCGCAGTTCGACTATGCAGTTGGCATCGCCGTTACCGGATCGCCACTGACCAAATTCGGAGCGCAGCTTGAGTGCGCCTTCTTTCTCCATCGAGGATGTCCAAATACTGACGTCGTATCCGTTATCTTTCAGCTTCTGGGCCGTTTCGCGGCTGACTTCGGGGGAAGCTGATTCCGTCGCGCTTACAAAACAATGCTTGCAGTTATAGGTGCAATTTTTATGAACCACCTCGACCTTAGTTTTCGCATTCTTTAACTTTTGGGTCATGATTCAGATTTAGGGAACAGGATTGCATCCTATCGCCCGACGGCGATTGCGGCGTCAGTATTCGAGGAATACTCCGCCCGCCACCGGGCAGCTCTTCAAGCCGGCGTAGGGGTTCCATTCGCCGGTGAATTGCGCGTGCTCAGCGGTGGCCGTTGCTCGGCAACCGCCGCCGCACCACTTCAGGATGTCGCAGCTGCGACATGGTTCTTCTACGTTTTGCACGTTGGCGTGGAAGTCGGCCTTCCAACTAGGTCCGTCAAAGACCAGTTGGCCGTCGTCGTTCATTTTGCCGATTTTGCTTTCTTCTACATCTGAGAAGTAACGGCACGGGTAGACGTCTTTGGTGACTGCGTCGACGGCAAAAATTTCGCGCCCGGCTTCGCAGTGATGACGGATTTGCATCGGCGCCATCTTGCACATTGCGCGAATGAGGTTGTAACGCTTTTTGGTGAACAGCTTGCCGAAGCCATCGACGGCAACACCGACGATGAGCCGGCCGCGATAGCGTTCGCGCAACACATTGGACTGACGGACGACGTCATGGATTTCGTGTGGGTCCAACGGCAGGTCGGGCACGTTGTTCATCACCGCCGGGCTCGGCACCATTTTGGTGATGCGGTACTGCGGCACTTTGAGTTCGAGCATCAACTCGGAAAACTCTTCCAAGTGCTTGAAGTTCTTTTTGTGGACGACGTGGTTAACAAAATACTTCTCCAACCCACGCTCATGTGCTTCCTTCAGCGTCGCGACCACACGATCGAAATTTTTCGGATCTCGGACCAGATGATTGTGAATCTCAGCGGTATGGCCGTGCAGGCTAAACCCAAACGGGCTGTCGTCGGGCGCGTCTTCCATGTAATGCGGAAGCGAATCGCGCAGCTCGACAATGCAGTCCACCTTGCCTTTGCCCGACCGCGGCGTGCCATATTCGCCACGAAGCTTGAGCGCGCCCTTCTTCTCCATCGACGAGGTCCAAACACTGACCTCGTAACCCTTGCCCTCAAGCTTGTCGGCGGTTTCCCGACTAGCGTTGGCTTGGGTGGCGTCGGTGGTGCCGACAAAACAGTGCTTGCAGTTATAAGTGCAGTTCTTGTGCAGAACTTCCACCTTGGTTTTTGAATTTCTGAGTCTTTGCGTCATGGTCGGGAAAAAGGGGTCTTAAATAGGTTAGGGGTCGAGCGCCGTTCCTTGAATAAAAACCTGGCAGGCGAGCGACTTAGGTGCGTGTGAAGAGTAAACACCTCTGAATCACCATGAAACCCCTCAAAAATTCCACTTTCACCCTTCCCAGCGCTCACCCGCTGCTCGCGGCCATGCTGGTCACGCTAACCACAGGTACTCCGGCATCCGCCCAAGTCGTCGGCGGCGAATTTCAGACCCATTTCCGCGTGGATGGAGTGGCCGCCAACGAAAAAATGGGCCACGCTGTCGCCTGCGCAGGTGACGTCAACCAGGATGGTTACGACGACATCATCGTTGGCTCGTTCAACGCCTCGCCGGGCGGTAGCACCTATGCCGGATCGGTTTACGTTTATTCCGGCTTCGATCAATCGCTGGTGTACCAGCTGGACGGCCCCAACTCCCACGACCGCTTCGGCTACGACGTCGACAGCGCCGGCGACGTCGATCAGGACGGTTATGCAGACCTGTTGATCGGCTCCTATACCGCATCGCCGGGCGGCATGACCCACGCCGGCGCGGTCTATGTTTATTCCGGGTTCGACGGTTCCTTGCTGCGCCTTTGGAATGGCTGGCAGGCCTATGACATCCGCGGTCAATCGGTTGCCGGAGTCGACGATGTGGACGGCGATGGCGTCGGAGATATTTTGATCGGTGCCAGCGGATCAACCGTCAGCGGCATGAGCTTGGCCGGTGCTGCGACGTTGTATTCCGGTGCAACCGGATTGGCGATTCATCACTGGAACGGAACCGCGGTTGACGGTCGTTTTGGTTGGGATGTAGGCGATGCCGGCGACGTCGACGGGGATGGCGTGGGCGACCTGGTGATCAGCGAGTTAAAGAACGACACCACTGCCCATGACGCCGGTGCAGTTTATGTTTACTCCGGCGCCGATCGCTCGCTGATTCACACTTGGTACGGCACGTTGGATAACGATCACTTTGGGTATTCGGCGACCGGTGCCGGTGATGTCAATGGCGACTCTTACGATGACGTCGTCGTCGGTGCGTGGTTTGGAACCAACGATGATTCCGGTCAAATGTTCGTCTATTCGGGCATTGACGGCAGTTTGCTCTATCAATGGACCGGTCCGCAGGCCGGCGCTCACCTCGGTTATTCGGTTTCCAACGCCGGCGACGTCAATCGAGATGGATACGCCGACGTCATCGGTGGCGCGGTCAATGCAATGCCGAATGGCTTGCCCAACGCCGGTTCCGCCTATCTCTATTCCGGTGCCGACGGCAGCGTGATGCAGCAATGGAACGGCCAACCAATGGACCGAATGGGGTGCGCCGTCAACGACGCCGGCGACACCAACAACGACGGTTTCCCCGACGTCATCGTCGGTGCATACTTCGCCGATACGCTGACCATGAGCGACGTCGGCTCGGCGTTTGTTTACGGTTTGAATCCATACCTTAGCCCCAGCACCTTTGAAGTCTCGGCCGCCTCGGGTGGAACCATCGATTACCAACTCGCCTTTCCAAATGCCGCTGCCGGTCACGACTACAAAATCCTGATCTCGGGATCGGGAACCGGCCCCACCAACCACGGCATCGCCATCCCACTGACCCAAGATTCACTAGTCATCGACAGCTACTTCGGCAACTACCCGGTGCCGCTGCATAACAACCTGCATGGAACGTTAGACGGGTCTGCCAAAGCATCCGCCGACCTCACCGTGCCCGGCGGCCTGCCCAGCGGCATCATCGGCAACGTCTACCACTTCGCCGCCATCGCCAACCCCAGCGGCCAACTGCCGGAATACAGCTCCGTCGCCGTGCGCTTGGAAATCGTCCCGTAAGTCAGCCTAGGCTGGAAGGGGCTAATCCTTTGCCTCTTCCGCCTGCTTCTTCAGCTTGTTGACCTCGTCGAGGTAACCCAACGCTTCCAACACCGCCATTTGCTTCGCCGCTTCGGCCGGATCGTATTCGGTGGTCGGCGGCGGCGGAGCGTTTTGCAAGTCGGTCATGAAGGTGGTCCACGCCTCTTCCGGCAACTCATCCAACTCCAGCGGCGTGCGCTCGAACGGGTCATCCCACCAGCGGTAAAGCTCACCGCCATAAGGATCAGTAGGCTTCCAATCGTAAGGACTCACCCACTTGTAATCGCCGAGGATGAAGCTGTAGTAGTGCTCATCGCGCGAGTAGTGCTTGATCGTCGACCGATCAACAAACGGCCAGTTGGGATCTAGCACGCTATTGCCCTTCATGCCCTCGGTCTGCAAACCGGAGCGCTTCAGCAGCGTTGGCGCGACGTCGGCCAGGCTGACGAACTCGACCTTTTTGTCCTTCGGAATGCCGTCGCCGTACAGAATGAACGGCACTTTCAGGTTTTCGTTGTACAGCGTATTGGCGTGTCCCCAATACTCCTTGCCGACGAAAACCTCGCCGAAGTGCTCGCCGTGGTCCGACGTGAACAAAATCACGAACGGCCGCCCCGATTCGCGGCAGCGGGTGACGACCTTCTCCACGCACGAATCGATGAAGGCCACCTCTTCCAAGTAGCGGTCCAGCGGTTCATCGCCGGGGCGCGCGCCATGGAATCCGATCGGCGGCGAGTACGGCTCGTGCGGATCCATGTAGTGCAGGAAGAAGAAGTAAGCCTGATCGTTTTCGTAAGCCTGCTCCATCATGTGCAAGCCGCGGCTGGTCACTTGACCGCCCAACGACAGCTCTTCCGGCTGCGCGGTGTGGCGGCCGTGCAGCGCAAACATGCCGACCATGATCAGGCGACGATATTTCTGACGCGGCAGCAGATAACTGAGCAGCGAGTAGCGCTCGGCGGCGATCAAAAACACCTGCACCATCGCGGTGTCGCGCACGATCGCGTCGTCGAAATCGTCGTAGCCGCGCTCAAAGCCGGTCATCGTGCGCATCAGCGCGTTGCTGATCAAGCCCATCGTGCGGTAGCCGCCTTCCTGGTACTTCACACTGATGTTCGGCAGCGTTTCCGGCAGCTGCATGTTGTTGATGTGCAGGCCGTGCCACATTGAGCCGCGCCCGCTCAACATGCCGGCGTGACCGGGCACGGTGCGGTTGCACGACGACAGCGCGTAATCGGCCCAAGTGCCTTCGTCGCGCAAGCTATCCAAAAACGGCGTCTTGGCCCCGTACTTGCCAGGCAGCACCGCGTCGGACCGCAGCGTATCCACCGAGATCAGGATGACGTCGGGAGTTTGCTCGGACGCATTGACAACGAAGTCGCGCTCCATCGGCCGCAGCGTCAGCTTTTCGTATTGGCCGTAGTTGATCCAGTTGCTGACCGGCCCGAGGAAGATCGCGAGGATGCCGGAAAAAATGCCGACGACGCCGAGCAAGTTGGTGGTTTTGGCGTATCCGGCGCCGCGGGCCGGGATCATCAGCACCAGCGGTAGCAGCAGAATCGGCAAGCCCATCGACATCACCATTTGCGATACCGCGCCCACGCCGAGTGCGGTGTGCATCAGGCCCCAAATCGGCGGCGTGACGGCCAGCGCGCCGATGTGGAAGGCGCGGATGGTGCGCAGCGGTGTGCCGGCTTCACCGAACAGCTTCGGTAGCGGGCCGGCGTTGCCGAAAAAGGCGACGATCACCGCCAGCGGCGCGACCCAAATCAGCGCGCCCACCCACAGCAGGACCATTTGCTCGGCCCACGGCTGGTGCGCAACCGGCGGGTAGAGCAGCGATTGCAGCAGAGCCAGCGTGGCGGCTCCGAAAAAGAAGGCAAGAAACCCCCGTCCGCCTTTCTGGGACGAGGATTCGGATACGGGATTGGATTCCACCTGACTCATCGGGACAGCGATTCAGGACCGGGGAGGCTGGGCCTGGGCCATTATGCTACCGAATCGGCAGCTTGGCTGCCGTGGCTGAAGGGGCTAGTCCTGGTAGGCATAGGCATTCAATAACTGGATTCCGGCAGCCCTTTCACAAGCCAAGCAGGTGGCGTACCAATCCAAGTCGCTGCCCTCTACCCGTACGACGTGCTCGGAGTAACCGATTGAACCGGCATTGGGGTATTTAGGTTTGGTGGACCCGGCACTCCAGACGAGAGAACTCCTCCACGGGAGCATCGGAAAGCGGAGCAGGTTTTGTGGATGCATCAAATTCATGAAGGGATTGGTGGGCACAGGAAAAGCAAGACCAAATCCATCGGTGGCCCTGCCGGGTATCCCAAACCTCCAGGGTGAGATACCGGGGATCATTTGCGTGGTGGGAGTTTCGCGCTTCCATGTTTACGGATCCTGAAGTTGGGACAACCGGAAATGGAGGCACCGAAATCCCCAGCCGAGTGCCGTGAAACTCACAGACCTCAGTCAAAAAATTGCGCAGGTCTGGTGGACATGGTTCCACCTTCGTCGGCAGATACTTGGACACCAACCATCCCAAGGCGGCCACGACAAAAACAATCTTCAACAGAGCAAACAGCGGGTTCTTCATTTCAATAATCACAGCCCCCCAACCATTCCAGAAGCTTCATCCCATACTCCTGGCATTTGACCTCACACTCAGGGCATGAGGACAGCCACGACGTCTTCATGCCGAGGACTTCCTGGACGAATTCCGCATGCCCACCTCGTGCGGCATTCGGGAAGTGCATTCGCGATTCCAGCGCTAGCGGAGAATCCCAATTCGAAGTCGATTCCCTTCCTGCTACCGGGCTCAGCGTATGTCCATGCACCCGACAGCTTAAATTTCCCATTCGCGCCACCGGTGCATCCCATTGCGGATGTGAACCGTCGGATGGCTCGATATTCTCGACGCAACCGATGCATGACCAGCACCAGGATGCGCAATCGACTCCACTTGCAGTCCCGGTTCGCTCCCCGTTCACAAATGCATCCCTTTGTGCATATTGATGAAGAGTTTCTGCAGCTAGCTGAAAGCCAATTGGCTCCATTTTCAATCGATAGCCAAGCCGAATTTCGTGAATACGGCAATACCGGGTCAGGCCACCGAGTTCGTCCATACCTTTAAGCTCATCGAATTCAGTTAGGTAAATCTCTTCGGCCTCACCAGAGGCCTCCTGATTCTGCGCGTTTGGGCTTGCGACTGTCTCCGGTACCTCTTCCTCCACGGATATCCGCCAAACACCCGCCGCCACAACGAAAGCCAATGCCAAACAAAGAAGCAGCTTATTCATCAATATGCCCCCAAGCACAAACTGGGATGCTCTCGGAATGCAATTTCACAATCCGCACACGAGGAAAGCCATTCCAATCCTGAATCGTCGATAGGACTACTCCTTTCCGTGAATCCCTCACTTCCGGCATTGGGGAAATACAGCTTGGCAGCCTCCAGTACGTCTTCCCTAAACCGCGATGGATCGTTCTTACGCGCCACGGGCGAAAGCGAGTTGCCGTGAAGCCGGCATATGGTCCTGGAGAAAAGGTAAACCGGCGGATTGAGGTCTGGACGCGGCCCCGACAAAGCCGGGCGGAAATCCGTGCATGCTACGCAGGACCAAATCCACGCGTATCGGTCCATTCCGCAATCGATATCAATTGGCTCCCCTCCCTTTGGAGCATCGACGTCCGCCCACGAATGAAGCGCGTAATAATCCGGCAGCTTTAAGTTCGATTTATAACCGAGGTAAAAGCCCATACGAGCTTCATGCAAGCGGCAGTATTGCCTTTGATTAATTAATTCATCATAGCCTTGCACATAGCCCAGTTGCGGCACCTCCAGCGGCTCTGCATCGTTGCAGCAAATTCCGACGGTGCAGAATAAGAAAAGCAGAAAAGCGCGCGGAAACATCATGGGGCGTTCCATGAAACCCTGAGGTTCCATTAAAACGCACCAATCGCCGAAACGCTACAAAGTTTCAGACGCTTGCACCGAAGCCTGGATTTCGGCTTTGGCGAGCGGCAGTTCGGCTTTGGCTTCGTCAAAGTGGCCGTCGGTGGCGATGGACCAGGCGCGGGCGAGCAGGCGTTCGCAGACGGCAATGCCGGTCCACACTTTGCTGTATTTGCTGAAGCCCAGCAGCTGCTGGTATTCCTCGTTCTTGGCACCCAGTTCAAAGTATTCGCCGGACAGCAAGCCGTCGATCTGCTCACAGAAGTCTTCCGAGTTCAAGCCGTCCTTAGCTTCATCGATTTCGCCGACGCGCTTGGCGATGGATTGGATCTTCATCTGCAAGTCCCCCACCGCAGCAGCCATGTGCTCGGTACCGGCGGCCGACGAACGCGTTGCGCGTCGAACCGTTAATCCGCCGGCCACGACCAGCACCAAACCGACGCCGAACAATCCGTAAGACTTCGGCTCGGGTGGATCGGTAAATCCAGCAGCACCGACGGTTCCCAAACACACGCCCAGGATCAGAAGCAGGTTGCCAATGTAGATCATGTTTATTCTCCGTGGTTCAGGTTATGCAGACATGGATGAAGCCACCTCAATGATGGCAAAGATGACGCCGACTAACGCGTCACCAACAATTAATCCGGCAGCCAGCGGTACGCCCTTGTCTTCCGCCCAACGCACGCCTTTGCGCCGCGAGATGATGATGTTCAAGATGCCGCCGATACCAAACACGATCATGTATTTGAATGGCAGGTACATGGACAAGCCGACCATCACGCCGAGCCCCGGCGAAACCAGGAAGGACACGACCACGCCCAGAATGGCACCACCGGCGTACTTGCCGACAGGGACGTCGCCCTTTTGAACAATTTGAATGGCCGACTCAAGCGCGCCCGCCTGAGGAGCTCCAAGCTTTGGAATCCCTTCGGGTAGATCGGTCTCGGTACCACCAGCAGCCTTAAATTCTTCGAGCACCGTGCCTCCGGCTTCCATCGCGCGTTCGTGCAAAACCTTGGCTTGATCCGGACCGAATCCGTAAGCCTTCCAAAGCACGATCACAATTACGAGCGCAATGGCAGGGCCGATCCAACACGTAACAATTTGGGCAATTTGCTGACGTAATGGCCGACTACCGACTAAGTAGCCAGTTTTGAGGTCCGCCATCATGTCGGCACACATCGACGTTGCAACACAGATGGATGCACCGACGGTTACAGCCGGTACCACGTACACCGAATCGGTGCCCATGATCGCCATCATGATGGCAATGGCAATCAACGCCAATCCGGACAACGGCGACCAGTCGGTTCGACCGGTAGTTTGCGCTACCACCAATCCTGCCAACCACAGCCAGGCACCGCCTGCCAAAGTGACGGCAAAGACTTTGCCCCAACTTAGGTGGTCGCCGCCGGCGATCTTAGTAGCAATGAACAGCATCGCCATGCCCAAAATCAAGCCACCGTTCAACACGGAGATCGGCACCTCTTCGCGGCGTCCAGTCTGGCCACCAGTGCGCAAGCTTCCCAATGCCGACTTCAATGCCGGAAGCGCCAACAAGATTCCGGCAACTGCACCTCCCAAGATCATGCCAATGCCCACATGGCGACTGGTGAAGTGCGAAAAGTCGCCGAGGAATTTACTGGCATATGCAAGGTCGGCCGGCAGCTCTTCTCCCTCGGCAAGGGCGTAGTTGTCATGCACAAAGTCGAACAGTCCGAATCCCAGGTACTGCTCCGACACCCAACCCAAACCTACAGCGACGGGCACCAAGACCCAGTAATTCAGAACGGTTCCATACAGCACGACCAAACCGCCGCGACCCGCCAAATAACCAGCTCCTAAGCTCAACATGCTGGTTGCGAGAACAAAGGTAATTGCTCCGGGAATGCCAATGGCTTGCCCCAAGTTGAAGCTTTCCCCCAGAACTCCGAGGTGCGTGCATATCGCCACCGATCCGGAAACGGCCACACCAATGACCAGCAAGCGCGCCTTCTCCATGCCCGCGCCGGGCGACTTCAAGATTGTGGCTACAGCAACGCCTTCAGGGAAGCGCAGCCGTTCATACTCAATGATCTGCTTACGCAGCGGGATGATCATCACCACACCAAGCAAGGAACCGGCGATTGCCGCCAACATCAAAGCGCCGTAATTGATGTCCTGCTCAAACCCCAGCAGGAACAAAACCGGCACAGTAAAAATGATGCCGGCGTTCACCGTGTTCACCGACGAGGCGACGGTTTGGAAGATGTTGACCTCCAAAATCGAGCCTTTGCCCAGCAGCCCGCGCAGCACGCCGAAGCCAATTACCGCGGCAACGGTCGAGCCCACAATGGTGAATCCGATTTGCAGGCCGGCGTAAACAATGCCCATGTTGAGCAGCGCGCCGACCATGATTCCGCCGATCAGGGCGGCTGGCGTTAATTCGCGGTAGGGTTTGGCAGAAGTCACGAAGCCCAGAATAGGGTTGCTTTTCCGCGATTGCTCGGCAAAATGCCCGGTTCGGACGACGTCGTCCGCCGCTGTGAAACATGGCACCGCCCACCAACCTCCCGGTCGATAAGCGCGAAGGTGTGCGATTTGCCCTCAAGTTGGGGCGAGCTCTGCACATCTACGGCGCCTCCGCCACCCGCCTCGAGGCGGTCATGGGCGTATTGTCGACCGAGTTGGGCTTGCGCGGCCACTTCTTCTCGATGCCGACGGCATTGCTGGCGTCGTTCGAGTTGCCCGGTGAAGAAGGATTCGCTCACCTTTATCGTTTGCAACGCAACGAAGCCGACTTCGACAAGTTGGTTCGGTTGGATCGCTTGTGGAACGACGTGGTCGAAGGGAAGATCACGCCGGCTGCCGGGATTTTGAAGATCGATCAGATCGACGAAGAGAAGCCGTTATACGGACCTGTAATCATCACCGCCTGCTTCGCGCTGTCGTCGGCGGCGGCGTCGACCTTCTTCGGCGGTGGGCCGATGGAGATAGTGTTGGCCGGCATCTGCGGGTTGATCCTTGGTTTGTTTTTGCAAATCGCCGGACCGAAGCAATCGCTGATTGGTTTGCATGAGTTGCTGAGCGCCGGTTTGGTTTCGTTGACTGCGGTCATCGGCGGTCACTTCCTAGGCGGCGCCGACGTCGACACGGCAACGCTGGCGGGAATCATTGTGCTGCTGCCCGGTTTCACCCTGACCACGGCGGTGTCCGAACTGGCACAACGCAACGTTATTTCAGGCACTGGTCGCTTAGCTTGGTCCAGCCTATTGCTGATGATGCTCGGCTTCGGCGTGCTCGGCGGCCGTCGTTTGGCCGAATGGTTGGTAGGTGCGCCAGTTTTGGTCGAACCGGAAGCGTGGCCAATTTGGGTCGAGCCGACGGCGCTGGCAGTGGCCGGCATCACCTTAGGCATGTTGTTCCAAGCCAAAGCTCGCGACCTGCCATGGATCACCATCGCAGTGATGGCGCCATACTTGGCGCTGGAAGCAGGAATCGCTGAACTCGGTCCGGAGTTGGGCGTCTTCCTCGGCGCGCTGTTAGCCGGAGCCGGCTCAAACCTCTACGCCCGAATTTTCGATCGACCGGCAACCATCACCCGTTTGCCGGGCATCCTCGTGCTGGTACCGGGATCGATCGGCTTCCTCAGCATCACCGAGCTGATGAAGGGCGATCCGCTAGTCGGCCTCGAGCAAGGATTCCAGATGCTGACCACGGCATTTTCCTTGGTAAGTGGACTGCTGGTTTCCAACGCGGTCATACCGCCAAGAAAGGCTCTTTAGGGCCACTAAAGCCGACTTTTCGGTTGGTGAAAATACCGCCGACGGTAAAACCTTGACATTTTTGTCACCTCAGAGTGGTTTCAGCGGAATACTTTAGAGGTCCCCCTACATACCTCCAAGTCTGTAAATCCCACCGTGAAAAAACTTCTCCCCCTCTTCGCAGCAGTCGTTTTGGCCGTCCCTGCGGCGGCCCAAACGCAAACCATCACTTATAGCTTGGAAAATGTGCGGCTGAAGCCTGACATCAGCCACGGTTCCAACGCTTCGTCGCATCCGATGACCGGTGAATTCACTTGGACTTATACACCGGGTGATTTTGAAAATGGCATCGGCGAAATGCAGTGGGTCAACATTCCTTGGTTCGGTTCCGATCTCAACGAGATGGTCATCACCATTGAAACCAAGCAAATCGAATTTTCGCTGCTCGGTAACTGGCACAACCTCGGCCTCGACGTGATGCTGAAGTTCACCAACGAGCTGACGCCAACCACCGCCGGCATCGTCGATCCGGTGCTCAGCACCTTCGACATCGAACGCGGTGGGGTTTATCAAGGTCATGCAACCGGCGGCACGGTGGAGCCGCAGCCGACCTTCATCATGGAGCTCACCGGCAGCTGCCCGGATGCTTTGCAGGTCGACATCAACGGCGCATCGGCAAATAAGCAGGTCGCACTGCTTTATGGCTTTGGAACGGGATCGTTCATCATCCCGAATGGTTATCCCTGCGCCGGCACCATGCTCGGCCTCGATAACACGGTCACCCTCGGCACCACGCTGACGGCCAACGCGGCGGGCGACATTGTCTTCCCCTTCACCGTGCCCCCTGGGGCTTGCGGAACGGTGTATTTGCAGGCACTTGATCTCGAAACTTGCGCAACGACCAGTGTTGCTCTGATCCAGTAAGTTCACCTACCTCGAAGACCGGCGTCGAGCTATCGTCGCCGGTTTTTTTTATTCGCTGCCGAAATCGAACACGATCTGCCAAGTGCCGTCGGTGTTGCGCCGCCAAATCGACGTGAAGCTGGCGACGCGTTTGCCATTGGGATCGTGAATCGGTCCGGTGCTCAGCGCCAAGTCGCCGCTTTGCAAAACTTCGACGCGTTCCGGCTGCCACGAAAACGGTGCGGTTTCACCGTCGAACAGCGGCTCCCAGGCGTCGGCGACTTGTTGCTTGCCGCGCAGGGTGTGGCCGGCGGAAAGGAAGGTGGCTTCGTCGGCGAGGAAGGATTGGAAGCCGCTGAAATCGCGGTCGGCCATGGTGGCGGCGAAGGCGGTTTCGGTTTGTCGGACCTGTTCGTGCATTTGCTCATGCATCTGCTTGAGGTCAGCCTCGGAGGGCGATCCGGCGCAGGCAGGCAGCAACAAGGCGGCGGCGAAGAACTTTGGTAAAGTAAAAGCCATGATTTCAGCTACCAGAATAGCGTTTGCAGTTTGCTTTGCCGCGTTAACCGCTCCGCTTGCCGCCCAGCGCGGCGACGTCGAGGTGCGCCGTGCCAAGCAGTTGGATTATCCGGAGCAGGCTCCTTCGATTTCCCAAGCCTTGGACCGTTTGGCCCATAACTCGCCTTGGTTGGATGCTTCGGCACCTTGGACCCCGGGCTGGGTCGGTGACGTTAGCAAGGGCCCGCGCTTCAATCGCTCGACGCGGCCTGTTGTTCTGTTGACTGGGTACTGGCCGCCAACGAATGAAGGCGTGCGCCAGTTCAGCACCGATCCGTTGAAAAATCCACTGGGTTGGCAGGGCTCCAATTGGGAAAATCGCGGTTATGACGTGATCTCTTATTTCCCCGAGTTCAACAACCCGAATTGCTTCTCGTGCGGCAAGGGCCACGGTGATTTGGAAGTCGATTACCAAGACACCACGTTGGATTTTTGGACCTTCGTTCACAACTTGCAGCCGATTGCGATCATTACTTTCAGTCGCGGATTTATCGATCGCAGTTGGGAGGTCGAGATCAATCAGTACAACCGCACGGCTTGGATTCCGGATTATTTGGATCCGCGCTATCCCGACCTGCTGCCGCCCGACGGCTCCCGCCCCGCCGATGCGCTAATTGAGTCATCGTTGCCGGTGCAGGACATCGTCGACGCGATTAATAACGCTGGTTTGAATATCAACGGTTACGTCAACTGGACTGGCGACGGCGGCGGCTTCTTGTCGGAGTTCATCGCTTACAACGGTGTTTGGTATCGCGATGATCGTTCGTCGCCGGCGCACCCGAATTGGTGTGTAGCGGCGGGACATGTGCACGTCGGCGGCAATTTGGATTGGCCGACGACCACTACTGCGGTGGAGATTACGTTGCGCGAGGTGACCGATTACGTCGACACCGTGGTTGCAGCGACCGTTTGCCAAACCGACTTGGGTTATGGCGGTCCGGGAACTGCGCTGCTGACTGTGTGTGGCGATCCGCTGGCCAGCGGCGGCACGGCCGACTTGATGGTCAGCTACGGCGAGCCGCTCGGTGCCGGTGCTTTGCTTTACGGCACCAACTTCCAACCGACGTCTTGGAATGGCGGCACGCTGATTCCGATCCCGGTTTACGACATCCAGTACTTCACCTTCGACGAAGAAGGCAGTTGGCTGTGGCCGGATATCGCCGGTGGTTTGGGCCCGATTTCGATCTACACCCAAGCTGTTTATGCAGACCCGGCTCAGCCGCAGGGTTACGGCTTCAGCAATGCGGTGCGCGTCGACTTCCTGCCGTAGCGAAGCTGCGCTCTAAAGCTTGACCAATCGTTTCTCGAAGTCGGCGACGTACATCTTTTTGCCGCGTTGCACGACTTCGTGACCCTCGGCTTGCAAGCGTTCGCGCTGACCTTCTAAGCCGCCCGGGTACTTTTCATTGATCTCGCCCTTTCCTTTAAGGGTGCGCCAGAAGGGCGTGACGCGCTTGCGCCCTTCGTCCAACATCTCGCCGGCGGCCCCGGCGGAAATGCGCGCGAAGATTCCGGTGACGATCGGGCACGAAATGTCGGCACCGTGTTTGGCGGCGAGGTTTTCGCGGATTTGATTGATGGTCATCAGCTTGCCCTTCGGCACCTTCTTCATCAACGCGTCAACCTCTTGTACCGTCGGCATCAAGATGGTGCCTTCGCCCCACTTCTTCGCCATCTTCGGATCGATGTCCTGCACGCGTGGCAGGTCCGGCTTGACTTCGGCTAATTTTTCGCGGAAGGATTTGGCCATGAATATTTCCTCGGCTCCATTCTAATTGATTTGAGTTCGCCTCTCTCAATTCCATCGCGGTTCCACGCCGAGCAGCTTGCGCACGAAAAAGTCGCGCGTGCGACGGGTTCCGTAAGCCGAACCGGCAGCGCCGTGACCGGCACCGGGCATCACGAGTAGGTCGAAATCTTTGTCCGCTTTGATGAGCGCGTCGACCACTTGCATGGTGGATGCCGGATCAACATTGCGATCAAGCTCACCGACGATCAGCAGTAAGTCACCTTGCATGCGATGAGCATGATCAACGTTCGATGCCTCGCTGTAGCTTTCATCCACCGGCCAGCCCATCCACAGTTCGTTCCACCAGATTTTGTCCATGCGATTGTCGTGGCATCCGCAATCGGCAACCGCGGCGTGATAAAAATCGTGGTGATCAATGAGTGCACGCATGGCATTTTGACCGCCGGCGGATCCGCCGTAGATCCCAACCCGCGAAAGATCCATCGCCGGCTCTTTTGCGGCCAGCGCTTGCATCCAAAGCTTCCGATCCGGGAAGCCGGCATCATGCAAATTCTTCCACGCGATGTCATGGAACTTTTTGCCGCGCCAATTGGTGCCCATGCCGTCGATTTGCACGACGACGAAACCCAACTCTGCCATTTCCATTGCCTTGCGGTGCACGGCAAAGGCTTTCGGCACGTGCGCGATATGCGGACCTGCATAAATCGACTCAATCACCGGGTATTTGCGATGCGGATTGAAGTTGGTCGGTCGATAAACCACTCCCCAAATCAAGGTTTGGTCATCACGGCCCTTCGCCGCAAAACGCTGCGGCATGCGCCAACCGGCGTCGACCAGCTTTTGCATATTTCCGCGTTCCAACTCGCAAACCAATTCGCCATTGCGACGCCGTAGCTGCGTCACCGTCGGCTTATCCACGCGCGAAAAACGGTCAACGAAGTATTGCCCATCCGGCGACCAATCAATCTGATGAGTTCCGTCGCCATCGGTCAAGATGGTGAGCTCGCCGCTGTCCAAATTGACGATGGCGTAGTGCTGGTGATATGGATCTTGATTGGCATGGATGCCCATGACTTTGATCAAAGCCTCGCCACCGGCGACGTCGACCTTTTCGACGGATCGCACCATCCATTCGCCTTGCGTCAACTGACGTTTGATTCCGCCCTTATCCAGGTCGATCAAGTACAGATGGTTCCAGCCGTCGCGCTCGGACATCCACAACGCTTCGTTGCGGTCGGCCATGACGCGCACGTAGGTCTTGCCTGCGTAATCGACGAAGGTGGAACTTTTTTCCTCAACCAGGGTGCGTGCCTCGCCGGTTCTTGCGTCCACCTCGATCCAGCGCAGGATTTGATGGCCGCGTTGGTTGTAAACAAAGCGCAGCTTGGTGCCGTTTTCGTACCACTGAAAGCGGTTGAGGTTGAAGGGCTGAGCAAAGAGCTTGTCCTCCACTACGGTGATTTTTTGACCGCCATCTTCACCCGGACCGAGAATACTCAACGTCCATTTACCCAAATCATCCCCGGGTTTGAGGTAATTAAACTGATGCAGCTTCGGCTGAATTTGGCTCTTGGGCGACGATTCCACAAAGCTAACCGTGTGCTCGGCCACCCCGGATCGCTCAACTTTATGGCGGAATTTAGGCTCCTTATTGCGCTCTCGCTTCGGCCGCTCAGGCTCGTCCGCGTGGAGCTCCGCCTCTAGCTCGGGAGTCATCAGCGCAATGCCCGGCTCCTTAGCGGCAACGAAGTAAAAACGCGTCTTGCCCTTCAAATCCCGAAGCCGAAAACCATGGCCGTTGAAGGTGCTCATCCAATGATCGCCACCCGGCTTGATTTCGCCATAGTGCTTCTCTTTGCCGGATCGATCCACCCAAATCATTTCCAAGGCGACGTCCAGTTGATTCACAAAATGGATGGCCGATCGGCCGCCATGGTCGCGGCTTCGAGCAAATCGCTTCAACGGATCTAAGTGCAACGCCGTCGCCTTCTCCGGCGCAACGGCAGCCAATTCACCACCTTCTAAATCATATTGCACCACGCCTTGACCATCGCTCAGCATGAACTGCAACGGCGCCTTCGCTCCGCCCGATTGGGCAATGCGCACAATGCGCGCCGGACGTCCGCCCATGCCGGCGTTGATCATGAATTCACGAAGTCGGTCGGTGCTCAACACCACCTTCTTTTGCAACATGGCTTCGCCTTGCGGGTCGACCAAAACCAAATTGAAGCCGCCATCGGCCGCGGACACCGAATAAAGCAGTTGGCCGTTACTGAGCCATTGCTCCTTCACATCGTGACCGAACAACTTGCCGCTGAACCGCTGACGGAATTCGTCGGCACGCTTGTAATCCTCGGACGATCCTTGGGGTGCAAGTGCCGCCGCCATAGCAGGCGCGACGAGTAGGGAAAGCAGAGTTGAAATCATCGTTGCGGATCGTTTTCGGCTTCCATCCAGGTGCGCAGGCGCGCTTTCATTTGCTCAACTCGAGCCGCATATTGGCTCAATCCGGCGAGGTCGTTGATTTCCCATGGATCGCGGCCCAGATGGAAAAGTTGAGTGCGGTCGTTATGCAGGTAATGAATTAACTTCCAATCGCCCTGCCGCAGCGAGCGAATGCCGCGTTTGCTTCCGGCGTTGTTGGTGTAAACGCCGAAAACTTCCGGCACCCCTGATGTGCCGTGCTCCACAGCATGAACGGTGCCAGCAGATTCGGCGGCGGCCAACATTTTTGCATGCGAAAATTTGCCGGCGTGTTTGGGCGTGGGCAATTCCAGCAAGTCGCAAAGCGTTGGAAAAACGCCATGCAAATAAGCGAAGCCGGCGGTGCGTTTGCCGACCGGAATCTTCGGCCCCGCCCAAATCATCGGCACGCGCCACGAGGCCTCGTACAGGTTTTGCTTACCCATCAAACCTTTTTCGCCCATCGACAAACCGTGGTCGCTGGTGAACACGATCAATGTATTTTCCAACTCGCCCAGATCCTCGAGCAGTTTCATCAATCGCCCGACGCGATCGTCGATGTGCGCGTTCATCGCAAGGTAAATTTCGAACTCGCGCCGCACTTGCTCGGCGTCGTGCGGGACCGGGTAAACCACCTCATCGCGCACGCGCATGTCGCCGGTATCAAAACCATGCTGCAACTGATGGTTGACCGGCAACGGCATCGAATCTTTCTCGAACCGATCCATGAATTCGGCCGGCGCATGGCGCGGATCATGCGGCGCCGAGGTCGACAAGAATAGGAAGAATGGCTTGCCGTCTTGCCGTTGATTCTTCAGATAGTCTTCGGCGCAATCGAAATAGATATCGGTACTCCAACCCTCGGCGCGAAACGACTCGATTTTGCCGTCCTGAGCATTCAAGCGACGCAGCTTTGGATTGAGATGGCCAAGAGTAATCGCCGGATCGCGCGCGCCGCCATGATCACCCGCGTTGTATGGCAGCATTCCGCCGGCGATGGCGTCGGCGTGATCGAAACAGCGTTTTAAAGCAGCGTTACCGTTGTGCCACTTACCGGCAAAGAAGGTTTGGTAGCCGTGCTGCTTAAACAACTCGGGCATCAACACGTCGTCGGTTTTTAGGTTGCCGGTTCCACCGTAGTTGCGCTTGCCGGGCGTGACTGACCACACGGTTCGACCGGTCAAAATCATCGCCCGTGACACCGTGCAAATCGCGCCGCTAAACGCACCTTGGTGATAAGCGTTATCGACGACGACTCCACGCGCTGCCAGTTGGTCGATGTGCGGAGTTTTTGCCAACCTGCCACCGGAAGCGCCGATGCTGCGCACGCTGGCGTCGTCGACGATGAGGAACAGCACATTGGGTGGCGGCTCGGCAGTCGGCGCTTGCGGCAGCAGGCTGAGCAGAAGTTGGAGGATGATCATGGGGATGAAGGATTGCGCGGAATCGAGCTGACTTGCTTGCACTATACGGCATTCCTAAATCTCATACTCGGTTTGGAATATTCAACAAAGCGATATGCAACTCGGAAGAAAACTGGGCGGATCCATCAAATCCAAAAGAGTTAGCCGTGCCCATCTTGGCCACATCCGGCATAATTTAAAGCTGACCTGCCCCATGAACCTCCTCCTCCCCCTACTCCTCACGCTCCCGCTGTGCCCGCCCGACGCCCAACAGGTAGGCGGCTATTGGGAGAAGTCCGCGCAGATCTCGTCGACCGATTCCGATGAGCAATTCGGCGCAGCCATGGCGATGAGCCCCGACCTTGATGGCGACGGCACCGCCGATTTGATCATCGGTGCTCCTGGTGCAGGCGTAGGCCGTGATCGAGCCGTTGGATTGGTGCGCGTGATTTCCGGCACCGACCGCTCGACGCTTTACGAAGTCAGCGGCGATATGGGCGAAATGTACTTCGGCTCCAGCGTTGCTGTTTTGGGCGACATCGACGCCGACGGCATCAGCGATTTTGCCGTCAGCGCTCCGGGCTCGAACGGCAACTCCGGCTTGCTTCGCTGCGGTGAGCTGTTCCTGTTTTCCGGCGTCGACGGCACCGAGCTCTTCCGCATCGAAGGCGTTGCCGACGACGATTACTTCGCTCATGCCATTGCCGGCGTCGGCGACTTAAGCGGCGATGGCGTGCCTGATGTGCTCGTCGGTCAACAAGGCAGCTGGTTGACCAACATCTGCTCGGCATCGCTAATTTCCGGTGCCGACGGCACCACTGTTTGGTATCGCGCCGGCGATGTGCTCAGCAACTTCGCCTGGGATGTTTGTGCCTTCCCCGACTACAACGGCGATGGCGTCGAGGATTGCCTGATCGCCTCCCCGGCCGACGACACCTTCTACTTTGAGGGCGGATCCGTCGAAATCGCGTCGGGTGTCGATGGCGCAACTTTGGCAACCTTCTACGGCACCGGCGACGAAGATTTCTTCGGCTATTCCATCGCCAGCCCCGGCGACATGAATGGCGACGGCACCGCCGATCTTTTGATCGGTGCCCCATACGCCGCTCTGGATCCGCTGACCTTCCCCGGATACGCAACGCTGCTTTCCGGTAGCGACGGCAGCACGATTACTCAATGGTGGGGATCGCAGCACAGCGCGCAAATGGGTTTCAAAGTGGCGGCAGCCGGTGACGTCAATGGCGATGGTGTCATGGACTTGTTTATGAGTGAACCCGAGGTTCCATCTCCAAGCGGCGACAACATTGCCGGCGTGGCGATGATCATCGACGGTCAAAGTAAAAATGAAGTTTGGCGGCAGTATGGATTCGCCGAAGAGAACGCGTTGGGCTTGACCTTCGCTGGTGGATTCGATTTAACCCACGATGGGCTGCCTGATTTCTGCACCAGTCAGTGGAACCCCGGCAATCCTATTCCCGGAGTCGTTTCGCTGTGGCGTTACGGCCGCGGGCTGGAAGTGAGCGCCACCGAAATCCCGGCGTCGTCGGCGTCGACGACTTACATGCTGGTCGACATGCCGCAGGCAACCGCGGGCATGGAATACCGCATTTTGGTTTCGCGCAGTGGTGTTGGCGTAACTCAGCTTGGCGGCATCGACATTCCGTTGGCTCGCGACGGCTTTGGATTCGATAGCTACAACGGCGATTACTGGGCGCTGGGTACTCACAGCAACATGCATGGCACGCTCGACGCCTCCGGTAACGGGCTGGCTTCGGTGAGTTTTGCCGCCGGCGACACCGCGTCGCTGATTGGCATGCAATACGCGGTGGCAGCGGTGGCGGTGGAAACGCGCTTTAACTTGCCGCGCGTGAGCTCCATCGCTCACCTGATCACCTTCGTGCTTTAAGCACTTAGCGCAGCAAGCACCAAGCAATCATCAAGTCCGCCGCTAAGCAAACAGCTCGTGGCGGACGCGAACGACTTCATCGTCGGGGCCGACCAAGCGTTGATCCAGTCCAAGATGCGGATAGCGCAGGTGGAATGGATCTAAACCGAAGGCGTGCAAGATCGTGGCTTGCAGCTCGCGAATCGAAACCGGGTCTTTGGTGATGGAGTAACCCAATTCATCGGTTTCGCCGAAGTGCATGCCGGCCTTCATGCCGGCGCCGGCCATCCAAATGGTGAAGCAATCGGGGTGATGATCGCGACCGAGTTTAGTCGAGCCATTGCGCGCTTCGTTCATTGGCGTGCGACCGAATTCGCCGCCCCACACAACGAGGGTGTCGTCGAGCAAACCGCGTTTTTTCAGATCGAGGATTAGCGCGGCAACCGGTTGGTCGATTTCCTTGCACTTCTGCGGGAACGACGCCATTAAGTCATCGCCATTGTTGGTGCCGTGAATGTCCCAGCCCCAGTCGTAAAGCTGAACGAATCGCACATCACGCTCGACCAGGCGGCGCGCCAACAAGCAGTTGTTGGCGAAGCTGGCTTCACCGGGCTTGGCACCGTAATCCTCCAGCGTTTGCGCCGATTCTTGGGTGATGTCCATCGCATCCGGCACCGAAGCCTGCATGCGATAAGCCAATTCATACTGCTCCAACCGCGAAAGCGTATCCGGGGATCCGTTGCGTTCGTGCTCAAGCTTGTTCAGCTTCGCCAGCGCGTCCAAACTGCTGCGTCGCCCTTCGCGATCCATGCCGGCCGGATTGCTGACGTACAAAATCGGATCGCCTTTGGCGCGCATCAGCGTGCCTTGTAGATGCGATGGCAGGAATCCACTCCCCCATAGCGATTTGCCGCCAGTGGGGTCACTAGGCCCGGACAACATGACAACGAAACCCGGGAGGTCTGGATTCATCGTGCCGAGGCCGTGCAAGATCCATGAACCCATCGACGCGCCACCAAAAACTTGGGTGCCGGTGTGCAGAAGCAGTTCCGCCGGTGCGTGATTGAACTGATCGGTGTGCATGGAATGAATCATGCACACTTCGTCGGCGATCTTTTCAAAGTTCGGTAGCAGCTCGGTGCACCAAGTTCCGTTTTGGCCGACTTGTTTGAACTTGTGCGGCGGGCCGAGCAACATCGGCGTGCCTTTGATGAAGGCGAAGCGTTTGCCTTCGAGGAATTCTTGCGGGCACGGTTTGCGATCGTGTTTGACCAGCTCGGGCTTGTAGTCAAACATGTCCAGCCCGGGCGGGCCTCCGCTCATGTGCAAGTAGATGATCTTCTTGGCACGCGCTTTGGGCAGCAGATAAGGAGCGGGATCGGTGTTCAACAAAGTGCGGCGAGCAATGCTGCTTGCCGGAGCCGCGAAACCCATGCCGGCGACGCCCAACGCGCCGAGTGAGCACTGCAACAAAAACTTTCTACGGTCTTGGTTCATCGCTAATTCTTGTTCAGGAACTCATCCATGTTGAGCAGCACGTTGGCGACCACGGTCCATGCGGCGTATTCAGTTGCGTCCGCGGCTTCCGGTAGCGGCCCCAGCGGATCCGTCGCCATAACGACGGCATCGGCGTGGTTTTGTTGGTAGTGCGCGCGCTGTTCGGCGAGCAATTCTTGCAGCACTTCGATGACCGCGTCGTCGGCTGGTTTGGCGGTGCACCAACGATAAGCCTGACGTAATCTGGCGACGTCGGCATCAGCGCTGGTCGAGATGTTGAATTTCAAATCCAGCATGCGTCGAGCCAAAGCTTGCGCGCATTCGACGAACACCGGATCGTTGAGGGTGACGAATGCTTGCAGCGGTGTATTGGTGCGGATGCGACGGATCGTGCAGATTTCGCGACTGGGTGCATCGAACACCACCATCGACGGGTATGGTGTCGACCGTCGCAAGAAGGTGTAGACGCCGCGCCGCCAACGATCTTCGCCCTGACTGGTGCGCCAATCGCGCTCACCGTTGAATGCTGCCTGCCACAAACCATCCGGCTGCGGCGGGAACACCGATGGGCCGCCGATTTTGCGCGACAGCAATCCGCTAACTAGCAAGGCTTGGTCGCGGACGGTCTCGGCCGGCAAACGGAATCGCGGACCGCGCGACAGCAAGATGTTGTCGGGGTCTTTTTCCAAATGCACAGCCAGTGTGCGTGAACTTTGTCGATAGGTCGACGAAGTGACCAAGGTTGTGAGGAATTGCTTCAAGCTCCAATGGCTTGCGTATTCCACCGCCAACCAATCCAGCAGTTGTTCGTGACTGGGCAGGGCGCCTTGCGCACCAAAGTCTTCTTCGGTCGACACCAAACCACGGCCAAACAAACGCGCCCAAATGCGATTGGCTTGCACACGCGGTGTCAGCGGGTTGTCGGAGTGGGTCAGCCATTCGGCGAACTTGCGCCGGTCGTTGATTGCGCCATCGCCCCATTCAAATGCGGCGGGTACGTCGGCGTGAACTTCTTGCATCGGTAGCAGGAAGTTGCCCTTATCAAGCACGAAGGTTTGGCGATGCTTGTCGGCGGGCAGCGCAACCAGCACCGGTGTCTTCGACACTTTTAGTTCTTTGATCTCGCGATCAATTGCGACCAGTTCTTCGCGCAGTCCTTGAATGCCTGGGTCCAAGTCGCGGAAGTAATCGCGCAGCACCGTTTGGTTGTGCGCCTCGGCTTGCGCTTCGCGCGCGCTCCCACCACCAAGTTCGGCAAACAACGCATGCTTGACGTCATTCGGCAGCAAAGTCGGTGGCACAGGCAGGTCGGTCCAGCTCAAATCGAAGTGACCGAGCACATGCTTGCCGCCGTAGTTTTGATCAATGACCACTTCCAGTACGCCATCGCCTTGCGGGCAATCAAAGTGCAAGTGCAATTCGTGATCCTGCCCCTGCTGCGGCGCAATCGCCCAACCCGTTTGCGGATTGCCGTCGATGGCCATTGCCGCGGTGTAATCGTTCTGCTCAAAATCGGCGGCGATGTGGCTGACTCGCAACTGCGATTTTTCTTGGGTCAACCACTGCTCGGTTTCGAGCGGGCCAATCACTAAATAGTAGGAAGCAACAAGGCCGCGGTTGCCATCCAGCAGCTCAATCACGGCTCCGCTCAACCGCGGCTGAAGATTGCCGTCGGTACGATTCCAAATTTGCACGCGCTCAATCGGTTGCGCCGAACCTAAATCCAGCTCCCACCACGGGGCATCTTGAATCGCGCAATGGGTAACTGAGTTGCCGAAGTAATTGCCGTCGGTCTCGCCGTCGATCGCGCGTTCGGCAACGCCTTCGTAATCGGTACTCGATTGACTAGCCGATCCACTGCCGGCAATATTCTTGCCATCGCGGAAGACTTCAACCTCGGCCAGCGACAAGATTCGCTTTTCGCCCGGCAAGTTAACGCGGACGTATTGGGCTTGCGGAACCTTGGCAGGGTCGATGCCAAGGATTTCGCCTTCGCGGGTGTACTGAATTTCCTGCCCTGGATGCCAATAAAGCCTGACCTCGCTAAGCACGAAGTTGCCGTTATCCGGACTGGCACCCGGCCCACGGCGCGGCAGCGAGTCGTTCGTCAAGGTCCGCAATTTCAGTGCGGTTGGCGTTCCCTGAATATTCGGCGTCACCACCGATAGCGAATCTTTATCGGCGGCGATTCCTTTCAAAGCGATGGAGCCACTTGAAGTCGCCACGTAGTTGCCAACAATTCGATCTTCCTTCCGCCAAATCAGGGGCACCGCCGGCTTCCACGCATCTTGCATATTGCGTTCGGCAATGCGCCAGTGGTCAAAAGCGTTTTCATCTACCGGCACCTCGGCGATCTGACGACGCAACTCATCTTGCTCCGACCGCCACATGCGCAGTTGGTTATGCTGGCCGGCTGTTGGTGTATCAATCTTCGGCGAGTCGTCGTTTTTATCGGTGTCGGCGGTTTGGTTGAAGATCGCGAAGGTGCTGTAGTAATCCTCGTGCGTGATCGGGTCGAATTTATGCGTGTGACATTCGGCGCATCCAAAGGTCATGCCCATCCAAACCTGCATGCTGAGGTTGATGCGATCCTTCACTGCTGCAACACGAAACTCTTCGTCATCGGTGCCGCCTTCCGTGTTGACCAACGAGTTGCGGTGGAAGGCGGTCGCTAGTTTGTGATCGGTGGTTGCATCGGGCAGCATGTCGCCGGCCATTTGTTGCAACGTGAATTCGTCGAAACGCATGTCGGCGTTGATCGCCTCGATCACCCAATCGCGATAGCGGTAAATCGACCGCAGCGGATCCGAACCGTGCCCCTTGCTGTCGGCATAGCGCGCCAAATCCAACCATACCGACGCCCACCGCTCGCCGAAATGCGGCGATGCGAGCAATCGATCGACGAGCCGTTCATAGGCTCCTGGTTTGAGATCGTTGACGAATGCTTCGACTTCCTCTGGCGTCGGCGGCAATCCGATGAGATCCAAGCTAAGTCGGCGAATCAAAGTGCGGCGATCGGCGCGCGGCGCCGGACTCAAACCTTCGGCGGCGAGGCGTTCATATATAAAAGCATCAATCGCGCTGACATCCTTGCCGCGCATGCCGACGGGCAGAGCCGGTGGCTGAGCTTTTTGCGGCTTCTGAAACGCCCAATGCGGAGTGTATTCAGCGCCTTCGTTAATCCACCGCGTCAGGACTTCGATCTCTTCGGCGGTCAACTTGTGGCCGGTTTTCTTCGGCGGCATCGGGTCCAGGTTGTCCTGGACTCGAAAAATCAGCTCGCTGGCCTCGGCGTTCCCCGGCTCAATGACGCGATATTCGTCATCACGCAGCCGAGTCGCGTCATCGCGCAATTGCAGCTGCAACTCCGCTTCGCGCGTCGACTCATCACCGCCATGGCAAGCCAAACACCGCTTAGCCAAAATCGGCCGCACCTGCCGCTGGTAATCCACCGGCTGCTGATCCACCGCCCCCGGAGGTTCCTGGGCGGCGCTAAAGAGGAGAGGAAGGAGGAGGGCCAGATTCATGGCTGACCCTCCGAGGATAGTCAATTAAGGTCCAAAATGCTGAGGAATCAGCACCGCACCCGATAGGTTGTCCACCTAACATGAATATTCAATGGAACTGTCTTAGCTTCGTTTCCCTGCGCGACACTAACTTCTAAGGGACGCGAGAAATTCTTTAGGGGCAGCATAAAGGAATTGGTCCAGTTACCCTTAAAATCCAACTTGCACACCCTGTGTGTATCCTTAGGCATGTAAGAACCTAAGGACAGTTAGCGTAACATCCTTTCTGTAAATTCCCTCGTCCCTGCAACCGCCCTGTC
>CAYFOM010000006.1:0-128808 GCA_964344765.1 uncultured Planctomycetales bacterium | reverse complement strand
GACAGGGCGGTTGCAGGGACGAGGGAATTTACAGAAAGGATGTTACGCTAACACATTTTTGCAACTATAATGTGCGGTGATTCCAGCGGAATTAGCCGCTTGAACCTACCTCGTAGATCTCCCCAATTCACCAGAACATCCTCATGCGTACTCTGATGATCCTTGGCCCCGTCGCGTTGGGCCTAACTTCCATTACCACTCAGGCGGCTGCCCAGCAGACCCATGAGTATTTCATGTGGGGTGGAACCCCAGCTACCACGGAATGGGAAATTCGTCGCACCGTTGACGAAGACGCTGACGGCACTTACTTCGGTGCTAATGAAGGTTGGCGCTTCGCTTATGACGCGACTACCGACATCGACTACCTTCAGGACTTGGAGTACCTGAACATGAACGGCACTCCAACCGTTTTGGCGGTTGCAACCGGCGACGTCATCTTGAAGTTCGTTGACAACGACGCTGATGGTGAAGCATTGGATGTAGGTGAATGGACCACCTTCATTGATACCCGTGCCGCACACGGTGTAGCCAACACCAGCCCGGATGACATGGTTTACGATGTCACAACTGGTTCTTGGTACGTCACCGATGACAACTGGAACACCGTTCCTCAGCCAGGCTCCGGCATTGCTTGCTACATTGACTTGAACGCAGATGGCGATTGCTTGGACGCAGGCGAAATGACTGCTTTTGTCGACGGCACAGGCTCCCTGCAGGTTGCCGGCACCGGCGGCCCGGTTGACATTGACTTGGGTGACTTTGAAGCCTTGATGGTTGATGGCAACGGCGTTGTCATTGCTTTCGCTCAGCAAGACCGCACCCTGTACGCATTCCAAGACCAGAACGGTGACGGCGATGCGATGGATGGTGGCGAAGCTTGGAACTTCTGCAACTTGGTTGGCGATAAGGCCGGCCTCGAGCAGAACGCCGACACCTTGTCCGGTTCGCTTTACAACCCGTCCTGCCCAAGCTCCAGCGGCACCGGCCTCTACGCTTCGTTGGAAGTGTTGGACGTAGCCATTGGTGAAGGTCCTGGCGGTTTGGACATCTACTGGATTGTTTCCACTGCTTTCAACAACTCCTGCGGTGGTGCCAACGCGTTGGTCTACCAAGGTCTTGACCTGAACGGCGACGGCGACCTGAACGACACCGGTGAGGTCACCTTGTTCTTGGATGGCCCGAACAACTTGTCGATGGATTACCCGCCGATCACCATCTACGGTGGTGCTGCTCAAGGCGATGGCTTTGCCATCTTCCACGACGGTGGTCCGGCTCCGGTCACCTACGCTCAAGATTCGGTCGACTACTTGTTCGATAACAACGGTGACCGCGTCAGCGATCAAGTTGGTGAGCAAGAGACCAAGTACCGCTGGCTGACCGACGGTTGCTTCGCAGTTTGCATGACCGTGGTTCCGGAAGGTGAGTTCTTCGTGCCCTCGGCTGCCAGCTTCACGCCATTCGGTGTGGCCGACCAAACTTCGACCGGCTCCACTGCCAACATTGGCAACATTGGCTTGCCCTACTTGGGTCAGGTCATTGAGGTCACCTTGTCCGGTGGTGTTCCGGGTGGAAATGCAACTCTGGTCCTGGGTAGTTCCAACACTCAGAGTCAGTACGGCCCATTGCCATTGAACCTTGGCTTCATTGGAATTCCGGGATCGCACTTGTACACCTCGGTGAACATTGAGATGCCGGCGTCAGTGGAT
The DNA here is from genome assembly GCA_964344765.1 of uncultured Planctomycetales bacterium. GTDB lineage: Bacteria > Planctomycetota > UBA1135 > UBA1135 > UBA1135 > JACNIZ01. Next base: position 127,102 of record CAYFOM010000006.1, on the reverse strand, counting down.
GGCTTCGGCAACGCAAGCATGCCGATGCTGGTTCCGAACGACCCGAACTTGGCAGGTCGCAGCTTCTACTTGCAGTGGCAGGTCTTCGACGCTGGCTCCCCTGCCGGCTTCATCATGTCGGACGCTGCTGAAGCAGTCGTGAACTAAGTCTGTACGGGGGTGGTGAACTCCATCCCCGCAACCGACCCGGAGGCGAAAACCTTGGATTCATCGTCCAGCCGGTTTTCGCCTCCTTTCTTTTGCACTCCCTGCAAACACAAGATCGCCCTTTTCCGCACCGTCCGCTGACTCATGCTTCGCAGCTTCACATTGCTACTTGCGCTTAGCGCGAGCCTCACCCCGCAACTTTCCGCCCAACAAGACGCGAAGGAGTTGCGCCAAGCAATTGAACGTGCGACTGATGGTTATGCCGTCGCCGATCAATCCAAAGCTTTCGCAGATGTGCGCGGGGTCGAAGCGATGGAAGCTCGGATTGAAATCTTTGATGACAAGCTAGAGATCAAAGGTGGCCCGAATCTGAGGGATTGGCTGGTATCAGGGATGATCAAAGCCCAGGATGCCGACGAAACCGAGGTCCTCGCCGAAGCAGCCGCCAATAAAAAATCCAGTCCACTGCTGCGCCTCGTTTGTTTGCGCGCGTTGCGTCGCGGCAAAGCTCCAGTATCTGCCAAACCATTACTCAATCGCTCCTTCGCCAAAGCCGACGCCATGGTGCAGCGTGAATGGCAGCGCACCGTCGGAGTACTCTTGGCAGAAGATCGATTGCTGCTGGAAGATGTCAAAGGTGGTGCCCAAACCGTGCGCGGCAAGTTGCTGGAAGCCGGCGCACCCTTTATTGGCTTTGCTGCCTTAAGGGAAATGTCGGCGGAGGAGCGCAGCGTCATCACTGCAGCCGCTGCTAAATGCAAAGACGCCGGCGATTTGGCACAGATGATTCACGTATTGGCCGCGGCAGACGGCGATGAATATCGTGCTTATCTCAAGATCGCAGCAGCCGGATTGCGCCGCGAAGAATCTGGACCGCGCATCGCCGTAGTCGAAAGTGCGCGCAGCCACCAAATCGTCGAGGCGGTGCCGTTGATCATTACTGCGCTTGAAGTTGCCGAAACTGAACCACCTGGACGTTACCCAAAAGATTACGCCGCGGCGCTTCGCGCTTTGACCGGGCAGCAGTTTGGCGTGCGTGCCCAAAGCTGGCGAGGCTGGTGGCAACGCGAAGGGGATGCGTGGCTGAAAGAAATGCGGTCGGGTGGATTAAAGTCGTTGAAAAAACTGGATGCGTCGGCCGGGTTGGACCAAGAAGCCGACACCGTTGCGCAAATGTTTGGCATTCCGATTGATAGCAGTCGCGTCGCCATCGTCATTGACGGATCCGGAAGCATGAATGATCCGCTGGATCATCGCAGTTGTGCGCAAGCTGCGGCCGACGAACTGGAAGCATTCCTCGCTAAGTTCCCCAAAGACGGGCGCATTCAACTGCACATCATCGTGCGCGAAGGCAAACGCTGCTTCAAAAAGGTGGTTGCCAGCAGCGACAAAAACTGCCGCCAAGCGGTCGAATTCGTGCGCGGTTTTGATTACGGCGCGGCATCCTCGATGTACGACGTGTTGATTGAAGCGCAAGAAGACGAAGAAATCGACACCATGCTGTTCATTTCCGACGGTGGCGGCAGCTGGGGCAGTTTTGCCTACGCCGGCCATATGTTGGATGGACTGCGGTTCGCCCACCAACGCAGCGGAGTGCGCATTCACGCAATCTGCGTGGGCAAAAGTAAAACCAAGCAGCGCTTCATGCGCGATTTGGCAGAATCGACCGGTGGTAGAATGAAACAGCCGTCTGGTTGAAGCGCGGGAAGCGACGGCCTTCCCCGCACAGCTCCCCTGCCGTCACCCAAGACTCCCCTAAAACTTGCAACGCCTGCTCCCCATCATGGCGCTGTGCATGGTGCCGTTGGCCCACGCTCAGCAACTCGAAGTTCATTTCATCGACGTCGACCAAGGTGATGCCACTTTGGTCATTGGTCCGAACGGAACGACCTTCTTATTCGACGGTGGTCCTAATGCCGAGGGCTATGCTTCGGTTGTGCCGCTCTTGCAATCCAAAGGGATTGGAACGCTGGACTACGTAGGCGCCAGTCACTACCACGCCGACCACGTCGGCGGTTTGGACGAGGTCTGGGACGCCGGCATTCAGTGTTCGACTTGCTTCGACCGCGGCAACAGCAACGAACCGGGCACGCAGAGTTACGACGACTACAAGAACACCTATTCGTCGGTACGCCAAACGGTGAATCCCGGCCAGGTGGTGCAACTGGGGGATGGTGCAACGCTGACCTGTTTGGTGGTCGAAGGTGACTTAATGGGCGGCGGCTCGGTCAACATTTCCAGTAGTGCGCAATGGGAAAACTCGGCGTCGATCGGCTGGAAATTAGAGTACGGCGACTTCGACTTGTTCATGGGCGGCGATTTGACCGGTGGCGGCAACAGCACTACCGATGTCGAAAGCCACGTTGCCCCGCTGTGTGGAGATGTGGACGTGTTGCTGGTCTGCCACCACGGTTCGCGAACCTCTACCAATGCAACCTTCGCCAATACATTGGCGCCGGAATTCGCGGTGATTAGCTGCGGACAAGCCAACTCGTATGGCTTCCCTAAATCCGATGTCATCGACCGACTAAACCGACCGGATCGCACCATTCCGATTTGGTGCACCTCGGAAGGCACCGGCGGAGCGGGTTTCGTCAACGTGGCCGGCAACATTTCTCTGACTACCGACGGCTCGACTTACAGCGTGACTGCTGAATCCGGTGCAAGCTTTACCGCTCACTGCGATGAAACGCCGCCGCCGAACCCCGGTCCGGGAGATTTGGTGGTGTCGGAAATCATGCGCAATCCCACCAAAGTCAATGACACCGATGGCGAATGGCTGGAGTTGGCCGGTGCACGCGTCGGAACGCCGGTTTCCTTAGCCGACGTAGAAGTTTCTAGCGGCGGCGGCGACTTTTTCCGCATAGGAACTGCCATCCAGTTAGACGCTGGTGAGTTGCTGACCATCGGCGGGAACGGACTGCCGGGCACCAACGGCGGCTACACCCCCACCATCGCTTGGCCAATTGGCACGATGGCGTTGTCGAATTCCAACGACGACATCCAACTCGATCTACTCGCCGGCCCGACGCTCGACTCGATGACCTGGGATAGCACTTGGCCCGGTGCCACCGGCGTGTCGGCCGAACGCATGGACCTGGAAGAATCGGCCACCAAAACCAATTTCGCCGACGGAATCAGCAGCTACGGTCTGGGTGACCGCGGGACCCCCGGCGAAACCAATGATTCCGATACCACCAGCTGGGGCGGAACCGGCACCCCATGGATCGACGTGCTGACCTCGCCGTCAGTCGGCGGCATAGTCGAGATGAATTGGTACATGCCTGGCGAATCCGGCCACTCGTACCAAGGTTGGCTGTGCCTATCCACCACGCCGGGTATTACCGTCGGGGGCACCCACATCCCGGCGAACTTGGATGAAGGTTACAACCGGACGCACAACATCCCAGGCTGGTACGGAACCGTTCCGGTGTCGGAACAGGCGTTTGTAGCCGCTGCTATCCCCAATAACGGCGCGCTGTTCGGCATGGTCCTCTACGCCATCGTCGTCACCTACGATCCGCCGGATCAAGTTCGGTCGCAGGCTACGCCGATTGCTATGATTGTGTGGTAGCCAGGGAGGCTTAGGTTTCAATGCGAAGTCCTAGATTTCGTGATAATCTAGTCTCAACAACCTCCCCTTTGATTCATTCCTCATGCGGCACCCCCTGGCCGGTACCTTTTTCGCTGCCTTTTTGTGCACACAGCTTGCGGCAACCTCCCCGCAAGTCACCACCGATCCCCGGTCTACCGAGACCGTGGAGATTGTTGTTTTTGATATCGGGCAAGGTGAAGCCACGCTCATCACCAGCCCGACCGGCACAACCTTCCTCCTCGACGGCGGGCTGGAAGGCAAAGGCACCGAAGTTCTGATCCCCGAGCTCACCGCACGCGGGATTACCCACCTGAATTACATCAGCGCCACCCACTACCACACCGACCACATTGGCGGTTTGGATGAGTTGGTCAACGGCGGCATCTCCGCCGACGTGGTGCTGGATCGTGGCGATACCCACGAACCCACTGCCCAGCCATACCTGGACTACAAGGCAGCCATGGGTTCGCTGCGCCAAACCATTCCTTACGGGATGGTTGTCGACCTTGGCGGCGGCTGCAAGCTGACCTGCCACGCAGTCGACGGCGTTTTGTCCGACGGCACCGTAATCGACCTGAGTGGCACGCCCCAGGAAGAAAACTCGGCGTCGGTGGTTTGGCTGCTGGAATTCGGCAACTTCACCATGTTCCTCGGCGGCGATCTCACCGGTCCGAGTGCAACCTCGGTTGACGTGGAAGGACCCGTGGCCGACTTGATTGGCGACGTTGATGTTTTACGCGTCAATGGTCACGGCGGCAACAAGTCGACCTCGCAGGCATTCGTCGACGCGCTGCTACCCGAATTCGCGATCATCACCTGCGGTAGCCCAAATGGCTTCAATCATCCGCGCCAGGAAATCATTGATCGCCTGAACTACCCGGAACGAGTCATTCCCGTTTGGTGCACCAGCCCGGGCAACGGTGCCTTCGGCTATGTAGATGCCGGCGGCAACATTCAAATCTCGAGCGACGGCAATACCTACACCGCGCGCACTGAAGGCGGCACGACTTTCACCGCATTCTGCGACGAATTCCCAGTCCTGCACCCCACTCCGGGTGAATTGGTGATTTCGGAATTCATGCGCGATCCGGATGAATCGGAAGATTATTACGGCGAGTGGCTCGAAATCACTTGCTTGCGCCGTTACCCACAGCTGAGCCTGCGCGATTTGCGCATCACCAACCACGTTGGTGAAAGCGTGACCTTGGGCATTAACCTGTGCATGAAGGAAGGCAGCATCCTGGCAATTGGCGCCGACGGCATCCCGCAACGCAACGGCGATTACACGCCGCCCATCGCGTTGCCGATTTTGAGCCTGAGCATGGACGACGACCTCGGCATGCTGCGCTTGATCAACCGCCACAATTCCGAGTTGGATCGCATTGAATACGATCTGACATGGCCTGGAGGCCCCGGCATTTCCTGCGAACGCGCCGACCTGTTCGGACCGCCGGAATTAGCCAATTTCCACGGCTGCATTTTCAGCTATGGATTGGGCGATCAAGGCACCCCCGGCATGAGCAACTCCGGCGACATCACCGATTGGCGTCCGGGTGGCGAGACTTGGGTACGCGTCGTCGATCGTCCGCGCATTGGGCAAGATGCGGTCATGCGCTTCATCATGCCTGGGCAATACGGCAATCGTTTCCAAGCCTGCTTGGCCGACGGCACCTCGCCGGGTCAAACCGTCGGCGGCACTTTCCTGCCGATCAACAACGACACCACCTTCCGCTGGAGCCGCAAGCTTCCCGGTTGGCGCGATAACGTTCCGCAGCAGGAATGGGTCGACCTCGGCTTTACTTTGCCTTACGACGCCAACTTGCTTGGTCGCGTGATTTACGCAAGTGTCGCAACATTCAACAGCACCGAAGGCGTCACCTCGTGGGCGCGCCCAGTGCCGTTGCAGATCTGGCAGTAAGCCTCGATGTGGCTTCGAAAGAAGCAGAGCGCCAGTTAAGCACTCAACCCGATGCGCATATCGAGTGCGCAGCTATTCTCACCGTGATAACCGGCGAGGTACGGGTTGAGGTCGAGTTCAGCGATTTCCGGGAAGTCGGTTAACAACTGACTGAGGCGCAGCAGCGTATCCACCAGTTGCTCGCGATCCACCGGCGGTTTGCCGCGCGCGCCGTCGAACAACGCTTTGCCGCGAATGCCGTCGATCATGTCTTCGGCATCGGTACGCGTCAGCGGGTGCAAGCGGAAGACTACGTCCTTCATGATCTCGACGTGAATGCCGCCCAATCCAAAAGCCAGCATGCGGCCAAACTTCGGGTCGGTCGCCGCACCAAAGAAGGTTTCGACGCCCTCGGACCGCATGCTTTGGATCAACAGCTGCATGTTTGGATCCTGCTCTAGGAATTGATCCTCAAGCTGATCGTAAGCGTCCAACAACTCTTCGCGATTGCGCAACCCAAGAATGACGCCGCCCGAATCCGACTTGTGCTGGATCTCGTGCGACATGATCTTGGCAACCAACGGGAAGCCCAACTCCTTGGCCGCTTTCAGCGCACCTTCGCGACCGGAAACCACACGGCTGGGCACGACCGGAATGCCGTAAGCAGTCATCAAGTCGTACAACTCGGTGCCGCTCATCGTGCGGCGACCGGCGGCGATGGCCGCATCAACTGCGGCGCGAGCTTTTTCGGCATGGACCTCGTAACTCGGCGCCGGTTCAATTCTGCGACTGCGCAACTTGTGCGTGTCGTACAAACCCGCCAACGCGCGCGCAGCCTCTTCGGGGAAGCGGTAATTCGGAATGCCGGCTTCATTCAAAATCTCGACCGCAGCCTCACCCTGCGACTTACCCAGCAAACAAGTCACCATCGGCTTGTCGGTCGCTTGCGCGTGTTTGACGAATGCATGCGCCACCGCGGTGGCGTCGATCATGACCGGCGAAACGAAAATGGCGATGACCATGTCGACGTTGTCGTCGGCTAATACCTCATTCAGGGTGCGGTCGAACTGCGGCCCATCGGCGCTTGCAATCAAGTCGACCGGGTTGGCGACCGAGGCTTCGGCCGGCAAAAACTCCTGCAGCTTGGCTTTGGTTTTGTCTTCTAAATCGCAAAACTCCAAACCCAAATCAATGCACGCGTCGGTGGCCAAAATCCCAGGCCCGCCGGCATTCGTCACAATGGCGACGCGCTTGCCCTTTGGGAATTTGCCGACCTGAATCGCACCGGCCAAGGTGAACAAGTCGTTCATCGTGTCGACGCGCACCACACCGCATTGACCGAGCAGCGAATCCACCGCCGCTTCCGAACCAGCCAGCGAACCGGTGTGGGAAATCGCCGCTTGCGCACCACGCGAGGTACGTCCGGATTTCACCACCAAGATCGGTTTTTTCGCCGAAACGCGACGCGCGGTGGTCATGAAGCGCTCGGGTTCACCGAAGGCTTCCAAGTACATCAGGATTTGCTCGGTGTTGTCGTCGTCTTCCCAGTATTCCAGCAAGTCGGGCGGCGAGATGTCGGCGCGGTTGCCGACCGAGGCGAACATCGAAACGCCCAAACCCAACGAACGCGCATCGGCCAGAATGGCTTCGCCCAGTGCACCTGACTGCGACAAGAATGCGGCACCGCCGGGCGTCGGTGTGGTCGCCGCGAACGAGGCATTCATCGAAAACTCTTCGGCGGTGTTCAGCACGCCCATGCAGTTCGGACCGACGAAGCGAATGCCATACTTCTGACACAGCGCCACTAACTCTTCCTGCAGGCGCGGGCCGTCGCCGCCGATTTCGGCGAAGCCGGCGGTAATGACCACCAAACCTTTGACGCCTTTGATGCCGCAATCCTCAACCGCATCGAGCACGAACTTCGCCGGCACAACGATGATGGCCAAATCAACCGGACCTGGGATGTCGGACACCTTGGCGTAGCAGTGCATCGAATGCACCACCGATGCCGTCGGGTTCACCGGGTAAACCGGGCCGGTGAATCCGCCCTCGACCAGATTGCGCACGATTTCGTGGCCGATCTGGAAGCGGCGGCGGCTGGCGCCGATGACGGCGACGGAGGATGGCCGGAAGATCGAATCCAAGCCTTTATGCGAATCGGAGGAAACCTCCGCTCGGCCTTTATGCGAATCGGCTTGAGAGGAAGGATCAGACGGTTTGGACGAAGTCATTGGTCAGTACCTCGCTGAGGTGATGCAGCAAGTGCCCCTTTACGGTGGGCAAATCCGGTTCGGCACCCAGCTCAGTCGCCATCGACGTCATCAACTCCGGCGCCAACCCGCAAGGGTCGAAGCGGCGGAACCAATCCAAGTCAGTGGTGACGTTGAGCGCAATGCCGTGGTAAGTCACCCATCGACGCACGGCGACGCCGATCGATGCCACTTTGCGGCCGCCGATCCAGCAGCCGGTATTGCGCGGGTCGCGGCCTCCGGCGAGCCCGGATTCGGCGACCGCATGAATTAACGCCTGTTCCAGCGCATGCAAGTAGCAATGCAGATCGCGCGCGCCTTTTTCTAGCCGAATCAGCGGATAAACCACGATTTGGCCCGGTCCGTGGAAGGTGGCTTTGCCGCCGCGCGACACTTCGTAGACCGGCAAGCCGGATGGGTGCACGACTTGGCCGGCGGCTGTGGCCGGCACTGCATCGGCGGCGGCGGCGGGGACACCATAGTTTTCCAATTTTGCGGCGCGCCCCACCGTCAGCAGCGGCTCGAATTCACAAACCAATAAATGGTTTGGCGCACCTGGCTCCGCCCCGGCGGCGAGCAAATCGAACATCTGCCGCTCAGCAGCGCGGAAGCCGACGCGCCCGAGGTCTAGGACCTTGAGTTCGTCGGCTTGGTTGAAGATCATCGGCTTAATCGGAACACCCGCGACCGCGGCGCTCCCGGCACCAGCTTACTTGGCGGCGTGCACGCAGAGGCCATGCACGTCTTCGGCGGCCTCCATGAATACTTCGCTGAGCGTTGGGTGCGGGTGGATGGTCAAGGCAATGTCCTCGGCGGACAGCCCGGCTTCAATCGCAACCGCCGATTCGGCGATCATGTCGGTGACGTTGGGTCCGGCCATGTGCACGCCCAAGATGCGGTCATCGCTGGCATCGGTGACGACTTTGACCAAGCCATCGGTGTTTTGCAGCGACATTGCGCGACCGTTGGCGGCAAAGTTAAAGCGGCCAATCTTGACGTCGTAACCTTGCTCCTTAGCTTCAGCTTCGGTCAAGCCGACCCAAGCGACTTCCGGATCGGTGAAGATTACCGCCGGCACAACCTTGTAGTCATAAGCCACTCCCGGCTTGGCGGCGATGGCGCCTGCTGCAACCAAACCCTGCGCCGAACCTTTGTGTGCCAGCATCGGGCCGTGGGTGATGTCGCCGATGGCGTAAACGTGCGGCGTGCTGGTCATGCACTGCGCGTCAACCTTGATGAATCCGCGCTGATCGGTCTTGATGCCGGCGCTTTCCAACCCCAAACCCTCGGTGCGCGGCTTGCGGCCGGTGGTCAGAAGAATGCGATCGGCCTCGAAAGTCTGGGTTTTGCCTTTGACCTCGGCGGTGACTTCGACGCCATCGCCCTTCTTCTTCCAAGACTGCGCGGCGGCGTTGGTGTGAATGGTCATGCCCATCTTCTTGGCGCGGCGCTGCACCACTTTGACCAACTCCGGATCAGCACCCGGCAGGATTTGGTCCATGAATTCAACCACGGTCACCTTGGTGCCGAGGTGAGCGTAGAACATGCCCAACTCCAAACCAATGACGCCGCCACCAATGATGAACAAGCTCTTCGGCAGCTCAGTCGGTTCCAAAGCTTCGGTGCTCGACCAAATGTACTCGCCGAATTCAAAGCCGGGAATGCCGGCCGGTTCACTGCCCGAAGCTAGCACGATGTCGCGCGCTTCGATCACCACCGGACCGTCGGCGGTGGCAACCTCAACCTGATTGGCGCTCAACAACTTGGCGCGCCCTTTCACGACTTCGGCCTTGCGCTTCTTCAGCAACATGCCGATACCGCCGGTCAAGCGCTTGACAATGCCGTTCTTCCACTCGACCAACTTGCCCAAATCCAACTCGGGTTCGGACACGGTGAAGCCCATGTTCTTGGCATTCTTCACGCTCTCGACAAAGTGTCCGGCGGAAATCATCGCCTTCGACGGAATGCAGCCTACGTTCAAGCAGGTGCCGCCGAGCTCGCCTTCCTCCACGCAGATCACGTTCTTGCCGTATTGGCCAAGCCGGATCGCAGCCACATAACCCGCGGGACCAGCGCCCACGACCACTACATCGCACTGTTTTTTGGACATCTTATTTGCTCAGTTTTGCCGGTGACCAGCAGCCGACGAACCGTGAATTATAGGACCCCCGGCCGGGTTTGCGATATGCGAAAATGCGGCCATGGCACCCCGCACGACCTCGGCCGCCGATCACCCAGGTTTCGACGTCATTCTCGACGACCACGACCACCTAGAAGCGGCGTTGGCCGCCCATCAAGCCGAGTTGGTCGAGCACGGCATGAACGCCGACGGTTTTGCCCGCGCGCGGCGGCTTTTTGGCGAATTTGCCGTTGCGCAGCACGCTCATATCGAGGTAGAAAACAGCGTACTGATCCCGCTTTTTGCCGAGTTATGCCCGCCGCAAAACGGCTGCACTCCGGAGATTTTGCTGGCTGAGCACAGCAAGGTTGCGCGTCTGGTCGACGAAATGACCGCAACTCTCGCCGCATTCGGTGACCGCGGACTGACGGCGATGGAAATCGTCGGCTTGATCGAACGCCAGCGGGTGCTGAAAGAGGTGCTCGATCACCACGGCATTCGCGAGGCTGCGCGGTTTATCCCGCCGTTGAACGAAGTCTTGACCGGGGAGCGGCGGCTGCAAGTTCTTGCCCAAGTCGACGCCATTTTGAACGCCGCTACTCCGTCGGCATGATCTTGTTGGCGCGCAGCAGCTTGAGCACGGTTTGAACTGTTGCCAATAAGCGCTGCTCGACGTCATCTTGCTGAGCGCCCTCGCCGCCAAGGCGGCGGTCGAGATTATGAAGCACCCACTGGTCGCCTTCTTTACGCAACACTTCATGCTCGGTAGCCATGATGGCGAAGCCACTGCCCGTGCCTGCGGCGATAGGATCGGCTTGGGCTGGGTCGGCATTCGAAAGCATGGACCGGCCTAGGCTGGCATGCCCGACCGGCCAACCGCAGTAATCGATAATCGTCGGCGCAATATCCAACTGCGAGAAAGTGCGCGCATCGACCGCCGGCTCGATTTCAGGACCGATGATCAAGCACGGTAGCAGGAATCGATGCGCCATCGGGATATCGCCTTGGCGCACACCGCTGACATGATCGGCGGTAATCACGAACAACGTGTTTTCAAATTCCGGCAGCTCACGTGCGCGGCGGAAGTATTCGCCCAAGGTCCAATCGGAGTAGCGCAAACTGTCGTAAAAGCGTGCTTCGCGATCATCGCCGGCACTATGCTTCCACTTTTCTTCCGGCACCACAAAAGGATGGTGCGTGGACGACGGGAATAAGAAACCAAAGTAAGGCTTGTCGATGCCTGCTTGATATTCGGCGGCGACTTCAAACATCAAGTCATCCCACACACCAAACTTATGCGTCGGCGCATCAGGGAACCGTTCCAAGATGTCTTCGGCGCCGTTGTAAAAATCAAAACTGCCGACCTGAGCAACGCGATCTAATCGATAACTCTCGCGGCCGGCGGATCGAATGAAGAACGCGTGATAGTCCTGTTGCTTCGCCGCAGTACTGACGAAGCTCAATTGATTCTGCTCCAGTCCCCCAGTGCCGATGTACGGCACGCCCGGTAAGGTCGGCATGCTGGCGAGGATTGCGGCAACACCATGCACGCTGCGCTGACCGGTGGCGTAGAAGTCGCTGTAAAAACGGCCTTGTGCGGCGAGCGCGTCGAATTCGGGGGTCAGTCCAAGCGGCTGCATGCCTTGCGATTGTCGCCACGCATCGACGAACCAAGCATCCCAACCTTCCAGCATGATGACGATGACATTCGGTTTGGGCGTGGTGGTTGAATCTTGGCTTGCCGAGTCGGAGTCTTCGATCCAAGCTCCACCGTCTGCTTTGCGGTAAAGCGGGAACTCAGGCAATTTGGGCTCACCTACCAGCCCAAGGTCGGCGCGCACCGACTGCAAAGCTTGTTCGTCTTCCATAAAGCGCGACTTCACCGCCGTGCTGCTGCGCACCGTGTGATAAGCGGAAAACGGCGCGTTCAACACTAAATATCCGGCAGCTAACTCAGGCCCATCAAAGGCGTGAACGATGTTGACCGACTTGCGATTGGTAACGCCGCCGCGCACCGCGACGACTGCAACAACCAAAAACAAAAACGCCTTCAACCATCCACCACCATTGCCGCCTGATCCGTGCACGAATCTCCAAACCAAGCGGTAGTACAGCCAAGCAAAGCCGGCCGAAGCTGCGGCGAAAGCGAGCAAATGCAGCGCATAATCTTCGCGCATCATTGCGGTGAACAGCTTGGTGTCTGAAAACACAGCAACAAGCTCCATTCCGATATGACGGTTCACATAACTGAAGTAAACCGTATCGGCCAAAAACAAGAAGCCGTGCAGCACCAAGCTAACCCCGGCCAACGCCAGCACGGTCCCCCTCCAAATCCGCGAGCGGAAGACGCGCAGCGGCAAAAACACCAAAAACAGCGGAATGCCCCAGATCAAAAAGATCATCGAGGCATCAAAGCGCAGCCCATAAACAAAAGCCCATAGCGTTTGCCCAAAGCTCAATGCCGCAAACGAATCCGCCTGCGCAACCAACAAAGCCAGTCGCGCCGCCGAGTACAGCAAAAAGTGCAGACCAATTACCGCAATCGGCAACCATAGCCCAAATGGAACTCGTGGATTGCGGCGGCTCATCCCAGCAGCGGATCTAACCGCTAAGCCAACAGACTGCGCACCAGCCCCGAAATCACCTTGCCGTCGGCGCGACCGTCGGCTTTGGCTTGGCAAGCTTTCATCACCTTGCCCATGTCTTGCATGCCCGATGCACCAATTTCGGCGATGGCTTCTTTGACCAAAGCTTCCATTTCGGCTTCGCTCAACGGTTGCGGCAGATAAGTCTCGATGATGGCAACTTCAGCCATTTCCACCTCGACCAAATCCTGGCGCCCACCGGCGGTGTAAGCCTCGGCCGAATCCTTGCGCTTCTTCACCATGCTGCGCAACACGCCCAGCATTTCCTGCTCGTTCAAATACTCGGCCGGCGACGACACCTCTTCGGTCAGCCCTTCGCTGCCCTTCTTCTCAATGCCGACGTTCTTCAACTCGGCCTGAATGGAGCGGATGACGGCAAGGCGGTCCTTTTCACGCGCCTTCATCGCCTCCTTCATGTCGTTTTTGAGTTGCTCCAACATCATTCTTCTCCCTCCGAGCTTGCGGCTTCGCTGTCGCCGTCTCCGCCGTCTTCACCATCCTCGTTCTCAGCAGTGTCGCGCGGGATCGCAGCCATACCGACTAGACGATCGCCCTCTTTGACGTTGACCAAACGCACCCCTTGGGTTGCGCGGCCTTGAATGGAAATTTCATCCACCTCGGTGCGCACCAACATGCCGCTGGCACTCGAGAACAACACCTCGTCGCAACGGCTGGCGTTGCGCGTGTTGACCACTTCGCCGTTGCGCTCATTGGTGCGAATGCCGACCACGCCTTGCGATCCACGCTTGGTCAAGCGGAACTCGCCGATGCGCGTGCGCTTGCCGTAGCCGTTTTCACAGGCGATCAGCAAGTATTCCTCTTCGGAACCGATCACCAAGTCAACGACGCGATCGCCCTCACGCAAACTGGCGCCCTTCACGCCGGCAGCAACACGACCCATCGGTCGCGCTTCCGACTCGGCGAAGCGAATCACCAGACCGCCTGCGGTGCACAGCAACACCTCGTCGCCTTCGCTGACCAATCGCGTACCAACCAGCTTGTCGCCATCCTCCAATCGAGTGGCAATGATGCCGGCCGAACGCGGACGCGAGTAAGCCTTCAACTCGGTCTTCTTGACCTTGCCGTTGGCGGTGGCGAACAACACGTAATCGGCTTCGGTGAAGTCGCGTGTCGCCATGATCGAACGAATCTTCTCTTCCGGCTCGATGCCTTCGATCAACTGGCGAATGGATCGCCCCTTGGCGGTTCGGTCAAGATCCGGCAGCTGATAAACCTTCAGCCAGAACAAACGACCGCGCTCGGTGACGATGAGCAAGTAATCGTGCGTCGAGCAGACGAACAAGTGCGACAGCACATCGCCATCCGTTGCCTTGCCGCCGGTGATGCCGCGACCACCGCGTGCTTGTGCGCGATAGTTGCTGGCAGCAGTGCGCTTGACGTAACCCTGACGCGAAATCGTGACCACCATGTCTTCTTCGGTGATCAAGTCTTCAGTCAAGAAGTCTTCCACGCCTTCGCCGATCTCGGTGCGGCGCGGGCTGTTGTACTTCTTGTCGAGATCGTCCAGATCCTCGCGGATCATGTTGTAGACCAACTCGTCTTCAGCCAAAACGCGCTTGTACCAAGCGATGTCCTTTTTCAGGCCATCGATTTCCTGCTGCAGCTTGTAAACCTCGAGGCCGGTCAAACGACCCAAGCGCATGTCGACAATCGCTTGCGACTGCACGTGGGTCAGCTCGAAGGTTTGCTCCAAGCGCAGCTTCGCCTGGTTGGTGTCTTCCGACGTCTTGATGATCTCGACGACCTCGTCGATCGCCTGAATGGCAATCATCAAGCCTTCCAAAATGTGCAAGCGCTTCTCGGCTTTGTTGAGCAGGAAACGCGTGCGGCGACGAATGACGTCGAAACGGTGGTTGCGATAAGCCTCGAGCAGCTCCTTCAGGTTCAGCGTGCGCGGGCGGCCGTCAATCAGCGCGGTGTTGCGGATCGCATAAGTGCCCTGCAGCGTGGTGTGCTTGTAAAGAAGGTTTTCGATGACGAATGGATCGCCGTCCTTCTTCAGCTCGATGACCAGGCGCATGCCATCGCGGTCCGACTCGTCGCGGATGTCGTAGATGCCTTCGATGCGACCGTCCTTGACCGCATCAGCAATCTTCTCGATGATCGCCGACTTCTCGCGCTCGTAAGGAATCTCGGTGACGACGAGCTTGTAGCGGCCCTTGCCCTTGGGCGGCTCCTCGTGGTGCATGCGCGCGCGCAGCGTGACCTTGCCGCGACCGGTGTGGAAGGCCGACAGCAAACCCGCCTTGCCGCAAATGATGCCGCCGGTCGGGAAGTCCGGACCTTGCATCACGGTGCACAAGTCGTGAATCGATACGCCCGGATCGTCGAGCAGCATGCGAATTGCCGCGATCACCTCGTGCAAGTTGTGCGGCGGCAGCGCCGTCGACATACCGACGGCAATACCCTCCGAACCATTCACCAACAGGTTCGGGAAACGCCCCGGCAACACCACCGGCTCAGTGCGCGTTTCATCGTAGTTACTGCGCAGGTCGACGGTGTCCTTGTCGATGTCGGCCAGCATCTCCTCGGCCGGACCACCCATCCGCGCCTCGGTGTATCGCATAGCCGCCGGCGGGTCGCCGTCGATAGATCCAAAGTTGCCCTGACCGTCGACCAGCGGCGCGCGCAGGCGGAATGGCTGAGCCATGCGCACAAGCGTCGGGTAAATCACCGACTCACCGTGCGGGTGGTAGTTACCCGAGGTATCACCAGCGATCTTTGCGCATTTACGGTACTTGCCGTTGGGCCGCAGGCTGAGGTCGTTCATCGCTACCAAAATGCGGCGCTGCGACGGTTTGAGGCCGTCACGCACGTCCGGCAGAGCGCGGTCGAGGATGACCGAAAGCGCATAAGTCAGGTACGACTCACGCATTTCGCGCTCGATCAGCAGATCGTCGGCGCGGTCCGGAATGACAAGGGTTTCGTCGGGCATACTGGCGGGCGAGGGTGGTGCCTTTTCAGGTGGCATATTTCACCATCTCCTGCCTCAATTTGGAAGCAGTATTCCGCCGTCACGGCCGACGCAAACCCTTACACAGCAGAATCTTGCATCTGCTTCATATAGGAAATCTTAATTCCCGTCAAAACGGCTGACAGTTGCGCCCCCAACCAACCGAATTCCACCGTCGGAAGTGCGTTCCAGGCTCAAATTTCCGCCCGGCATTCGCACCGTCAGAGGCTGCTGTTCGCCCTCTACAGGCGCGGCCGAGCCGCCAGCCGAATCAGGCACGCCCAACTCGCGATCGCGCGCCCAAGTCGCAATTGCAACGGCAACGGCACCGCTTCCGCAGGCCTGAGTTTCGCCGACGCCGCGTTCATCCACGCGCATCGTCAAATCGGCGAAGCGCACGATCTCGATGTTGACGCCTTCTGGGAACAGGTCGGTGCGTTCCCGCGCGGCTTTGGCGAATGCCGGCAGGTAAAGCGATGTCGGCTCGGGCGTATCGATCACGCAGTGCGGGTTCCAAAACTGCACCGCATATGCCGGCAACCCCATGACTTCCAGGGACTGCGGTTGCCACATTTCCTTTGGCAACGTCTCCGCCGACAACAACAATTCAATCAACTCCTCGCCAGGGTTCAATGCAAGGCCCTCGTCCTGTTCCGGGTCAAGCATCGCCGGCATCGCCATACGCCGCCATGGAATGCGTCGGCCGGCCATTTCTAAGCAGCCTTCGGCGGCCCCGGTCCACAACGCAACCACGCGCAAGCCGTTTAAGCAGGTACCGCCGTCGCTGCCATCTCGGTTGTAGACCTCAACGCGTTGCACGCCTTCCACGGCATCGTGGATCAGCAATAAGCCGTCGCGCGCCAAGTCGCCTCGGCACCAGTAACGCGCGTAGTCACCTATAGACGTCGCCGCACCAGTCGTAGGCGCATCCGCAACCTCATCCTCTTCGCGAATCGACGCACGAACCTCAGCTGCCGACGCCAACCAAAAGCTGTTGCCTAGCCCTTCCCCGGAGGCGATTACCAGCGGCGAAGGGCGTAGTTGCGTGTTCATCAGCCGTCCGCCCCTATTGGGGTGGCAGCGGTGTCATCCACACCAATGCCCAGCTTCTTGCCTGCTTCAATTCCATCGCGCAGGAAGTTGGCGAAGAGTTCCGGATCGGGATCGTAACCGTCGAACTGCGACAGCGGTTCTTGGGTAAACGGATCCATGACCACGTAGAACGGCTGGCTCACGCGTTGGAACTTCAGTTCCTGGAACTCGCCGTTGGCTGGGCCGAATTCACCCTTATCCACGTACAAGTGCGCGCGCACCATCGACTCGATGCGATCAGCCACGCCGTCGGCCGGGAAGATGTTGCCTTCCATGCGCAAGCAGTTGACGCAGGTCACGCCGGTGAAGTCGAGGAACACCACTTGGTTCTTATCGCGACCTTCGGCGAAGGCGGCCTCGTAGCTTTCATGCCACTCCAGCCCTAAAGGTCCATAAGGGTTGCCGTAATCCGACGGCGGGAAGTAAGCCTCGACCCAGCCCTTGTAGTTGTCGCGCGGATAAGCCGACGCGATGTACACGGCGCTGACTAAGGCAAACAAACCAACCGCCATGCGCGGCATGGTGCGCGGCGGCTTCTGTCCGTAATCACCCTTGGTGGTGTAAAGGCCGAACATATAACCGGCCCACAACAGCAACGGAATCACCGTCAGGATGATGACTACCGGGCGCGTCAGGATCTCCAGATCCCAAACTCGTTCGGCACTGGTCAAGAACTTCCATGCAGCGATGATTTCGATGTAACCGAAGCTGACTTTGACTGCGTTCATCCAACCGCCGGCGGTCGGCATCTTCTGCAGCATGTTCGGGAACAGCGCAAGGAAGAAGAACGGAATGGCGAAGACGACCGCGTAAACGGTCATTGCGGCCAGCGAATACCACCATGCGCCTGCAGTAGCGGAAAGCGCGATCAGGCCGCCTACGAAGCCAACGGTGCAAGTAAACGCGGTGACACTAAAGGCAAAAGCCATGATGATCACCGGCATGTATCCGCCTTTCTGCCCACCTTCGGCCTGCGCTTCGGATGCGAACTTTTGCAAGAACTTCGGCGGCTGGATTTCGTAGAAACCGAGCAGGGATAAGCCGAGCACAATAAACAGCGCGGCAATCGCCAAGTTCAGCCACGGGTTCGACGCAATCTGGTTCGCTCCAGTAGCGCCCAGAATGGCCCCAGCGCCCAATCCTAAGCCGACAAAAGTCAGAATAATGCCGAAGGCATACGCCGATGCATTTCCAATAGCGGTGCCTTTGCCGGCCTCTGCACGCTTCGTGAAGAAGCTCACCGTAATCGGAATCATTGGGAAGACACACGGTGTCAGCAAGGTGGCGAATCCGGCGGCAATTGCGGCGATCATCAATGCCCAAAAGCCTTCATCTTGCAATACTTTGAAAGCGTCTTTATTAATTGCATTACCGATCGCATTGCCTTCGGCCTCGCCACCGCCTTGATCAGTGGTTCCGCGCTCTTCAATGGTGCCGGCCAGCAAACTTGGGTCAACAACTTCAACCGGAACCTTGGCCGTATAAACATCGCTATCCAAGCAAACCGAGTCGTCGCAAACTTGATAGTTCAGCTTCAACTCGACTTCATATTTACCCGGCTCAACATTGGCAGTGATCGGTAGCTCGAAGGTGCCTTTGCCTTCAATCCACAAGTACTCAAAGACCATGCCGCCGCCAAAGTCCTCGGTGTGCGGCTTCGACTTACTGGTGGTGCGCAGCTTGCCTGCTTCAAAGCCTTCGGTCACCACTTCGACGGTCACCGGTACGCCCGGCACCTCGGGGTCCATCTCGGGTGCATAAAGGTGCCAACCGAAATCGACCACCGTTTCCATTCCAAGCACCGCTTGACCGCCGGCCGGGATCTGCGCACGGGTAAATCCAAGCTCGGCAACCACCTTCTTGCCCTGCACCGTGACCTTTTCGCCCGGACCCTCGGTCAACGTAGCTTCGGGACCATCGCGTGGCGCGGCATCGACCTCAGGGTCGGCGGCAGCAGCACCGGCACCGGTTGGGGCAGCGGCACTGGAATCGATGACATAAGTGAAAGGAACTTCAACCTCTTCGGGCGGCAAACAAACGCGGTCATTGCATACCTGCCATTGCACTTTGACTTTGCCGCTGACCGTGCCGTTGTCGCCGCTGACCTTGGCCGGGATCGAGAACTTGGCTTTGCCCTCCATCCACTTGTAGACCAGCGTTTGGGAGCCGATTTTTTCAATGTGCGGCCGACCGGGGCTCAGTGCCTTCATTTCGCCGGTTTCGGTGAAGTTTTCCCCGATCAGCGAAGCGGAAACCGGAATGCCCAAATCGGGATTCTGGTCCGGGTGGTAAACATGCCAGCCCGGCTGGATGTCTAAGGTCAGCTGAACCTGGACCTCGGAACCGGCCGGTCCCGTAGTAGGTTCGACAGTGGCGGATGCGCTGACATTTCCCCCGGGTCCTTGGGGCAGCAGCAGCGCAGCAAGCAGGAGTAGCGATGCCATGGTGCGTAGTTTTCGGCCCAGCGGCCTAGCGGTTACAAAAATAATAGAAAAGACCGCCGAAAAGAGAAAAATGGTGGGCGATGAGGGACTCGAACCCCCGACCCCCTCGGTGTAAACGAGGTGCTCTAGCCAACTGAGCTAATCGCCCGAACGGCCGGACATCATAGAATCTCCGCCCCAATGAAAGAAGCCCTCTTAATCCGTTACGGCGAAATCGCTCTAAAAGGCGGCAATCGGCCCCTTTTTGAGCAAACATTGGCGCGAAATTTACGCACTTCGCTGGCCGACGCGCCCGATCTGCGTGTCCATCGCATGCGCGGCCGCATGCTTTTGACGTCGGCCATGCCTGCCGCCGAGCTGGCTTTGGACGCGCAAAAAGTGTTTGGAGTGACCAGTGTTTCGCCGGCCACCGAGGTCGCGCCCGAAGCCGACGCGATCCTTGAAGCGGCGTTGAAGTGCACCGAGGATGCTCTGCGCACTGATTTTGCCGGCAATGCCGACGCCGACGGCAGGATATGCGCGGGTATCGCCGATCCGGTGCGGTTCCGCGTGTCGGTGAATCGCGCCTACAAGCGATTCCCGTTCACCAGCTATGACTTCGCGCCGCAGGTGGCGCAGCATGTGCTGCCGCGCACCGGTGGGATGACGGTGGATCTGAAGAATCCGCAGTTGGAGCTGGAGATCGACATCCGCCAAGAAGGTGCGTGGGTATTCGCGCGCCGTTTGAAGGGCCCGGGCGGCCTACCGGTCGGCACGATGGGTCGCGTGCATTGCCTGCTTTCCGGCGGAATTGATTCGCCGGTGGCCGCTTGGCTGTGCATGAAGCGCGGTATGCGAGTGGAGTTCGTCAGCTTTTATTCGTTCCCGTACGTTGGGCCGCAGACGCGCGAGAAGATCATCAAGCTGGCTGAAAAATTGGCGGAATGGCAGCCGAACACGGTGCTGCACATGGTGCCGTTCGCCGACTACCAAACTGCGATTCGCGACCACTGTCCCGAGCCGTACCGCACCATTCTGTACCGCCGGGCGATGCAACGGATCGCGTCGCGTATTGCGCAGCGGCGCAAGGGCAAGGCGCTGGTCACCGGCGAAAGCGTCGGCCAGGTGGCGAGCCAAACGCTGGAAAACATGCGCGTGATTGAAGAAGCGTCGCACTATCCGGTGCTGCGGCCGCTGGTGACCTACGACAAGGTCGAGGCGGTGGCGCTGGCGCGGCGCATCGGTAGCTACGAGTTGAGCACCCTACCTGCGCCGGATTGTTGTACCGTATTCCAGCCCGAATCGCCGGTCATCTACGGCCGGTTGGCCGATGCGCTCGAGGCAGAAAGCGCGCTGGATCTGGATACCTTGACCCACAACGCGCTTAAAGGCACCGAACGCATTCACTTCCCCGAAGTCGACGCATGAAATTCCGCACCCCCCTCCTCCTTCTGCTCGCCTTGATGGTCGCGCTGCCGGCATGTGGCGGCAAAAAAGTCAGCCGCAAGCCCAAGGCCGAAACCGTCGGCACCGGTCCTTCCGCGCAAACCCAGCCGGTGGCCGAGCGCAAGTTCAAAGACCCTGAAGCCAACGAGACTTTGTACTTGGCTTACATCCGTGATGGCCAAGATCGTCCGGTTGCCGGTGTTGATGTTCAGCTACTGGTGCAAAAGCCCGAAGGCATGGACATGCGCCAGCCGCGCCGCAAGACCGTCGCCTATGGTGCGGTTTCCGGTCGCGACGGCATCGCCAACATGATGGTCGAGTCGGACGGCAAGGATAAGTACGTTTGGGTTGGCGGCGACGGCGTCAAGCCCGCTGCGTTTAAGGTTGCAGCGGCAACCGGTGGCCAAACGGTTAAGACCAAGTGCACGGTGAAAGTGATTCCGGTTGCCCACCTGATCATTTCCGACGCCTCCGGTATGCGCGTGAATAACGCAATTGTGACCTTCAAGCCGATCGGTGGTTCGTCGAGCTCGAATGTTGAATCCACTCGTCCAAGTCAAAGTGATAACTACGGCACCACCCGCCGCGCCAATGGTTTGGGTGAAGTTAAGTACACCTACGAGCCGGGCAAGTACGGCCTGATCGCGACCAAGGAAAACGGAACTTGCCGCTTGTATCAAGTTGTGAATTGGGACGGCGACATGTCGAAGCCGTTGGAGTTCCAGCTGCCGGCGACGAGCATGAAGGAGCAGCCCTGGTAAGCCAACGGGTCAACCCCAGCCCAAGCGGTCCTCTGAGGATTATCCCAGAGGATCGCTTTTGTTTTTGGCCTAATGGAGTTAGGGTAGCTGACTTCTATGTCTACTTTGAAATTCCGACTCCAAACACCTCTTCTCACTCTAGTCGCATTTGCCCTAATTGGGGATTCAACGCCCAGTCAAGTGGGCGGTCACTACGAATCACTGCTGCAAATAGACGGCCATAATCAATTTGATTCCTTTGGCTACGAAGTCGCCGGTGGCGGCGACATTAACAACGATGGATTTGATGACTTCATCGTCGGCGCGCCATCTGTTCGAACTCATGCGGCTGGGGCCGGTGCGGTTTATGTTTATTCCGGCGCGGATGAGGCACTGCTTTACCAATTTAACGGTACCAAACTTGAACAAAGGCTAGGCCGAGCGATTTCCTTCGCCGGCGACATCAACCAAGATGGCTTTGCCGACTTCATGATCGGCGACCCGAAGGCCGATGCCGGCGGCATAACTCAAGCTGGCGTTGCTTCGGTGTATTCCGGCTTTGACGGCAGCGTGCTCTTGCAGTTTTCCGGCACAACCGCGAATGCCAATTTGGGTAAATCGGTCGCCAATGCCGGCGACGTGAATGCAGACGGAGTGGATGACATCATGCTGACGGCCGCCGATCCTGCCAGGTGGATCTCAACCGTGCAGATCATTTCCGGCGCAACCGGGGCCCAGCTTTATTACTTTGAAGAGCCACAATTTGCTTACGGCTTTGGGATGACCATGTCTACCATCGGCGACATCAATCAAGATGCTCACGCCGACTTCATCATTGGCGCACCCTATGCAGATGTCGGTAGCCGCCTTGAAGCCGGCAGCGCCTTTGTTTATTCAGGCGCAACCGGACTACTGCTGCACCAGTGGGACGGCCGCTTCGATGAAGCGTATTTCGCCTCCGACGTTGCCCATGCAGGAGATGTGGATGGCGATGGCAGCGGTGACATCATCATCGGCAGTGGCTATCCGGTGGGAGTCGTTACGGTGCGGTCCGGCGGCAACAACGCGCTGCTTTACACCTACACTGGAACTTACATGGATCGACTTGGAGAGTCTGTATCAGGCGCAGGTGACGTCAACCTAGACGGATTTGATGACTTCATTATTGGCGACCCAACCAATTTGGGCTATTCCAAGAAATCAAAAGCAATCATTTACTCGGGAATCGACGGATCGGTTTTGTGCACAGCGAAGGCCGGAATTAACGATGAGTTGGGTTGCGCAGTAGCGGCTGTCGGAGATGTGAACGGAGATGGTTATCCGGAATGCATTGTTGGTGCGCGCTCTTTTCACGCTAACTCAAACAAAGATTCGGGAAGCTTCATCGTGTTGGGCTTCAATCCGCATTTAAACCTGAGCCACGAAACGATTTCGGCTGCTGCTGGAGGAGTCATCTCCATGGATTTCCATTTCCCACCGCGTGCGGCAAACTACGAATACAAAACGTTGATTTCGGCAAGTGGCATTGGCCCGACACATTATGGAGTGGACATCCCCCTCACCCAAGACGCCTTGGCTTTGGACACATTCAACGGCATCTACCCGGTGGCAAATTACAGCGGTCTTCATGGAACGCTTGATGCGAATGCAAGCTCAACTGGGTCGATGACTATTCCTGGCGGGTTGCCGTCGGCGATGATTGGCAACACTTATTGGTTTGCAGCTATTGCCTTTAAGGCCGGCGGGTTCCCTGAACATAGTTCGGTTGCACGTGCGATCCTGATCACGCCGTAGTGATCTTCGTTAAGACAAAAGAAAAACCCGAGCAGCTTTCACTGCTCGGGTTTCCTGATTAAATGGCGAGGGTGACGGGACTCGAACCCGCAACCACCAGATCGACAGTCTGGTACGCTAACCAATTGCGCCACACCCCCGCTGTTGGGCCGAAGAGTATAGGGGCGTCGGCTTGAATCGGTCAAGCGGCGAGGGGAAAAATTATTCGGCCGGGCGGGATTCTTTTGCTTGGTCCCACAAGCGGTCCATTTCCTCTAGCGTGGAGTCTTGTGGAGACTTACCTTGCGCGGCCAGATCTTGCTCGACGCGGCGGAATCTTTGGCTGAAGCGCTCGATTGTTCCGCGCAGCGCCAACTCCGGCTCGATCTTGAGCTTGCGCGCTACATTTACCACCGAAAACAGCAGGTCGCCCAGTTCCTCGGTTTGGCGTTCCTTATCGCCCGACTCAACCGCCTCCTGGAACTCGGCCCACTCCTCCTCGACCTTGGCGCTCGGCCCCTGCAGATCCGGCCAATCAAAACCGGCATTGCTCGCCTTCTGCCCTACCCGGTAAGCGCGCAGCAACGCCGGTAACGACGTCGGCACGCCGGCCAAAATCGACTCTTCTTCGCCTTTTTCCTTCTTTTCCTGCAGCTTGATCGCTTCCCAGTTGCGCAGCACCTGGCCGGATCCGTCGACCTGTACCTCGCCGTAAACATGCGGATGACGACGAATCAGCTTTGCAGTGATTCCACGCGCGATATCGGCGGTATCGAAGCCGCGCTCCTCACTGGCGACGCGACCGATCATCAACACCCCCATCAGCAAGTCGCCCAGCTCCTCGCAGGTATCGGCCGCCGATCCACGCGCGACGGCGTCGGCCATTTCGTGGCTTTCTTCGACCAAATGCGGCGCCAGCGATTCCACCGTCTGCTTGATGTCCCACGGGCAGCCGTCCGGTGAGCGCAGCGTGTCGACCACCTGCATCAGGCGCTCGACCGCCTCGACCCAATCGGTTGGAACCGGTTTTTCGACGGGCTTTTGCTCGTTCATGCCCGGATTTTACGGTGGCGGGGTAGGCGCTCCGCCCCTTCGCTGCTCAGTACTTCGGCGGGCCGGGCCACACCATCACGTAGTGCGGGCCGATGGGCTCGATGTCGAACTCTTCGCCGATCCGGCGGAAACCCGAACGCGCATACAGCCCCATCGCAGCAACTCGCGCGTTGCACCAAATGCCGGTGCCGCGATCGGCGGCCCAGCGCTGCGCAACTCGCAGAATGCTGGTTCCCACACCCTGGCCGCGTAACGAATGGTCGACCCCCATTCCGCGCAAGCGAATGCCCACACCTGCGCCCTCTTCCTCGATCAAAGTCACGCAGCCAATCGGCTCGCCGTTGATCAAACCAAGGAAGTGGTAAGTGCCCGCATCCTCATCAATGCCGTAAACCGCGACCTCAAAGGGTTCGCCTTCACGCAAATTGCGGTGACGCACCTGGTGGATCTCAGCCGCCGGTACCTCCTCGCGCACTTCAACTTCGATTTCACACGGATCCCACGCCGCCATTTCCGCCTCGGCACGCTGACGTAACCGGCAGGCGTCGCATTGGCGACAAGGAATTGCGACGGCATCGGGCTCGGCAGTAGGCACTACCGGGTCGTAACACGACAAGGTGTCATCAATCGGCACGCCCAACTCACAAGCCAACTGCAAAATCTGCATCTTGCTCAGATCCTGCAGCGGCGTGTGGAAGGTGAACGGCCGCCCCTCCACCCCTTCGCGCGTGCCTAGATTGGCAACCTGGCGGAAAGCGTCGATGAATTCGGGGCGGCAATCGGGGTAGCCGGAGTAATCCAGCGCGTTGACGCCGATCCCCAGATCGTGCGCGCCGCGCGCCTCGGCCAGCCCAAGCGCCAACGACAAAAACAGGGTGTTGCGCGCCGGCACGTAGGTGACTGGGATGTCAGCCGCGACATCGGCCAGGGGGTCGTCGGATTTGGGCACCTCGGTGGCCGAGGTCAGCGCCGAACCGCCCACCGCCCGTAAGTCCAGACGCTGCACCAAATGCTCGCTCAAACCCAGTTTTTCCGCCACCGTCGACGCCGCCCGCAGTTCAGCCGCATGGCGCTGGCCGTAATCGATGGTCAAGCCGATGACATCGAAATCACGTTCGATCAGCCACGCGGCAACGGTAGCCGAGTCGAGGCCGCCTGAAAGCAGCACGACGGCCTTCTTTTTCTTAGAATCTGTGGTTGCCAACGCCTTAACAAGCGGGTTCGAGCAACGGGGCGAATCGCATCAATGCGGGTTGAATTCTGCCCCGGACGGCCTACTTTACGGCTGCCTCGCGAAGCTCACCACACGCCGCCATGACCGACCAAATCAAAGAACAAATCCTTGCCGCCCTCGGCCAAGTTCAGGATCCGGATCTGCACAAGGACATCGTCACCTTGGGCTTTGTTCAGGACCTCGCATTTTGCGGCGGCGCCGCCAAGTTCACGCTCGAGCTGACCACGCCGGCATGCCCGGTGAAGGAAGAGCTCAAAGCGCAAGCAGAAGCGGCGGCGATGAGTGTGGAAGGCGTGGATCAGGTCACCGTCAACCTCACCGCCAAAGTCAAAAGCGCGCTGCCGGCCGGCAATCAACTCGGCGGCAACGTGCGCAACGTGATTGCGGTGACGTCGGGTAAGGGTGGAGTGGGTAAATCCACTTGCGCGGTCAACATCGCCGTCGCCTTGGCGCAAACCGGCGCGCGCGTTGGCTTGCTCGACGCCGACATTTACGGCCCAAACCTTCCCGTCATGCTCGGCTTGGCCGGCGTGCCCACCGGCACCAGCGACGGCAAGCACATCAAGCCGCTGCAAGCGCACGGCGTGAAGATGATTTCGGTCGGCAGCTTGGTCGAAGACGGACAACCGGTGATGTGGCGCGGGCCGATGCTGCACCGCGCACTGCAGCAGTTCCTGCAAGACGTGCTGTGGGATGAACTCGACTACTTGCTGGTCGACATGCCTCCCGGCACCGGCGATGCGCAGATTTCGCTCGCACAATTGGTACCGCTAACCGGTGCCGTCGTCGTCACCATGCCGCAAGAGGTTTCACTGACCGACGTGCGTCGCGCGATGGGTATGTGCAAAGAGGTCAAGTGCCCGATCCTCGGCGTGGTCGAAAACATGAGCGGCGAAATTTTCGGCAGCGGCGGAGGTCAAGCCGTGGCCGAAAAGTACGAAGTCCCCTTCCTCGGCACCATTCCGCTGAACCCAGCGGTGCGCACCGGCGGCGACGAAGGAGTGCCGTTGGTGATCGCCGAACCGGAAAGCGAGGGCGGCAAAGCCTTCCGCACCATTGCCGGTTTGCTGGCCGCCGAGGTCGCCAAGAAGCAAGACAGCCAACTGCCGCTGCTAGAGGTCTAATCGT
This sequence comes from uncultured Planctomycetales bacterium, assembly GCA_964344765.1. Taxonomy (GTDB): domain Bacteria; phylum Planctomycetota; class UBA1135; order UBA1135; family UBA1135; genus JACNIZ01. The sequence continues at coordinate 100,587 of CAYFOM010000006.1, read as the reverse complement.
TACAAAAGACTTGGCTTGGAAGTTGCAATAGGTGTCCAATGCCGGCGCTTATCGGGCGTATGATCCGGCATGCGCCGCCTACTCCCTCTACTCCTGGTTGCATTGCTCGCGATTATTGCGTGGGCGATCCTCGACGATGGAAACAATGAGCAACCATTGGATACAGATTGGCAGGATCCGGAACTGACTCAGGTAGACGATCCGGCTGCCACGCCGACCGACAGCGGACCATCGCGAATCGGCGAAGCAGTGGCCGCGCCGGCCGAGTTCACCAACCGCCCGGTGAAAAAGGGTTTCGGACGCCATGGTTTGCATGGCATCGTCGTCGATGAAAACGGCGAACCGGTCGAAAACGCTTGGGTTGGCGCATACAGCTCGCCGTTCCCCATCGCCGACTTCATTGAAAGCCCGGCTGAAATTCTCGAAAAGCCGCTGGCCCTTTCGCTGGATCCACTCGCGTCCGCCTTTACCGATAAAGACGGACGTTTTACTTTGGGCGGCGTGCCCGGTCGATCGGTTTATTTGACGGCGCGTAAAAAGATGCGGCTTTCGCGCGGGCGCATGCGCGTGAGCACGACGGATTTGAATAACGAGAACGGCGTCACCATTAAAACTTATGCAGCGGCTTCGCTATCCGGTCAGGTGGTTGATGAACACGGTTCGCCGGTGGCAAACGCTGAAGTGTTGGTGAACCCCGGTTTGAAGTTCATTGTTTCAGCGGTGCGCAGTCGCGACATTTTCTTGGAACGTACCTTCACCGACGCCGGCGGTAATTTTGAAGTGGAAGCCGTTCCGGCGGGAATGGTTTTGGCAGTGAGTGCTTTTGATGGTGCAACGCATCCGGGCATTGCCGACTTCGGTCCGGCGGCACGCAATACTTCCGCAAAAGTGCGCGTGGAATTGAGCGAGATTGGTCAGCTTTCCGGTCGCGTTTTGGACACCGAAGAACAGCCGGTACGTAACGCCAACGTCGCCGCGATTCCGTTGGACTTGCGCATGGTGGTTCCGGTGCTGCGCGATGTGCCGGCATGGATTGCGCAAAGTGACGGCGGCGGCAACTACCACTTCAACCAACTGCCGCAAGGTCAGTACTTGCTGGTCGCGCAGTCGGATGAAGGACGCTCCGGGCCGGTTAGCACGCACCTCATTGGCGTCAGCGGCAGTGAGCAAGACATCGTCATTGACACGCAGAATGAAGTGGTTGGCCGGGTGTTGAATACCAAGGGCGAACCGATTCCGAATGCCGTCGTCAGCTTGATGAGTGTGCCTGAAACCGACGCGCTGGAGCAGGGCGCGCGCCGCAACAGCATGAACTTCTTGCTGGAGATGGCGCGGGAAGCGTTGCCGGAAATTTTGCCGGCCGATACGACTTCGACCACTGATGCAAAAGGGCGCTTTGAATTGGCGGCGTGGAATCGTGCGCGCGTTCGCGTGGAGGCCACAGGTTATGTGACCGCTGACTTCCGTTTCCGCCAAATGCCGAAAGACAAAACGCCGGTGTTGATCATGCAGCGACCGGGCGCGATTGAAGGCCAGGTTGTGACGGTTGGCGATCAGCCCGAGCCAGTTTCGTATTACATTCTTCAGTGTGATCGCCGCAGTTCGGATTTGCGCGCGGTAGAAGCCAGTCAAGAGGTTGAGATTCGTCCCGGTGTGGTGCAAATCGGCGAAGCCGTGGAGAGTGGCGATCACGCGGCGCATTCGGGGAAATCGGAAAAGCAGCCGATAGGCGGACCTGAGTTACAAGCGGCGTTGGGAGAAGATGAATTCATCTTGGTTCCCTCGGTACAGCCGATGGCCGAGTTCAAAAACTCGCAGTTCGTCGACGACCCCAAGGGTCGGTTTAAGGCGGTGGGTTTGTCGCCTGGGCGCTATCGCTTGAAGGTGCGCGCCGAAGGCTATGAAACCGGTCGCGAAATGGTCGACGTGGTTGAAGGTGAGATTACCAAGGACGTGGTCATCAAGATGGGCATCGGCGCGACGGTGACCGGCATTGTTGTCGACAAGAACACCGGTGATCCGGTTTCCGGCGCGATGATTTCGGTTGACCACACCGATGAAGGCGGATTTGCGTTGTTGGCGCAAGGCTTCACCGAAGGCAATCAAGTCACGTTGAGTAAAGACGACGGTAGCTTCGAATTGCGTGGTGTGGAAGCCGGTTCCGAGTTCGCGCACGTGATGGCGTCGAACTATTCCATGCATAGCAAGAAGATCGAGCCCATTCAAGAGGGCGAAGTTCGCGGGCCGATCAAGTTGGAACTGCTGCCGGGCGGCGGCATTACCGGTCGCGTGACCGATCGCCATGGAACGCCGCTTTCGCAGCGCATGGTGATTGCTTTCTCACCGGGTTCGCGCGACTTCCATCAAAGCGGCACCGATGAAGGCGGCGTTTACTTGATCGAGCACTTACGTCCCGGCAACTACATGTTGATTTCGGCGGCGTTGGATGACGAGTCGTTGTTCACTGGCGATATTGCGTCGATTTTGTCCGGCGGCAAGTTGGTGCCGACGACGGTTAGCGAAGGCGAAATTACCGAGCAAGACATCGTCGATCCGGCCGCGGGTGGCTGCAAGTTGTCCGGTACTTTGACAAAGGCTGGCGCGCCGGTTCCGAACGCCGCGCTAACCGCAATGTCAATGGGCGGTGCCAGCTTCTTCGACTTCCGCATGGCGTCGGCGCGTACCGATGAAAACGGCAACTTTGAATTCAAGAGCATTGCTCCGGGCGAATATTCGGTGAACGTGGAATCGTCGGATTGGCGCGGCGCTTTGGACCTGTTTGTCGACGACATCCCTGAAGACTGGGTTGGCCTACGCATCCCTGAAACGGTGGTTACCGGTCAGGTGGTGTCGGCCTCGAACCAAACTCCGCTCAAAGGTGTGCGCGTCAGCATGGTGCGCGAAGATGGGCCTTCTGGATTATCGGCAATGTTCGGCGGCGGCGGCGGCCCCGGCGGTCGACGTTCGGCCACTACCGACGAGCACGGTCAGTACCGCATCGAAGGAGCGCCTCCGGGCGACTACCACTTGGTGTTGGAACCGGCAGGGCGTTCGTTCCGTCGGTCGGATCAAGGTGAGGCCAAAGGCGTCAGCTATCGCAAACTGGAGTCGCGCTCCTTCTTCCTCGATGAGGATGAAACGCGTGAAATGGACACCTTCGAGCTGATCGAGGCCGGTCGCGTCAACGTTCTAGTGTTTGATGACTCCGGCGAAAAATTCCAGCAAGGCTTCCGCTTGCGTGCGGTTCCCGCCGATGGCGGCAAAGCACCCGAGGGTTCCGGCGACTTGAGCGGCTGGGGTTGGGACGGCAAAGGCGAAATCCAAGGCATTCCCGCCGGGCGCTGGGAAATTCAGATTGAAGCGCGCGGCTATGCGTTGGAAAGCAAAGAAGCCACCATCGCACCAGGCCAAGATGCCGAGTTGGAATTCCGTCTGCGCACTGGCGTGCCGATGCAAGTTCGCATCATTGGCAAAAACGGCAAGCCGGCGCCGTCGGCTGCAGTCACCGTGTTCAATAGCGATGGCAAACGCCTGAAGTCGGATGGCGGTGGCGGCGGCGCGATGATCGAGCGTTTCTTCACCGGCGGCAGCGATGGAACACGGACCCTTGGAACTTTCGCCGAAGGCCCTTATAAACTCGAGGTCAGCCTGGACGGCGACACCTCGGAGCACCATGTCAATCTGGTCGGCGGCGGCAACGTGATTGAAGTGCGGCTCTGAGCCCCACATTCATGAACTCCTCCGACACGACTTCGCTCACCGCTTCGCAACTCGCACAACCCGGCATTCTGCAGCCGTTAACGGCACATGCACGCTATCTGCGCTTGACCTTGCGCGCCGATGCGAACGCCGGGTTGGTTCGTGAGTTGCTTCAAGCTCTCTCCAACGACGCCGAACCAGACCTGGGCTTAAAAGACGGCCGCCTGGTCGTCGGCTTGGGGCCGAAGCTGATCGAGCTGCTCGGCCTGACCGTCGACGGCATGCGCCCCTACCCCGAGCTGCGCCACGCCCAATTCCAAATGCCGGCCACCGACGGCGATTTATGGCTGTGGCTGCGCGCCGAGGATCGCGGTGACTTGGTGCATCAAAGCCGTCGCTTGCTCGCTCAATTCCACCGCTGCTTCACCCCGGCCGAAATCACCGATGGTTTCACCTACAGCGGCGGCCTCGACCTCACCGGTTACGAAGACGGCACCGAAAATCCCACCGGTGAAGAAGCCGAGAAGGTGGCGTTGGTCTCATCCGGCGAGTGCGGTTCCAGTTTCGTCGCGGTGCAAAAGTGGCTGCACGATTTCGATCGTTTCGATGGCATGCCCCAACAAGAGCAGGACTTCACCATCGGCCGTCGGCGCAGTGACAACGAAGAGTTGGACGATGCACCGGAATCCGCGCACGTCAAGCGCACCGCTCAAGAAGCCTTTGATCCGGAAGCATTTGTCGTGCGCCGCTCGATGCCATGGATGGAAGGTGCCGAAGCCGGTTTGATGTTCGTTTCCTTCGGCGCCAGCTTCGACGCTTTTGAAGCGCTGGCGCGCAACATGCTCGGCGTCAACGATCAAATCGTCGACGCGCTGTTTGAATTCACCGGACCGATCAGCGGCAACTACTACTGGTGTCCGCCGCTGAGTTTCTTCGCCGCTTAGTGCGGCTGGTGTGGTCCGCGCGAATTGCTGGTGTTGCGCGGTTACTCCGAACCGCCCAACACCATGCCCAAGCCTTCGCGGCGTGGATCGGCAACAGCGGCCCATTCGCCGCCGTCGCGGAAGATCGCGTTGACGTCGCCAATCGATCCGCGAACCTTGGTCGGCTGACCGAGCTTTTGCAGTGCTTTCACCGTCGGTCGACCTAAGCGCCCGCTTTCAAAGCGCAACGTGGCGGGACGATCTTGACGGTGGAATCGCGGTGCGCTGACCGCCTTCTCCGGCGCGAATTCAAACACGTAACGGTTCAAAATCACCTGCAGCACCGTGGTCAAAATGGTCGGACCGCCCGGCGAACCGATGACCGCATCGACTTGTCCATCTTTGACCACAATCACCGGGCTCATCGAGCTCAGCGGACGCCGTCCGGCATGAACTGCGTTGTACTCCTGCTGAACCAAACCGAACTGATTCGCCTGCCCAGGTGCGGTGGCGAAGTCATCCATCTCGTTGTTCATCAAGAAGCCGCCGGGCGCCATGACTTTGGCACCGTAAGCGCCGTTTAACGTCGTCGTTACGGCCACCGCGCCGCCTTCTGCATCGACTACCGAATAGTGCGTGGTTTCGGCGCTTTCGATCGGAGGTTCCGGCAGGCTGCGATCGGGCGCGGTGTACTTATGCGGGCTCAGCTTGTAATTGGTTTCATTCAAAAACCGCGGGTCGAGCAGCTCTTGGTAGTGGTAATCCAACCCGGCCGGATCCCCCAGCCAACGATTGCGAACACGGAACGCCGCTGCTGTGGATTCACCGATGATTTGCACGGTGCGCGGGTCGTGGAAGCCCCACTCCTTCAGCGGATGACGGCGCAAGTATTCCAAAGTTTGGAACAAAAATACACCGCCGCTGGAGGGAGGTGTTGCCGTCAAGATTTCGACGCCTTTGAAGTCTACGGTTAATACATCGCGCATCACCGGCTGGTAATCGGCGAAGTCTTGATGGCTTAACAATCCACCGCCAGCTTCACTCGCGGCAATGGTGGAATCGACGATCGGTCCCGAGCGAAATGCTTCTTCACCTTGCTCGGCAATGGCACGCAGCGTTGCAGCAAGCTCGGGCTGAACCAACAAGTCGCCCTCCTTCCAAACTCCGCGATCGGTGGGCGCCAAAATCGACGCCGCCATCTTGTCGTGGATCAGCTTGAGGTTGTATTTGTTCAGCAGGTCGGCTTCAAACTGGTTGATATGAAAACCGGTTTGCGCCAAATGAATCGCCGGTTGCAGCAATCGCTTCCACGGTAGGCTGCCCCACTCTTGATGGGCGCGCCACATGCCGAAAACCGATCCGGGAACGCCGGCCGCTTTCCAACCCATAGTGCTTTGATCGGCAATCGGATTGCCGGCCACGTCCAAATAAACATCGCGATGGGCAGCCAATGGCGCGACCTCGCGGAAGTCCAAAAACCACGACGGGCCATGCGGCGAACGATAAATCATGAAGCCGCCGCCGCCCAAATTCCCGGCAGCCGGATAGGTTACGGCCAGAGCAAAACCGGTGGCAATCGCCGCGTCCACCGCATTGCCGCCGCGTTCCAACATTTGAGTCCCGGCGTATGTCGCATTTGCCTCTGACGACGCCACAGCACCCAAAATTCCGGTTGCAGTGTCCGCCGTTGCAGCCGCCCGTGCCCCGGTGGCCCGCGACAATTCCGGCGTCGGGCCCTGACATGCGGTCGCCGGCAGCAGTACCAAGCTGAGCAGGATGAGAAGCAATCTCGCGGTGACGGTCATCGAGTCAAGCAGTTTCCGAGGTCAACGAATTAGGGATTGCGCTCCAAAGTCGGCGGATCCAACAGGATCTTGGCGACGGATTTTTCTCCGCCTTTGTTGGCGAAGGTCACGACGACCACCGGGCCGGAACTTTGAATCGCCGTCATGAAGCGATTGCTATGACTGGTGACATCGTCCAAAGCTTTATGGAATTCAGCCGCATCGGCGTCGCTATCCCACAACGTAGTCCACTGCAAAACGCGCGCGTTATCGGGGCCGACATAGCTTTGGTAAAGATCGCCGTCCCAACCGCTGGCTGCGGCGTTGGTCCACTTGCCGGCGATTTGACCTTGGGCGGTGGACAGATCGGGAATGTTCTTTTCGGTGATGATGAAGCAGCCCAATTCACCGAGCACGTTTTTGGATTCCAACTTCCAACCGTCACCCAAAATCGACGACAAATCAGGCAGATCCAACAAGGTCGGTTCGTCACGCTTGTCCTCGTCCCAATACTTCTCCATGTGCAAGACTTGCTCGCTGGAGCGCGGCGGGTTGGCGAACGCGTAGTCAATATCCTCCTGCTTCGGCACCGCCATCGTCGCGACGATCATGTCGTCTTCTCGCGTCATTAACTTGTTCCCTTCCAAGTAAGGCAAGGTCAGCGAAATAATCAAAAACGGCGGCGCCTCGCGGATGGATTCAGCCTGCTGCCCCATCATCGCCGTCATGCTGCTCGCGTCGAGCTCAAGCCAACCGCCGACCAAGCCCTGAATGGCAAACAGGTTCATCAGCGACGTAGCACTGCCTTCGGCAACGGTGCGCACGGCAAACTCGTAGTCGGCGTTGTCTTTGGCAACGCTCATCATTTTCTGCAGGTCGTAAATCTGATCATCCAGCGCGTGAGTCAACTCGTGCGCCAAGATGATGTCAGCCATCGCGCCCTGCTTGAAACTATCGATCATGTAGAACGACTTGGTCTTCGGGTCGTAGTAGCCGCCGACCTGAGACTTCAACAAGTCCATCGTCGTTTTCAGCAAATCCATATCCGGATCGATCAGCCCAAGCAAACGATACGCCTCGCCCATCGCGGCGAATTCTTCAAAGCCATACTCGTGCTCAAACTCGGTCATCGCAAAGTCAATGAACTGATCCGCCGACTGCATGCCGGCCGGCACGTCATGCTTAAATTTCTGACCGCGAATCTCTTCGACCTTTGGCAAGATCCACGCCACGCGCTCGTCCAAAACCTGCTGAGTAAACGACTCGCCGGAATCGGCCGGGTTTTCATATTCGTCCTCGAACAAGTCGAAGCCATCCTCCTCGGCCGGCTGCGGTTCCTGAGCATCGGCCAAGATCGGCTCCTCGACGATCTCAGGCTCATCGAGACTTGGCAATTCATTGGCCCGCTCCGCTGCCCCGCTTTTGCCGAAGTTCGCCGGGTCGTGGCCGCCTTCGGGTGCGTGGCATGCAGCCAACCCCAACGACGCCGACCCAAGCGCCGCAATCACTAAAAATCGCCGCCAATCGGCGAAAGAATCCGGAAGGTGGATTTGAATCATCGTTCCATAGGTTAAACTCCCCGCGAGCCATGAGCAGCGAGACTGTGGTAATCATTGGCGCCGGCATCGCCGGTGCATCTACGGCCTACTTTCTTGCCCAGCGCGGCGTGAAAAACGTGGTGCTGCTGGACCGTGAAAAAGGCCCCGGCGTGCATTCCACTGGCCGAAATGCGGCGATTTTGCGCACCGCGATCCCCGAGCCGCAGTTGCACGACCTCGGCATGTGGTCGAAGCGGTTCTACGAGGCCCCGCCTGCCGGGTTCAGCGAAACGCCGCTGATCGACCCGGTAGGCCTCTACCTCGCCGCCACCGACGACATGGCTGCCGGAACCTGTGCCGAGCTGGCTTCGTGGCTGGCCGACCCCGCCTGTGCCGAAGGCGGCTCCGTAGTCGATCCGTCAGAGCTGCGACGCCATTACCCGCAATTGGCCGACCGCGCCAACTACGCCTGTTTCTTCCCGGAGGAAGGCGTTTTCGACGTCGACGCCATCGTCAGCGGCTTCTTGCGCGGTGCCCGCCAAGGCGGCGTAGAAGTACGCTTGTGCACCGAAGCCAGGGCACTGGAAATTGAAAATGGCAGCATCGTCGGCGTCGCAACAGACGAAGGCGTGATCCGCGCAGGTCAAGTTGTGCTCGCCGGTGGCGGCTGGGCCGCCGATCTAGCCGACCAAGCCGGTTTCCCGCTGGAATTACAACCGATCCGCCGTCACATTCTAGTCACTGCTCGCATCCCCGAGCTCGACCCCAAAGCACCGGTGGTCTGGCTAGGCGGCGACGAGTTTTACTTCCGCCCCGAAAGCGGCGGGCTGCTGATGTCGGCCTGCGATACGCAGCCCGTAGACGCCGCCAATGGCGAACTGGCGCAGCAGGAGGTCATCGAAGAAATTGCCGTCAAAGCCGACCGCTGGCTGCCCGGGTTTGAACAACTCGGAGCCGCTCATTACTGGGCCGGTATGCGCACCTTTGCACCGGATCCGCTGTTTGTGGTTGGTCCCGACCCACGGTTGCCAGGACTGCACTGGGTTGCGGGCTTGGGCGGTCACGGCATTACCTGCGGCGCCGCAGTCGGCGACTTAGCCGCCAGCTGGATGAGCGACACACCATCGCAATTCTCGTACGCCGAACAGTTGCTGCCCGACCGATTGCTGCAATCGGCCGGCGCCTGTTAATCCGGGATCGGAATCGGGAAATACCTCGGCAACGGATTCAGGGGATCTACCTGGACCATCTCATTGACTTCCACGCTGTTCCCGTGCGCGTCAATATAGGTGAAGCGTAGTTCCACATCGCCGCCTTCGCTTAGGGTTAGTGGAGTTTCGTCTTTCAGCAAGCGCAGCCGTTGATCGAGCAACTTAAACCCAGCCACGGATACGTTGCGCCACTTGCCCCAATGGGGTGGATGTTCCAAAACCAAAGCGGTGGGCCACTTGGGATGAACAATAGTGGTTTTTCCGGGTTTAAAGCGGTCGACGGTCACCGCCACAGGATGGCTCCAGATGCCATGCTGATCTAATGCCATCACATGAACCGTATCTTGCGGTGCGTTTTTTAGATCCACCGTGGCATCGATGCCGCAATCGCGGATCCAGCCGGCCCGAGACGGATACTTCAGAGTACCGTTCGTCACCACAAAACCACCGGTAGGCGCTGGATAGGAAGCGCGCTGACGGAACCACTTGGCATGATCCGCGCCGCGAAGGATGACGACCACGCGCTTCACGTCGCGACCGGCCACCGCTTCAATCCGCAATGGGATGTGACTAAGTAAAACCTCCGGTCGAATCGTATGAGTGTTCCCTTCCAAGATGGTGAATGGAATCAAGACCGGGAGGCCACCAGCAAATTGAACAGTCAGCTCGTATTGACCGGGCTTCAAATCCATTTCAATCTCGCTATTCCAGCCAAAATGGCGGCGATTCGTGGACTGCGACGCCGATGTCCCCACAGCATCAACGTGGCGTACTTGGTACCAGCCATCGCCCAGCCATTCGTTTGGCAATTCAAGGCGCATGGTTCCGCTCTGGGGCACATCGATGGTAATCAGATTGTCCCCAGGATGAACCATAAAGGTCTCCATCGTGAACGCTTCTAAGTAAACCGGGTAGGTGTCCAACGAATACGAACCATGCGGGATATCGAAGAACTCGACGGTGCGACCATCCTCCTGAACGTACGCCACGATGCGTTTCGGACTGCCATCCGGACGCAAACCCGTGAAGCCATCTGACCGCCGATTACGCTGCAGCACCATTGGGGTGCCGGGCTTGGCAAAAGGAGCCGCAGCCTGAATGCGCAGATTGCACCGCTTAGGCAACTCCAGCTGGACGACCTTATTCGGCTTGAGCGAAACGTAATGGGCAAAGCCGCTCTCCACCTGGACCCAAGCCCGCCCCAGTAAATCCGCTCCCGGCGCACGAAACTGAATAGTGTTCGGCGCAGTTCTACGCGGCTCCAACCACTGGCTGGATTGAAGTAACGCCGTCGGCCAATCCGCAAGCGGCAAGGATGGCCCGGCAGACCAAGGTTCGGCGTGCACGACTTCGGTCAACCCGCCATTCAATTCCTCCGGGGCCTCTTCCACCATGACTTCCACCGATGCCGTGGGAAGAGCTTTCATCACCAAAACGCCGACGTCCACCGTCTTCGGTTCATCGACTTCAGGAATTAACTCATCGACGCGAACAAAACTGTCGGCAGCAATGATCGCGAGGCGAGTGATGGCTTTTCCTGCGCGAATTTTGAGCATGCCATTCTCACCGAGCTGACCGCGTCCGTGCGTGCCGTCGGCGAACTCGACCAACACAATGGCATCGCGCGCAGGTCCGCCGCCCCAAGCGGTGACTTGGCCGGTTAACAGGTACGGGTGGTCTTTCGGATCGGAATCGCCATCGATCAGCGGCACCCGCAGGTGGTTTTGCCGCATGATGAAGCTGGTGGCTGCTTGCACAAATCCATTAAATTTGGCGGCACCCGAACCATAAGGAAAGACGAAGCTAAAAAGTTTTTCGGCGGTGAGGTCGCGCGCAGCCTCCGCCCCAAGCCAGATCGGAACAATGCCGTGATCAATGGATTTGCTGAATTGCGCACCGCTGTATTGCTTGATTTGGGCTTCAGTCGCCGAAGTCACCCCGCCATTGGGATGGAATGCTAAGCAACGCAGCTTGTCCTCCGGAAGGCCTTCGAACTCGACCCAACCATCGGCTCCGCTAATTTTCCATTGCACAGGGTGAATGCTGCGCAAATCTTTGCATCCGATAAATACGTAGGCACCTTCAATCCCGGCGACCCCACGATCGCTGACCTGCAACTTAATTTTGCGCGCGGGTTTGGGTTGCCACCCTTTTTCCAATTCAACGAAGTCGCGCAAGCCCATCCGCTCGGTTGCCACACCGTCCGCCTGGAGTTCCAGCATCCAATTCAGGCCGCGGATTGTGGACGGGATTTGAATCTCGCCATCGAGAACCGTCAGCGGAACAGGGTTACCCAGCACTACCAATGCCCCCAAAGGAGAATCTTGGGCGGCACCGCGGAACCCTTGGCCGAGTTGAATCGCCTGCGCTTGAACCGGTCCTTGAATCAATCCCTCTGGATCGATGATCGGCATTGCCAATCCGGAATCATCACCAGCCACGTCAAGTGAGGGGTCGGCCAAACGACCGCCGAGGCCGGCAAACGAAGCTTGGGAAGTTGGATGGCTAGTCGTCACTCCAGCTTCCATGGATGGAGGCACTTCTTTCTCCCCTCCGAACCAAACCCACGCAGATCCAATCAAGACCGCCAAGGTACCGATGGCCGCCCATGCCTGCACCGCAGTTTTGCTCGACAAGGCAGTGGATCCGCTAATGGCCGCGCTTGGCCCTACCGGGCCCAGTAACGGTTGAATCATCGGGAACATGGCGATCAAACGTGCCTGCCATTGACTTCCCATGTTTTGGTTCAACGCGGTTTCCAAACGCTCGCGGCCGCGCATCAGCTGGGTTCTCACGGTTGAGGTCGGCACCCCGGTTTCTCGCGCAACCTCCGATACGGTGAAGCCCTCCAAATAATGAAGGGTGATCACAGTGCGGTAGGGATCGCTGAGATTGCCGACCGCATGCAACAACATGTGGCTAGTTTCCGTTCGCGCGGCCACGCCCTCCGGACTTGCATCCACTCCAACCACGTCCGGTTCGGTGTGCTCCTTGCGCCCAGCTAGGCGATTCTCTTTGCGGAACCAATCCACCGCCAAATTGCGCGCCACTCGCGCAAACCACCCACCCACGGCTGCGGTGTGCCTAGGCGGACGTTCCAAAGCACGTACCCATGCCTCCTGAAGAATGTCGTCGGCGACGGCGGTATTCCCGACTATGCCATAAACAAGCCTTTGAACCTGTTCGGACTCGCGGAGAAAGTCGTCGTGGGTTGCTGGATCGGTGGAGAAGGATGAGGACATCAAATCGGACGGGAAATCAATGGTAGCCGGTGCCTCTCGCGGGCCGACCAATCAAACAACGTATTTCGGTCCGGAATAGTCCCGGAAAATCCGGTTCTACCAGAAAATGACGTCGTTGCCTACTTCGGTCAGGCTGTGGAGGAAAGCAGGGTAGAGGAATCCTGCAACCAGGAGTAACGCTGCCACAGAGATCAATAGACCTGAAACCCGACTTTCGGAACGAATTTGGCCGTTAATTGCCGTCGGCAGCAGACGGGCCATCATGACCAACGAAATCACGGCGGCAGTTCCGACCAACCACAATTCGCCGAGTTCATACAGGGAGGTCAACATGAGCCAACGCGAGTGGGCGCCGGCGGTCATGGGCATGCCCAACCAAGCCAATAGAGCGATCCACCACAACGCGGTAGCCAGTCTCCGCCCTCGACCGGATTCGGGGCTGGAATCGACTGAGGAAACAAAGCTCATGAGAGCTGGAGTCGCCAGCGCAAAAACTAATGCAGCCAGGGCGGCGGAGGTCACTGCATTTTGTTCCAAAGTGACCGATGCGATGAGCCATAGGGCGACCTGCAATGGCACGCTGGCGGCGATTCGGGCTTGCCACGGATTTGCGGGTAAATCAGACGTTGCTGCGCCGCCGCTTTTGAACACCCTGATCGCCATGAACAGAGCCGCGACGATGACCAATGATTGGACCAGTCGCATCGTGTCATTGCCCACCTCGGCGGAACTGCCTTCGACGACTCCGGCGAATAACGCTGTGGTCAACCTCAGCCAAACGGCAAACAATAAAACCGGAGCTGCACTCACTTGGTGGCTACGCTGGTTCGAGTTTCGCAAAGCCCATTGCCCCAACCACGCCAAGCTGGCGCTCAAGATGGTCCAAGCTGCCAGTCCTCCGCCGGCAGATTGATCCAGCCAGTCTTGGCTCATGCCTATCGATAGACCGCTGTAGTGCAGAGCGCTGCAGCTAAGCGCCAAGCTTGCGATCGCAAACACAAATACCAGCAACGTCAGGCGCGGCGGCCTGTGCGGCTCTTCGCCGTGAGCGGCGGCGGCCAGGAAGCGGAAGGCGGCAGCAACGGCGGCCAAGGTCAAAAATAAGTGAACCGACGAAACCGCCAGGCAAGCCGTCCAAGTGAATCCAAGAATGACCGCTGCATGCTGACGGCGCATAGCAATTGCAGCGAATGCCGACCAGCTCAGAGCGAATTGAAAGAGTGCGCTGAAACGGTCAACACGTGCCCACTCCCACAACGTCGACGTCGCCGGCCAGGGGTGAACGCCGGGAACCTGAAAGACTCGTAATGCGGCAACGGTCATCGCCAATGCCAAAGCAAGTAATCCTAGTCGGCGATTGGCGTCGCGCACCGCAGCGGATGGCATCGGGCTATGCACGATCCATGCCAGGAACACCAACAACTCCGGTGCGTGCGCTTGGATTTGACTCAGGATGCTCATCCGAGGTCCTCCCCAATCAGCGTTCGTTGCACCACCTCAAGAGTGGCGGAAATGCCGGGAGTTGCGATCTGAAGGATGAGCAGCAATACCAACGGAACGATTGCCAAGCCTTGAGCGACTCGATTGGTATTCGCCTTGCCACGGCGCAATAGCGGGCCGAGCGTGACGTCGGCGGCTAGGAAAAACATTGCCGACAATAGGAGTCCAGCTGCGGCGGAACTGGGTGCGGACAACGTGGTCGCTCCAAGCGACGCCAAGATCAGGCAAGGAATGAGTTGCTGGCTGAAATTGCGCGACCAAAGAGTAAATGCAATTCCAACGCCGCCCCACGCCAGCATCCATGGCGCTGCCGAAGCAATACTGGCCGGAGCCAATGGCAACACAAATCGAATCAGCATGTAGGCGGCGAGCATCGCAGGCAAATGGCCGGCGAGGTCGGCAGCAGTCGAGGTTTTGGAATTGTCCGCCGCGTCGGTGCTCAGCGTTTGCGGGCGCAATCGATGGAAGGGGAAAACTCCCAGCAGGGCCACGCAGCAAACCACTTGCAAACTCAAAGCCCACATCGGGAAGCCTTCGCCGAGCTCCGGTGTGCTGGTGAGCGTCCACGACCCGGCTTGAGATTGCAGATCGTAGATGTCGGCACTCGCCTGGATCCCTTGCGAAGCCGACGCGTGATAATACGCACCGAAGCCAACGATCAAGCCGAGCAAGGCCACTTGACTCAGGATTAAGCCCAAGCGGGTGGAACCGGCGTAGATGATTAGTATCATCAATTGCGCGGCAAGCAGCAACGGGTAAAGGTTTGTTGCGAGTATGGCCAAGGCCAAACAGCCGTGGGCGGCCAACAGAAGGGCGTTTTCGGCCGGGGCAGTATTGCTTGCGTCCGAGGGGGAAGGGCCCGACTCGGTCCTGGGTTGGGCGACAACCGCTCCCAGTAATGCGAGAGCGCCGAGCAGTAGCATCAGCCAGCTCAAGCCGTCGACGGCCAAACTGAAATCCACTCCGTCGGTTAGCGGCCAAGCAAAGCTTTGCAAAGCTTGGATACCGCCTTTGCTCCAATCTAAGGTGCTTCCCAAGTAAAGAACTCCGAGGAGTTGCAGGCAAGCAACTGCGGTTGCAAATTGCCGGGCAAGCACGGTGGCTCGCGGCCCGGATGGCACCAGGTACACGAGGGCGGCGCCGACCAAGGGCACCAACAGCAAGAAGCTCAACAAGAAGCAGTAGGGTTCGAGGACGAAACCGGAGGGGGTCGGCTACGATGGAAGACAGAATAGTGAATGCTGCGGCACCGTTCGTCCAGTGTTGTCACCCAGCGGCCTGCGGAAGTTTAACCCTGGGAAGACTTGCCGGCGAATGTGCCGCAGCGTTCGTGTCAGGGTAGGTGCAACTAACGTGCCATCGTCGTCGTTCAGGCTGCGCTAGAATTGTGCAGCAACGCTCGCTCGGCTGTGTGAATCCGCGCAACAGCCTCGATCCCCCATCCAATGCTGGAAAAACTGGAACTGCGACACGCCCAGCGCTTCGCCACCCGCCAAGCCCGATTGATCGCCGGCGAGCTCTATCCAGGGCCGGTTTTGATGCCGCGCGGCATGTTGCGCGCACTGGATCCGGTATTGGCAACCTGTTTGGGGCCGGCCACTCAACCGCGAGAAGCCTTCCAGTTGGCTTGCGAAGAAATGTTACGCGGTCGCCCCAACGGTCCGCTGCTACTGACTTTATGGGCTTCGGCTACAGGTGGCGAGATCGATCATGAGCTTTTGCGCCGACTGCTCAAGCTAATGCCGACGCCTATGCCGGATCGCCCTGCAACCCGCGCTGAGCTCATGGACCACCTCGCTCCACGCGCCGAATGCATGGCCAAGTGGGCCCTAGCACTGGCCCACCGCCAACGCCCAGAGGCGGTGGAACCGGCAACGCAATTGGCGTGCGGCCTGGTCATCACGCGATTGATCACCGATTTGCCCCAGGCTTTGAGCGCCAACAAGGTGTATTTGCCGGTTGAAGACCTCGAAGCCGCGGGGATCACGTCGGATGATTTGGTTGCCGGCGTGCGCTCCGACGCCGTCAACGCATTTTTGTCGCGCGAATGTCGTTGGGCTCGCCAACTTCTGGATCAAGGATTGCCGGTTTGCGATGAGGTCGGCGCGCGCATGAGTCGCGGCTTACGCGCTGCCGTGCTGCGGGCCCGCGAATTGCTGCAGCGGATCGAAGACCCCAAGCGAGATCTGTTTCGCCGACCCACCCGCCTACCCAATCGAGTTCGCCTGCGTTGCGCCGTGCGCGCCTGGTGGCCGGTGCGTGCGCAAAGCACCCCAACCGCGAATGGCGACGATACGCCGAGCGCCTCGAAGGAGTATGCTTCCAGCGAATGCCAGCCCTCCTCCTAGCCCTTCGTCCACGCCAATGGACCAAGAACCTGGTGATCTTCGCCGGCTTGGCCTTTAGCGGAGGTGCCAGCGATCCGGAAACGCTGTCCAAGGCAGTACTGGCATTTGCATTATTTTGCGCCGCGTCGTCATCGGTGTATTTGTTCAACGACTTGTTGGATCGCGAACGTGACCAACAACATCCGGTAAAGCGCAACCGGCCGATTGCATCAGGGCGCGTTTCGGTTTCTATGGCAACGATGACGTCGGCCGCTTTGGCGGTGGCGGCGTTGCTCATCGGCCGATTGTTCAGCGACGCGTGGGACGCGATCCTGGCCTACTTAGTGTTGCAAGGCGCTTATTCACTGCGCCTCAAGCACGTGGTCATTCTCGATGTGTTTTGCATCGCCGCCGGTTTTCTGCTGCGCGTACTATGCGGCGTCTGGGCGATCGACGCGCCGCTGTCTCCATGGTTGGTCGCGTGCACGGTGCAAATGGCACTATTCCTAGCCTTGTGCAAGCGTCGCGCCGAAGTCGTTTCCATCGGCGATGGCAGTACCGCGCAACGCCCTCTGCTTGCTGAATACGCCGGCACCGGCACCGATGTCATGGTCGGCGTAGCTGCGGCCGCGCTGCTGGTGACGTACACGCTTTACACGCTACTGCCCGGCGCATTGCTGCAAATGGATGTGATGATGGAATCACGAGCCGGCGAACCCGGAATGATCTGGACCGTGCCCATGGTGCTGTACGGCGTGATGCGCTACTTGTACCTGGTCTACAACCAAGAAAAAGGCGAACGACCCGAACGCATTTTGACCAACGACCTACCGCTGATGATTAGCATCCTCGCTTATTGCGCGGTGGTGGGCTGGGTGGTTTACCTTTAACCGAATATCGGCGTCAATCATCATGAAAATCGTCATCACCGGCGCGGCTGGGTTCCTGGGTTACCACCTGTCGCAAGGATTGCAGCAGCACGAATTGACGCTGCTCGACATCGCCGATTTTGTGGCTAGCGAAGTACCTGATGGGGCGCGTACGTTAAATGTAGACGTGCGCGATGAGGCCGCGTTGAGCGATGCCATGCAGGGTGCGGATGTCGTCCTGCACGCAGCCGCAGGCTTGCCGTTGTGGAAGCCGTCCGAGATTCGCAGCGTCAATCTCGACGGAACCCGAACCGTATTAGATGTTGCGCAAAAACTCGACGTGGGTCGCGTGGTGCATATTTCCAGCACCGCGGTTTACGGCATTCCCGACCACCACCCGCTGGTCGAAGATGACCGCATGGTCGGTGTAGGCCCGTATGGGGAAAGCAAAGTTGCCGCCGAAGAGCTGTGCAACGAAGCGCGTCAACGCGGCCAATGTGTGCCGGTTTTGCGACCGAAGACTTTTATCGGCACCGAACGCTTAGGAGTGTTTCAGATCTTATTTGATTGGATCGTGGAAGGCCGCAAGATTCCGGTGATTGGCAGCGGTAAAAACGTTTATCAATTGCTTGCCGTCGAAGATTTGGTTGCTGCCTCGCGTCTGATGTGCGAGGGCGATGCCGATCAAGTCAACGACACTTTCAATGTCGGCGCCGCTGAATTCGGCAGCGTTCGCGACGACTTGGACGCACTGTTCGAACACGCCGGAACTGGAAGCCGTGTATTGGCAACACCCGCATGGTTCGCCAAAGGTTCGCTTGCCATTCTGGAAGCAATGCGCATGTCGCCGCTTTATAAGTGGATTTATGGCACTGCCGATCAAGACAGTTTCGTCAGCATTGAAAAGCTGCAAAGCCTAGGTTGGCAACCGAAGTACAGCAACGCGCAAACGCTGATTACCACCTTCGATTGGTACCGCGAAAACCGCGACAAAATCCCCAGCGCCGGCACCGGCCACCGCGTGCCATGGCGCGAAGGTGCGCTGGCAATCGTCAAACGGTTCTTATAACCGCTGCGATTAGTTCTTCGCTTTGTCCTTTTTGGTCGGCGAGCGCTTCAAGAAGGTCAGATTGTCGACACGCCAAAGATCGTCGCGATCGGCGCCGGTGCGCACCTTGCGGTTGCCTTCACCAGCAGGCCGAATCACCAACTTTTGGGTGCGCAAACGCGGCACGTCCACCTCGCAGTTGAACAGAAAGGTGCCAATCGCATTGCGCGAGAAACGGTGTTCCGGATCTTCAAAATCAATGGCGAGCATGAAGTCGCCCTCATCCGGATTCTTGTTCCGTCCAATCGGTTTGGCGCTGACGTGCCCCAAAGACGAATTACCCGCCTTTTCTTGAATGGCCGACTGCGCACTGCTTTCGCCCAAGCCATAACGCGCCGATGCACGTCGCGCCTGCACATCACCGGCAAGCTCCTTAATCTCGACGTACTTCTGCTTGTGATTCTTGTAAGCCTGATCCCAAGTCTTGAAGTAGTTTGCAGCCCAAAAGCGGCCGCCGCCGGCAATCACGGTTAAGCCGACCAGAATCATTAATGTGCGACGGTTGCTCATGAGCGATCCTCCCCGCGCATCAACTCGCGCGCCTTTTTGGTATCGACTTGCAAAGTAATCGTGGTGGTACTTCCCACCCCTTCATCGGGCGGCCCCCATCCAATATCGGTGGGACGGCTAATCACCCATTCTTTGCCGCCGAAGACATCGGCCAAGCGTTCGCCGCGGCGGGTTGCGTTGGAAGCGGCGTTGTCGTCGAGAATGGTAATGCCCAACTTGACCAGCACGTGAGCGTCGGTCTTTGCCTTCTTATCGATGGACTCCAGCGAAAGGTTTTCCACCATCCAGCGGAAGCCTTTGTTGTCGAGCTCTTTGTGCAACACGTCGAACACTAGGTTCCACGCGTTTAAGCACGACTGCGGCATTTCCAACGTGCCGGTGCCGAACATGTCGTCCAGCTTGCCGGATTGCTTCTTCACCGCAGAGGCCAAGTAATTGATATGGCTTTGCAGCTCATATCCCCGCCCTTCGTAATTGGTCACCACTCGCCAATCATCCGGCGCGTCTTCATGCAGCTCTTCGTTGAGCATGCGGTCGACGTCGGCGGCGACGATTTTGAGCAGACTGCTGCGGTTCTCTTCCAAACTTGCCGACGCACTCATTAGCGCATGACCGCGCTTGAATTGAACCACGCCGTTCAAAACGAAGTAGAACAACAAACAAGTCAACGCGAAGGTCACCGGACCTTGCACGCGTTCCAAACCCTTGGTGAAGCGGAACTCCTCTTGACGGAAGTTCATCGGCGAGGTCTTGTCGCCTAACCCACGAATCGCGTTGCCCAACGCAATGCCGCTGGCACCATTTTCAAACTCAAATGGTTCCACTGGGCACCCAAGGCGCTGTTGCAGTTGCTCATCTAAGCCGGGGATTTGTGCCCCGATGATGTGCATGCCTACCGGCTGCATGGAACTCGCCAGCAAGCCGCGGCGAATTTCGGCAACCAAGCGCACGCGGAAAGCAGTCAGTTGCTCGGGCGAGGCCTCGGCCAGCAGTTGTGCTAACGGCAGATTTTGCTCGGGAGCAACGCCGACGCCAAACGGCAGCTCGGGAAGGATGTCCTCTTCATCCGCATCTTCGTTGGCGATTTCGTCGAGCGCTTCTTGAGCTACGGCTTCGGCACTATCGGCGGCATGGCGATCGGCTTCGTCGGCATTGTCGGCAGCGTGCTCGTC
Organism: uncultured Planctomycetales bacterium; assembly: GCA_964344765.1. Classification (GTDB taxonomy): domain Bacteria; phylum Planctomycetota; class UBA1135; order UBA1135; family UBA1135; genus JACNIZ01. The sequence continues at coordinate 80,704 of CAYFOM010000006.1, read as the reverse complement.
ATGTTGCAACAACTCGCCGGAGTTCTCCAACGCGATCTCACGCGCCAAATCGCGATAGCCAATGTGCAGCGTGCGCGTGGTGCGAATGCCGCGCATGCCATGCACGATTAAGATCGAGGAAAACGGGCCGATCCAAAGCACCACTTGATAAGCATCCAGCTCATCTTCGCCGGCGAACTTTGGCAGCAAGCTGGCGGAAGTGGCTAGACCGCCGAAGTCCACATCCAAAGTCGATGTATCCAAGCCTGCATCGGCCAAGATATCCAAACCGGCTTGAATGCTCTCCTTCGGCTCGGCGGCGACCATCAATGTGCTGGTCGCGCGCTCGTCGTGCAGCTCAATGTAATCGCAAACCACATCATCGATGTCGATGTGATAAAGCTCCGATTCGATCTCGAACTTCAGAACTTGCATCACCTTGTCGCGATCGATGAACGGCATCGAGTGCTCACGCAACGCGGTGTCGACGCTCGGAAGCGAAACAATTAGCCGGTCGAATTTGCCGGCGCCGCCTGCCTTCAACGCGGCCCCTAAGCTGCGTCCGAGGTCACGGATCGGGTCGTCGCTAATCGACGTTAGAGACTCGCCACCGCTCGCGGCGACGGAGAATTTTTTTAAGCTGCCATCGCAAAGCGCGAAGGTGAAGCCGTCAGGCTGGATCGAGATGCCGAGACTACGCATGAATGGAACGGCAGCAGGTTAACAGACGGGGCACGTGGACCGTGTGCGGAATGATCTTTCCAGGCTGCTACTGGCCGTCAGGTGGTAGCAAGTGTCCCATGCGGTCACGCTTGGTTTCAAGGTAGCGTCTGTTGTGTTCGTGTGGTTCGATGGAAATGGGAAGCTGCTCGACGATTTCCAGACCATAGCCTTTAAGGCCGGCGAGCTTCTTCGGATTGTTGGTCAGCAGGCGCATCTGGCGCACGCCAAGGTCGTGCAGTATCTGCGCACCTACACCGTACTCCCTCATATCGGGCGGGAAGCCAAGTTTCTCGTTGGCTTCTACTGTGTCAAATCCTTCATCCTGCAGCTTGTAAGCGTGAAGCTTATGTTCTAGCCCGATTCCGCGGCCTTCTTGGCGCATGTACAAAACCACGCCCTTGCCGGTCACAGAGATTTGACGCATCGCCGAGTGCAATTGTGGACCGCAATCGCAGCGCATCGACCCCAAAACGTCGCCGGTGAAGCACTCCGAGTGCACGCGGACGAGCACCGGCTCTTCGCTCGGCTCGGCCTTCTGGCTGATATCCGACGGAATCTCGTGCCAATTGTAGGTAATGGCCAGATGTTCTTTGTTGTCGGTTTTGGAGCGATAGAAGTGAATCCTGAACTCACCGAATTCAGTCGGCAGCGGCACGCCGGTGACGCGGCGTTCGATCAAGCGCTCGCGCCGGCGGCGATACTCGATCAAATCCTCGACGGTGAGGATGTGCATGTCGTGCTTCTTGGCGAAGACTTCCAAATCCGGCATGCGCGACATGGTGCCGTCATCGTTCATGATCTCGCAGATCACGCCGGCGGCGCGCAAACCTGCCATTTCGGAAAGGTCGACGGAGCCTTCGGTTTGTCCGGGGCGCACCAGTACGCCGCCATCGCGAGCGCGCAGCGGGAAGATGTGACCGGGACGAGCCAAATCCATTGGTTTGGCGTCGGGCTGAGCGGCAACCTGAATGGTGGTTGCGCGGTCGGCGGCGGAAATGCCGGTGGTGACGCCTTCCCGTGCCTCGATGGACTCGAGAAAGGCGGTGCCCATGCGCGAGGTGTTATCCGCAACCTGCGGCCGCAGCTGCAGCTGATCGCAAATCTCGCCGGACAACGACAAGCAAATCAACCCGCCGCCCTCCTTGCGCATGAAGTTGATGGCCTCGGGAGTGACCTTTTCGGCCGCCATCACCAAGTCGCCCTCGTTTTCGCGACGGGGGTCATCAACCAGGATGATCATTTTGCCCTGGCGGATGTCCTCCAGAGCTTGTTCAACTGACGCGAAAACCATGCTTTTTGGGTGTTTTTGCGGGGGTCGACGGATCTCGACCGCCCCATTCTAGGCCTGCTGGCCCTTGCCCAATAGCCCCGGATTCAATGGAAATCAGCAAAAACGCCGAAAGAATTAATGATGACTTCCAAAAAGTTCGCATTAACGGCAGCTGTCCTCTTAGCACTTGGACTAGCCGGAGTTCCGCAAGTTAATCTTGTCCGCAACCAACTCCAACAACACAACAGCGCTGTATCCACGCTGAAAGTCGATATGGAAGTGCTTCGAGAGGCTCACCTGAGCCTGCAGAAAGCCCACCAGGAGTTGCTGGATGATTACGACCTGCTGGAACGCGAACAAACCGACCTAACCTCGTCGAACCAAAAGGCTTACGCCGAACAATCGCAGCTTCGTACCGATTACCGTGCGTTGCGCGAGGAACAAGCCAAACTGCAGCAAGTCCAGCAGGAAATCCGCGCTTACCACGCCACGTTGCTGGAAAGCCAAGAATCCCTCAGCCAGGAACAGCAGCAGTTCATGAAGGACTTTGAGCGCAACCTGGCCGAGCTGGTCAATCAAGATCAGAAGATTCAGGCGGAGTTGGGGAACGTCAGCGGATTGGGTCAGGCGATCAAAGAGGACTTGCAGCTGGAAATGGCCGGCTGGGTCAGCGATCGCCAGCAAACTCGTCTTCAGGGATTGGAGGAACAGGTGCTTGGACCGGTCTTCCAGCTATCTGGCGGCGAGGCTGTCGGATCGGCTGTGTTGATCCACCGCGAAGACGGCACCGAGGGCACTCACTACTACGCCCTCAGCTGCTATCACGTAATCCGCGACATTTTGGAAGACCGCGAAGACATGGATGACCTCTCTGCGGAAGAGGTCGCCGCCGTCTTCACTCAAGCTAACGGTATAGAGGTGGAGGCTACTGCCCGGATGATTGCCTGGGACATCCCCACCGACCTCGCCTTGTTGGAGCTGACTTCCGAATCCAGCCTGCCCCCCGCTGCAACGCTGGCCCCACGTAGTCGCAACCAGGACCTAGGAGTATTCGCCAACATCTATACCGTTGGCTGCCCCCTCGGCACCGCAGCCCAAGCAACCAGTGGCGAAATCACCCGCGCTGCATGGGAAGTGGACGGCGAAGATTATTGGATGGTGTCCAGCCCTGCCTATTTCGGTAACTCGGGCGGTGGCGTTTTCAGCTCCGACACTCAGGAGCTGGTTGGCATCTTCGCCAAGATTTACACCCATGGTTCTTATCGCCCACAGGTGATCACCCACATGGGCTTGGCCATTCCAATCACCACTATCCACGATTGGCTCGACGAAGCAGGCTACCCGCACCTGCTGCCGCAAAACTAGCGGATAGGCGGCCGACACCAAGCAAGTCGCCGCGTAAGGGCGAGAATTGGCGATAGACTATGCGCCAATTCCACTCGCCATGACCCGACTGCTTCAATTCGTCCTCGTTGCGCTGCTATTCGCAGTTGCCCCTGCTCCCGCCACCCTTCAGCAGCAAGAAGGCGGCCCATTTGAAGAAGCCACCAAGCTGGTTGCCGCGGGCAACATCGAGGAAGCCAAAGCCGCTGCTGAAGTCGCGCTGGCCTCTCATCCGTTCTCGACCGACGGCTACCGGCTGATGCACAAAATCGCCAAGCTCGAGGATGACCGAGCTGGAATGCTGCAGTGGGCGAAGTGGATTTACTGGGCGGACAAATACGCCGGCAAAAGCGAAAAGCACATGGAAACGCTTTTGCCCCTATTTGAAGGGCAGTGGGAAGGTTGGAATAAGGATGAGCTGATTCTCGAGACCTGGGAAGAGTCGCTGGACGCCGCGGCGAAGAAGGCGGCAAGCAAAAAGCAGTACCGCCTGGCAGGTCACTTGATGGACCGGCTGATGGATTTGAACGCGGGCGACAAGAAGCTCGATAAGGCGTATGAGAAGTTGGCCGATAAGGCCGGCCAGCAATTGTCGGGCGGCGCCTTCACCGCGGCCTCGATCCGGCGCAAATCAGCGGACTGGCTTGACCGCGAGAATAAAAAGCACGAGCACTGGCAGAGTCCGTTCAAGCGCAAAACCCGTCACTACGACATCTACACCAATGTGTCGTGGGAGTTCGCCGAGACCATCTCGTCGGCCATGGATGAGGTCAACGAGTTTTATCGCTCGGTATACGACTACAAAAAGAAGGCGCGGGCGACGATTCACGTGATGCGCAAGCGCTCCGACTTCGACAAGATGGCTTTGAAGGTCTTGGGCAGGCCGATGCCCAGCCGCGGAGTTGGCGGTTATTGGGTGGCGGCGATTAAGACCGTGGTCGCGTACGACCGCGCCTACGACGAAGAAGGTTTCACCCAGGATGCGCTTTGGAACACGCTGTTCCACGAAGCCAGCCACCAGTTCATGACCCTGCTGACCAAGGGTCGCCACATTCCGCCCACCTGGCTGAACGAAGGTACCGCTTGCTACTTCGAGGGTTGCCAGATCAAAGCCGACGGCACCATCGTGAAGAATGCGCCGGCACTGCAACGACTGCGGTCTTGGTATCACCTGGATAATTCGCCACAGAAGAAGTCACTGGAAGAGCTGATTGCTCACGATCGCAACCTGGGTGCCGACTCCACCGGCAGCCATTCCTACGAAGGTGAGTTCTATCCTTATGGGTGGGCATTGGTCTACTTCCTACTCAACTACGAAGAGAACGACCGCCGGGTATATGGGGTGGCCGTCACCGACGACGGCAAGATGCACGAGTCGTACAGGGTGGTGAAGAAGGCCGGCAAATTGGTCTACCGCGACGCCTACGCCAAGTATTTGGCCCACTTCGCCGAGCGCGGCTGCAAAGGCGACAAGTACTACGCGCTGGAAATGGCGAAAAAGTTCTTCGTCGAGGAAATCGGCGACCCTGACGTGCCGGATTGGGAGGCCTTCGAGAAGCGCTGGCGCAAATACTGCACTTCCCTTTACCACGAAGAACAGGCCGGCATCGAATTCGCCGACGTCGACCAGGCGCGGGCGCGCGGTTACATGTTGGCCGAGGATTTTGAGCGGGCGCGAATTGCCGCCGAATTCGCCGACCGCAAACGTCCGGATGACCCGGAGACTTATCGCCTGCTCGCACTAGCCTATGCCGGCGAGGGTCGCCAAGCCGACGCCGTCTACTGGATGGTACGCCACTGGGAGAAGGCATGGCCTGCTGGTAAAACCGCCGAGGCCGATGAAGCGGAGAAGTGGTTGGATAAGAACGGGGGTAAGGATGTGCTCAAAAACTATGTTGAGCCGACCAAACTGGCCGTCACCCAGTTGCTGGCCGCTTGCGACGAGGCGTTGAAGGCGGACCAGCCTTTGGCAGCGGTGCTATTTGCAGTTCACGGCTCAGAGGCATTGGGCATGGACCATTTGGACTTGGTCAAGCACATTGGCTTGGGCTTGGAGGATGGCGAGGAATCCGCGCTGGATATCTGCGGCCGCGATTTGCGCATGTGGCAGCGCGCCTTTGAACGCGGAGAAGCCGGGAATCGCCAGCACCTTGCACCAGGCGTCAAGATTGACGTCGTCCGCTACGAAGCGGATGGGCTTTTCATGAACAACCCGCAGAATGAGGGGCACCCTGGAACTGAAACCGTCAGTCGTCGTTCGCTCGAGTATTTAGAGCCGCCGTACGAGATCCGCGGCGGTGTGCAGACCGATGGTGGTGCCGGCATTTTGTTCCTGGGCCGCGATTTTGGTGGTCGCGCTCGCTCCTCCATCTTCTTCAATCGCGAGAAGGACGGATCCCCCACCGTTGAGATTTGCCGGGTGGACCAAAGGCTGGATGTTGATGCCGGACGCGCAATTCCGCTGAATACCGTGTTCATGGGTTACAAACTGGAACAAAGCGAGAAGATCCAGTTTCATTTAAAGGTCAAAAAAGGTGAGGAAGACGCCACTTTAAGCGCAAATGAGGGCGTCGACCTGCCCATCGAGGCCAAAGACCTGCCCGCAAGGCGCTTAACCGGTGGAATCGCGCTGACCGTGACGGATGGCGGCATTGCTCTTTGGAGTGACCTAGAGGTCCGCCCAAGCCGTCCTTTCTGGCCGGTGCCCTAAGGAAACACAGGCTGTGACTCCGTTTTGGCGGGGTTACAGCCAATTTCCAATTTTTTCCAGGAAGTCCCTAAACCCGGGCAATTCGCTTATGCTCTTTCTGAGAATGGACTTACGTTTTCAATTCCAGCAATTTAGCAGGCAAAATCGGTAAATTTTCCAGAGTTTCGTCTATTAATTGCACTTGACGCCAATTTTCGCAGTATCGTAGAGCGTGACGCACAGGAGTTCTCATTCCCTTGAGTGGCTCCGTGCTCCGGTTAGCCCCCGCCTTACTCCCTCATCCTCTAAAGGAAATCTCATGTTCAGAAACATCCTCACTGGCGCTGCTGTCATCGCCTTGATCTCCGGCGCCTCTGCTCAGCAGAAGCAACAAGTCCAAGTCCAGAAGGCCCAGGCTCCTCAGTACGCAGGTACCTTCAGCCCTCTGACCGGCTTCGTTTCGGCCAACAACCAGAACCGTATCGGTAACGCCGAGGCCTACAACAACAACACTCTGAGTAACTACTACTCGGTACCTGGTCAAGACCAGGAGTGGATTGATAACGGTCAATTGAGCGATACCGATGGCACTGGTGCCGAAGCAGTCGACGGCTTGTCCTACACTTACTGCTCCTCTGACGCCAACCCGAACGGCGTCTACGAAATCATCACCATCTACGACGATTCCGTTTACTGCGCAGGTCCGACCAACTGGCCGGTCTTCGATTGCGGTTACGGTGTTTCCGGTCTTCCGGGCGGCAACAATGGCGCCTTGGCTTGCTGGATCGTCACTCTCGACCTCGCTGGTGTCGAGTGTAACCTGACTGACGGCCACGGCGGCTCGATGGGTTGGGGTCAAATCTGGGATAACGCTTCGACTGGTCCTTGGATCGCCAATGGTGGTCTCGGTCAGACCGACAGCTTCACCTGGTTCGACACCCTCGCTCCGAACGCTAACGCCTTCCAAGGTTGCTACTGGTTCGGTGGTATTCCGTGGGCTGGCTTCTCCATGACCATGTACACCTCTGGTGGTGCTGGTGGTGGTATGAACCTATCGACCACCGGTGCTGCTGGTGGCGCGATGACCTTCGACGTAACCGGTGCTACCCCGGGCGGCTTGGTCGCTTACATGTACGCTTTCGGTACTGGCGCACACGCTGAGTTCAACCCGATCACCGGTAACACCGTTACCACCGGTCTGGCTGACGCTGGCTTCACCGTCGCCGCTATCGTCGCTGCTGACGGCTCGGGCGCTTACAGCTACGGCACCAACGTTCCTGGTGCAGCTGCTGGCCTCGTCTCCGTCCAGGCTGCTGACGCCTCGACCGACGCTCTGTCCAACGTCGTTGGCCTGTAATTCTTAGAATTACGAGTTGACTCTTACAAGGGTCCTACCCCACTCGGGTAGGACCCTTCTTCTTTTGCCCTCGCTTGCGGGGGTTTTTGTTTTTGGGGCCTGGTGGTTTCTGGACTTCGCCTCCGGGGCTTCGCAGGTACGGCTTTGCCGTACCCAAGCGCCCCGGAGGCGAAGTCCAGAAACCTGCATTAACCGAACCGAATCCCGGGCGCAGGCACACAGAATTCATTTGGACTAATTTGATTGCAAAATTGGGATCGATGGTGGGAGCGGTCCTTGAGGTTGTTTAATTGGATTGCGGGCGGCGTGATTTGGGGTACTTGCGGGGCTTGAGGTGGAGGCGGCCGCCGGAGGTGGATAGGGAGTGGGTCTCGTTGAGGTTGGTGTGGCCTTTGGCGAGGAGGGATTGCTCCCAGTTGGACAGGCTGGTTCTTGTGCAGGGGATTCCTGTGGGGCGGACCAGGTGGCGGATGGTTTCTTGACGGAGAACTTGAGGCAAGTCTCGCCAGTGGGCTGGCTGAGATTGGCTGTTTGGGTCAAGGACTGTGGATTGCAGCCATTGACGCCATTGGGAGGCGTCGTTGGATAGTTTGAGGATGGCTTCGGTGGGATCGCCGGTGGCGATTTGGGCCAGCAGCGGCATGACTTGGTGGCGGAGGCGGTTGCGGGTTGCTGCTTCCGGCTGATTGTTGGTGGGGTCTTCCAGCCACGGGATGCCGGCGGATTGGAGGTCGGAGCGGATTTGCGCAGCTCGACAGTTGAGCAACGGGCGACGCAGCTCGACTTCGGGGGCATCGAAATCGGCCAGCGATCTGGTAGCGGGCATGCCGGAAAGGCCGTGCATGCCCGTTCCGCGGAGGATGCGCAGCAGAACGGTTTCGGCTTGGTCGTCGGCGTGATGAGCGGTTAGGACGATGGATACGCCGTCGGCTTTGGCTTGATGGGCGATGGCGCGATAGCGGAGCTGACGCAGGTCGTTTTCGTTAACAGCTGATGGGTTCGATCGGGGGCTTCCAGAATGGTGCTTGGGTGGATTCGGAAGCAGGATTTCGACCCGGAATCCCAAATCACGGTAGATCTGGGCTGCGGCTGCGGCTTCCTCTTTGGTTTCGGGGCGGTGGCCGTGATCGACCACCCAGATCACTGTGTCCGGAGCCTGATCGGCCAACTCTACGAGGAAGTTTTTCCACTGCCACGCGAGGTAGGTGGAGTCTGCCCCGCCCGAACAGGCCAAGGCCACGGTCGAATTTGCCGGCCAAGGACCAATGCCGTCGAAAGAGGGTGCCGCGGGTCTGGGCATGCGTTTAGAATCTCCGCTTCCAGGCCTACTGGAAACCCCCTTTGTGCATTTTTGTGCCGAGGGCATTCCTTCCCACCCCACTGCACTCGTAATTAGAGTTCCAACATGGCTTTTCGCATCGCCATCAATGGCTTCGGCCGCATCGGTCGCAACGTCTTCCGCATCATGCACGGTCGTGACGACATGCAAGTCGTCGCCATCAACGACCTGACCGATACTTCCACCCTGGCCCACCTGCTTCGTTACGACACCGTCGGCGGCCGCTTTGACGGCAACGTTGAAGTCGGCGATGGCGTCATGACTGTGGATGGCCAAGAGGTCCGCACCCTGGCCGAGCGTGACCCGGCCAACCTGCCGTGGGGCGACTTGAACGTAGATTTTGTCGTCGAAGCTACCGGCATTTTCGCCACTCGCGAAGCATGCCAGAAGCACATCGACGCCGGCGCCAACAAGGTGCTGCTGACGGTTCCGCCGAAGGATCAGATTGACAACATGATCGTCATGGGCGTCAACGACGAAGATCTGAAGGCAAGCGACCGGATTATCTCGAACGCTTCTTGCACCACCAACTGCTTGGCCCCGCTGGCCAAGGTGCTGCATGCTGAATTCGGCATTCGTCGTGGCTTGATGAACACCATTCACGCCTACACCAACGACCAGCGCATCTTGGACCTGCCGCACGGCGACCTGCGCCGCGCGCGCGCTGCTGCGCAAAACATCATCCCGACCTCGACTGGTGCAGCCCGCGCCGTCGGCAAGGTGTTGCCCGATTTGAACGGCAAATTGGACGGCATGTCCATGCGCGTTCCGGTGCCTTGTGGCTCGGTAGTGGACTTGGTGGCCGTCGTCGCCAAAGAAGTCACCATCGAACAGGTCAACGCTGCGGTGAAGGCCGCCGCCGAAGGCCCGATGAAAGGCGTGCTTCAGTACACCGAAGATCCGATGGTTTCCAGTGACGTACTTGGCAACCCGCACTCCAGCGTATTCGACGCCGGCTCGACCATGGTGCTCGACGCCAACATGGTCAAAGTGGTTTCCTGGTACGACAACGAATGGGGCTACTCGAACCGTGTTTGCGATCTGATCGCCCGCTCGGCTTCGATGTAATTCCTGCAACCGGATTACCGGTCCTCAGCGCCGCTCCCGAAAAGGAGCGGCGCTTTTTCTTGCCACCAATGCGTTGTGGCACAGGCTAATCTATGACGGTTCTCCGACCACTCCCCCCGCATCAATGAGCGATCAAAACCAGACTTGGGATTCCATCGATTTCGCCGGCAAGCGCGCCTTCGTACGCGTCGATTTCAACGTGCCACTGAAAGACGGAGTTATCGGCGATGACACGCGAATCCGCGCTGCGCTGCCTACGATTCAGCACATCCTCGATCAAGGTGGCGCCGTGATCGCCGCTTCGCATTTAGGTCGACCCAAAGGTCAAGTGGTCGAGGACCTGCGCATGGCTCCAGTAGCCGCACATCTGCAGAAACTGCTGGGTGAAAGCGCCACGGTCGAAGTAGCCTCCGCCGTACGCGGTGCCGACGTCACCTCGATGGCACATGCCATCCAAGCCGGCCAAGTCCTGTTACTGGAGAACCTGCGCTTTGAAGCCGGTGAAACCGAAAACGCCGACGATTTGGCCGAAGACCTCGCCGCCCTAGCCGACGTCTTTGTGCAGGATGCCTTCGGAACCTGCCACCGCGCTCACGCTTCTACTGCCGGCGTGCCGGCCCGCTTGAAGCCCGCAGTGGCGGGCCGCTTGCTGCAGCGGGAAATTGAAGCCTTCGAATTGGCGTTCGGCGATCCTAAGCGCCCCTTAGTTGCGGTTGTTGGTGGCGCCAAGGTTTCCGACAAGATCATCGTGCTGCAACGTCTGATCGAAAAAGTCGACACCATCTTGGTCGGTGGCGGCATGGCGTACACATTCCTCAAAGCTCAAGGCGGCAACATCGGATCTTCGCTTTGCGAGGAAGACCGCCTCGACACGGCTCGCCAAATCATGGAAGAGGCTGCAGCCAAGGGCGTCGATTTGCTGCTTCCGGTCGACCACATCGGTGCCGACGCCTTCGCCGATGACGCCAACACCCAAATCTTCCAAGGCAACTTGGATGACGGTTGGATGGGCTTGGATATCGGCCCGGAAACCCAACAGCTGTTTGCCGACAAGCTGCAATCGGCGGCTACCGTGGTTTGGAACGGCCCGATGGGCGTTTTCGAAATGGAAGCCTTCAGCAAAGGCACGTCGAAGATTGCGTTGGTGCTAGCCGAGTCGGATTGCATTTCGGTCGTAGGCGGCGGTGATTCGGTTGCTGCTATCGTCAAAAACGGTGTGCAGGATCGGATTTCCCACATCTCCACCGGCGGCGGAGCCTTCCTCGAGATGTTGGAAGGCAAGGAACTGCCTGGAATCGCCGCGTTGAAATAGCGCGGCTCTGCAAGGGCTGCCCTCGCCGTTAAAACGGAGATGGCAGCCCCAAACCGTTCCGCGCCTGCTCCCCCGAGGGGCGTAGACGGCAAGTTGCTGCCGAAGTTCCGTTTGCTCAGAAACTCTCTCCTCACCAAGAAGACGGAACGACCCTAAAATGGTTACAACTTTTCGGCATGTAACCGCTCCCCACCCCCCCATGATCCAGCAAGAAAAGAAATCCTTCTTCCGTCGCGTCTGGAAGAAGCTGACCCACAGATGGCTACGCGTCGTGGATTTCCACGTGATGCGCCGCCCGCTGTCGCTCCCGAATTTCAAAATCCCGGGGAATCGTCGCCCGCCGCTGGATTTTCCGTGCGACGAAAATTACATGTACAACCCGACCCACGAGATGATTGACTCACTCGAGGGTCACTTCCCGCCGCGAAAGCTAAAAGAGTTTCACGACGCCGTCGATAACCCGGACATCGACTTCATTGTGCGCCTGATGCCCGAAGGCGGCTTGTGGGGATACATGATGCACACGTTGGCACCAATGGCCGACGTCGAATATAAGTTCACGATTCCAATCGTTCGCGGCGAAGAAACCTATCAATTCGACGGCTGGGTCCATCCCGATTATCGCGGCATGTTGGTCGCGATGGAGGGTTCCAATTGGATGTTGGACCGCCGCCGCGCCACCGGCCACCAAGCCATTGTCATCGCCGTTCGCACCAAGGATCGTCCGGCGCTCAAATATCACGAACGCTTTGACTACGAAAAAGTCGGCACCGTTCGTCATTACCGAATCGGCGCGCTGAAGTTCAACAGGGTCAAGATGTTTGACCGCTAGGACTGGTCGTCTACTTCGCCGTCGTCACTAGCCTCGGCGCGATCCTCACCGTCCGGCTCCTTGCCCAAGCGGCCTGCGTCTTTGACGGCGCGCTGAAGAATCAATTCAACTTGCGAATTCAGGCTTCTAAAGTCGTCCTCGGCCCAGCGACGCAATGCATCGTGAAGCCGAGGATCAACTCGCAAGAGAAAAGCCTTACGTTTCGCCATTTACCTCATCCAGGTTGGGCAGCGCAGCGCTTGCGAAAGCTACGACAAACCATTAGTAGATTGAGCCGGTGTTGACGACCGGTTGGGTGGACTTGTCGCCGCACAGCACAACCAGCAAATTGCTGACCATTTGCGCTTTGCGTTCTTCGTCCAACTCAACCACATCGTGTTCATTGAGCTTGGTGATCGCCACCTCAACCATGCCGACGGCACCGTCAACGATCTTCTGACGGGCAGCAATGATTGCGTCGGCTTGCTGACGCTGCAGCATGGCGCTGGCGATTTCCTGCGCATAAGCCAAGTGACTAATGCGCGCTTCCAAAACCTCGACGCCGGCTTTGTCTAAGCGTTCTTGCACCTCGACCTTCAGCTGCTCGGCAACTTGCTGGGCATGGCTACGCAAAGCAACGCTTTCGCCGTCGTGCGCGTCGTAGGGATAACGCGTCGCCAAGTTGCGCAGCGCTGCCTCACTTTGCACGCAAACGTAGTCTTCGTAGTCATCGACTTCGAACACGGCTTCGGCGGTTTCGACCACCTTCCAAACGACAACGGCACCGATCTCAATCGGGTTACCCTCCTTATCGTTGACCTTCAACTTGTCGGAATCGAAGTTACGAACACGCACCGAGACCTTGGTGCGCGTGGTGAAAGGATTCACCCACCACAAACCCTGGTCATGAATGGTGCCGACATACTTGCCGAACAACTGCACCACGCGCGACTGGTTTGGGCTAACAGCGGTGAAGCCGATCAAAGTGATGATCGTGGCAATGATCATCAGAATGGCGCAGATGGCAAAGAATGCCGTTGCCCCATCGGATCGCGAGTTTGCGGCCAACACAAAGCAAGCGACAACTGCGGCCAGCATGGCCGGAATCTGCAGCAACAGAACCGGTAAACCGGCTCGGGGAGTCAAAGTGCGTTCTTGAATCATGACAGTAAGGCGCGATATCGAAGTGATATCACTCTGATAGCATACGCCGCCTACACCGATTCCGTTGGAGAATCCCCGCTAGATTCGAGTTATTCGTCGGATTCCGACGGATTTTCGACGCCGGTAGCAGCGGAATCCGGGTCGGCTTCAGCGCCATCCTCGACTTCGTCGCTTTCGTCTAAAGCCTTGTCAATAAACTGCTTACTGTGCTCGTAAGCGTGCTCGGCGCCGCGCTTCACCGCCTCGTTGGTGCGCGCCGGGCCGTAGTAGTAATACGAACCCAAAATGGTCACTCCGAGCAGCACCAAGCCGACCATGAAGAACTTCAAGCTCTTGCGCAGCAGCCACAGCACGAACACGACGACCAACAAAATCACCACCGCCCCCAACGCCGGGTTCAGCTCGACCCAGTCGAAAAACGGCTGCATGAAGGCGGGCAAGGTGATCGCAATCATGCCCCAATTTTACGCCATCACGACCGCGTAAGATAGCGCCAATGGCACTTCCCCACCGCATTGCTCCGTCCATTTTGGCCTGCGATTTCGCCCAGCTCAAAAACGAGCTGCGCCGCGCCGAGGAGGCAGGATCGGATTGGCATCACGTCGACGTTATGGATGGTCACTTCGTGCCGAACCTCTCTATCGGGCCGCCGGTTGTGGAGTGGGTCCATCGCTATTCGGCACTGCCGCTCGACGTGCACCTGATGATCGAAGAGCCGGCCAAGTGGGCGCAACGCTACGCCGACGCCGGCGCCGATGTGCTGACTTTTCATTACGAAGCCGCCGAGGCCAACTTCGAAGAAACCCTCAATACTTTTAAAGCCACCGGATGCAAGGTCGGCGTCGCGGTTAACCCGCCGTGCGGGGTGGAAGGCATGAAGCCATACCTGGATCAAATCGACTTGGTGTTGGTGATGTCGGTGCATGCCGGATTCGGCGGCCAAAGCTTTATACCTGAGGTATTGGATAAGGTGCGCCAATTGCGTGAATGGGGTTATGACGGCGACATTCAAATGGACGGCGGCATTACCGACCAAACCGTGCAAGCTTGCGCCGATGCCGGCTGCAACGTTTTTGTCGCCGGTACCTATCTCTACCGTGCCGATGATTTCGCCAGTGCGCTCAAAGCCATGCGCGCGGCAGCCAATCCGTCGACGGTTTCTTAGTTCCCCTCTCCCCTAGCCCGCATCCCGCTATGGACTTTCAGTTCCGCCCCTTTGACGCCGAAGCCGACGTAGACGCTTACTCGCGCTCCATCGCCGAAGCATTCGCCACCGATGAAAAGCGCGTGGTGGAATGGATTGAAAAGTGCACGCCGCAAAACATCCGCGTGGTCGTTGCCGACGGCAAACTGGCCGGAACCACAGTATTTGCGCCAATGGGGCAATTCTTCGGCGGACGTTCGGTGCCAATGATCGGCGTTGCCGGTGTGTCGGTGCGGCCGGAATTTCGCGGCAAAGGAGTGGCCAAACGCATGATTGCGTCGGCGGTGGAAGAGATGGCTGCTACCGGTACGGCAATCTCGGCGCTGTATCCCTCGACGATGCCGCTGTACCAATCGTGCGGTTATGAGATGGCCGGCTGGAACTTGGAGTTCACTTTTGAGTTCGAGCACTTACCGGAAGCGCGGCTGAACAAACTGCGTGATTTGGGATTGGAAGTCGTGCCCGGCGATAAAGAAGATCAGCCGGAGGTGCGTGAGCTGTACCGTCGAATCGCACAGCATCAAAACGGCATGTTGGATCGCCAGGATTACATCTGGCAGCGCATCTTTGAGCCGCGCGATAAAAAAGGGCGGCTGTATTTGATTCGCGAAATCGACAGTCGACAGCTGCGCGCATACGTCATGATCAGCCAAGATCCACGACCGGATGGTTGGCATGATTTGAATTTACACTGCGTGCAGGCTCTGGATGCTGATGCCTGGTATGCGGTGCACGCGTTCTTGCGCTCGTATCAATCGATGGCGCGCAAAATGATCGTCAGCCTCGGCTGCCAGCATCCGCTGTACATGACGCTGCCGGAGCAACGCGATCCGATGGCGTTGAAAGAGGCGTGGATGGTGCGGATTTTGAACATCAAAGCGGCGTTGGAGCAACGCGGTTATCCGGCCGGGCTCAATGCCGAACTGACCCTCGAGATTTCGGACTCGCTGATCCCCACCAACCAAGGATGCTTTGCTTTGCGCATTCAAAACGGCGCGGCTGAGGTCAGCGAATTGGCACCCTCGTCTGCCGGCAGCAAATCCGCCACCCCACCGACCGGCACGCTGCGCTGCGACATACGCCACCTCGTGCCGCTGTATTGCAGCCACGTCAGCGCCGAATCCATGGCCCAAATTGGCCGCATTCACGCCGACGAGCACACATTGGCGACGGCGACGGCAATTTTCGCCGGACCGATGCCGTGGATGCCGGATTTCTTCTAGCCCTTACCAAACCAAGGCGTCGGCTCGACGGATTCACGGGCTGCTAAACTATGCACCATGGGCTGGGGCCGACTACGCAAGAAAAAGGACATTCCCGGTGGGCTTTGGACCAAGTGCAAAGACTGCGGGGCGTTGATCTACACCAAGGAATTCGTGCAAAACATGCACGTCTGCCCGAAGTGTGGCTTCCACCACACCGTGAATGGTCGCCGGCGCATTGAAATCACCGCCGACCCCGGCACCTTTGCTGAGCAATTCACCGACTTGATGCCGAAGGACCGGCTGGAGTTCGTCGACAAGGAGCCTTACTCCGAGAAGCTGGAGAAGGCGCAGGAAAAGACCGGGCAAACCGATGCTTGCATTGCCGGTACTTGCCAAATTGAAGGCCACGACGTCGTCTTGGCGGTGCTCGATTTTTCGTTCATGGGCGGATCCATGGGCGAGGTCGTCGGCGAGAAGCTGGCGCGCTCGATTGAGCTGGCGGAAGAGAAACAGCTGCCCATCGTCATCTTCAGCGCCAGCGGCGGTGCGCGCATGCACGAAGGCGCGGTATCGCTGATGCAAATGGCCAAGACCTGCGCCGCGCTGCAGAAGTATTCGGCAGCCGGTGGTTTTTCGATTTCGGTGATGACCAATCCGACCACCGGTGGCGTTACCGCATCGTTCGCCAGCGTTTGCGATCTGATGATCGGTGAGCCCAAAGCGCTAATCGGTTTCGCCGGACCGCGCGTGATTCAAAACACGATCCAGCAGGACCTACCCGACGGCTTCCAACGCTCGGAATTCCTGCTCGAGAAGGGGCAGCTCGACAAGATCATCGGCCGCCCGGATATGCGCGCAATGCTGGCGCAAATCCTCAATTACACGCCGCACGGCCGCAAGACCGCAGCCAAGCAAGCTTAAACCTGCTGCTGAACTGGCGGGATTGCCTCCGCCGATGCCCGGCGCAATTGACCGCAAGCAGCTTGCGCGCTGCCGCCGACGGTATGCCTAAGCCGCACCGAGACACCTGCTGCCCGCAAACGCGCAACAAATTGCTGGGCGTGATCTTGGGAGGGACTTTGGAAAGTCATCCCTGGCACCGTATTCCACGGAATCAAGCTGACGTGAGCGCGACGACCACTCAGGGCGTCGGCAAGTTCGGCGGCTTGCTGCGGCGAATCATTGACCCCGCCGATCAACACATATTCCACCTGATAGGCGCGACCGGTTTGCGCGGCGTAGGCGTCGGCCGCTGCCAGTAGGTCGAGTGGATCCACCTTGGACTGAGTGGGGATCAACTCGGCGCGCAACTTCGCGTCGACAGCATGTAAGGAAAGCGCCAGCGTGAACTTCAAACCCAACTTGCCCAAGCGTTCCACTGCCTTCGGTGGCCCCACCGTCGACACCAACATGCGCCGCGGCCCAATGCCGCCTTCGTCGCGCAACACCTCGATGGCTTGCGCCAACTCAGTCAAATTCTGCGTTGGTTCGCCGGAGCCCATGAACACCAAACGGCGCACTTCGGCGTGGCGACGGATTTGAACCACTTGCTCTAGCAGCTCATGACTGCGCAAATTGCGCTCGACGCCATCCAAACCCGACGCGCAAAACTTGCACGCCATTGCGCAGCCCACTTGCGTGCTCAAACAAGCCGACGGCGCCTTGGTGCCAGGTAACCACACGGCTTCAATCGCTTGACCGTCGTGGAGTTCGAGCAAGTACTTGCACGATCCGTCGTCAGCGGGATAGCGCCGCGAGCCTTGCACCGAATCCCATAGGAATCGCTGTTCCAACTCGGCAATCAACGCCTGCCACTTGCGGCTTTGGAATTCCAGCTGCTCCGACAAAGCGATTGCGCCGCCGGTCAAAAACCAGCGGCGCAATTGGTTGGCGCGATCGGGGTTGTAGCCAAGATCGGCTACGATTTGCCGCGCCTCGGCCAACCTTAGTTGTAAAAACGGTCGGCGCATGACGAAGAGGATTACTCCTCGGTGAACTTCTCGTGTCCGGACTCTTGAGCGTCTTTCAGCTTCTGGTAGATCTTCTGCGCCAGCTCCATGTCGCCGTTCAACACAGCTTGCTCAAGCATCAGCAAACCGCTTTGCAGTTCAATCATGCCCAGACGGTACTGCTTGACGAACTCCGCTTGCGCTTCGTCTCCGCCCTCAACGTTGCCAGTCATCGCCGGCTTTTCGGTCTTGCAGAACTGCGCAGCTTCTTGCATCGCCAGGATCACCGGCAATGCGGCGGGCAACTGCTCTTGCTTGCGCAGGCCGCGACGCAGCTGACGCATGCCCTTCTTGATGTCCTCCATGCCCTTGGCGAGCAAGGTTTGCTCGTGCTCTCCTTCCTGAGCCGGCTCTTGAACTACCGCGGCATCCACACCGTCGGCGGGCTTGCTGGCCAAGTTCGACAACAACGGCGCCGAAAGCGCAGTCATCAACAACAGGGAAAGAGTTACGAGTAGCGTGTTACGAGTCATGATCCAGTGTTCTTGTACAGACGGATTCCGGCGTTTTTAGATGACCTTGAAGGAACCCGGGGCGGGAATGGGGTAGCGGCCTTCGGCGTTGGGCACGGTGGGCGGCGTGCCGTCCCAGGCGTAGCGGTCGGGAACCAGCTCGAGCTTGGAGTTCAGAGCTTGCTCCCAGGTGACGACCTTGCCCGAGTAAGTTGCCATGCGACCCAGAATCGAAGTCAGGGTGCTCTTGGCGCCGTATTGGGCCTCATTATAGGGAAGGTCGGCGCGGATGGCGGCGAACAGTTGGTTGTGCTCGACCTGGTAGTGATCCGGGTCTTCGCCACGGAAACGCCACGCTTTTTCGCCGTTGCGCTCAATCTTGCCACCGCCGATGTTGGCGGTGCCTTCGGTGCCGGTGGCGTGTTCGTTCACGTGCGACCAAGCGCCGGGCATGTGGCGGCACTGCGACAGCATCTTCAAGCCATTGGCGTAAGTGAACTCGACCATGTGGTGGTCGAAAATCTCACCGTGGTCGATGCCTGTACGCACCAAACGACCGCCTTGGCCGTTCGCCTGCGCCGGGAAATCATCGACCAACCAATTGCAGACGTCGAGGTTATGAATGTGCTGTTCGGTAATGTGGTCGCCGCACAGCCAATTGAAGTAGTACCAATTGCGCATCTGGTACTCCATCTCGGTCTGGCCCTCTTGGCGCGGCCGCACCCACACTCCGGCGCTGTTCCAGTAGCACCGCATCAGGCGCAAATCACCGATCGCGCCTTCGCGAATGCGGCGAATCACCTCGTTGTACTTAACCGAGTGATGGCGCTGCAGACCGACACCGACTTTCAGGTTCTTCTGCTTCGCCGCCTCAGCCGCGGCCAACACCTTTCGCACGCCGGGACCATCGACGGCCAACGGCTTCTCCATGAAGACGTGCTTGCCTTGGTTGATCGCGTACTCAAAGTGCATCGGCCGGAAGCCGGGAGGCGTCGCCAGGATGACTAGATCCACGCCGGAATCGATGGCTTTGCGATAAGCATCAAAACCGGTGAATTGGCGATCCTCGGGAACGTCGACCTGCTCGCCCTTGGCTTTCTTCAGGTACTCCAGTGTGCCGCTGAGGCGATCTCCAAAAGCATCGGCGACGGCAACCAGGCGGGTTTTGCCTTCGGTGCTCAGCGCTTGATACGCAGCGCCCGATCCGCGTCCGCCGCAGCCCACTAGGGCGATGCGGATTTCGTCGTCCTTTCCGTTTCTCACCCGGCCGGCGGCCATCGCGGAGGCTTGCATGCTGAACATGCCTGCACCCGCTGCCAAAGCGGAGGATTGCTTAAGAAAGTTGCGGCGATCGGAGCTCATTTCGGAGAACAATGCTGTGAGTCGGGGGGTCGAGTGCGAGCCGAAGCCCGCGAGTTGGGGAGCAGCTTTAGCGTCCGCCGCGGCGTTGTTTGGCTTGGATTTCGGCGACCTCTTCGATCTCCGTTTCCCAGTACTTCGCCATTTCTTCGGGGCTAGGCTGCTTGAGCGGCCGGACGATGCGGAAGCCGACGAAAGAGGCATCGGTCAGGTACCAAATGCTCTTCGGCAGCTGTGGATCCTGCACCTTCCAACCTTTGGAGGAGCGGCGCCGTGCAGCAGAACGCAGCCGGTCCGGGTCGTCGTCCCAGGACCCACCGCGGACTACGCGCGGGTACAGCTTCACAGGCCAGTTTACTGGTGAAGCCAGCGCTTTACCGGCGGGATCCTCAGAAATTTGCTCGGCCAGCTTCTTGTAGTAGTTCTTGTCGTAGCCGTCGATGACCCACTCGGACACGTTGCCGTGCATGTCGTACAGCCCCCACGGGTTCGGCTTTTTCAGGCCGACCTTTTGGTATTGGTCGTCGGCGTTGTCGAAATACCAAGCGTAATCGTCGATCATGTCCGGGTCATCGCCCCAGCTATACGCGGTGGTGGTGCCGGCGCGGCAGGCGTACTCCCACTCGGCTTCGGTGGGTAGACGGTAAAAACGACCGGTCTTTTTGCTCAGCCACTTGCAGTACTGGCGGGCGGCAAATTGGGTCATGCACACCGCCGGGTAGCCGTCGACGCCCATGCCGAAATCCATCGGTACATAAGGCGGAGTCGGACGGGAAACGGCGTCGGCCCAAGCGTCTTGGTCGGTGGCTTTGGCGTCTCCTTTTTGGCGGGCTTGCTGGTCCAGCTTGAATTGGAAGATCTGGTACTCGTCCCAGGTCACTTCAAACTTGCCCATCCAAAATGGCTCGATAGCCACCTCGACCTGCGGGCCTTCGTCGCTGCTGCGGTCTTCTTCACCTTTGGGGCTGCCGTATGCAAATTGGCCGCCGGGAATCGGCAGCATGTCGAAGCTGACCTCGGAGCCGGGGATGAGGTCGGTGTACGCCTTCATTTGCTCCGGCTTCTTGGCCACCGCGTTTTTCACTGATAAAACCGGCGGCTGGCCTTTGGGCGGATCCGGATAAACCTGCGATTGAGCGGCACTCTTTTCAGCGGCTTTTTCGGCCGGCTCCTGCTCGCCTTGCTGTGCAACCACGGCAGCACAAAGCAACAGAGCGGAAATGGAGGTGGTCTGGGCGATGGACATCTGCGTTTCCTGGGGATGAGCGTGCAGCATAACCTGTCAGCCCAAAGGAGTAACGCCGGAACTCAACAATGAATTTTTGCCGCGCAGCAGACGTTAATCTAACGTTCTATGCTCGGATCCCTTCTGGCCTTCCTGCTGACCCCTCCGGCCCCGCTAGCGCCCGAAGCCATGCCTGCGCCGATTCAACAGGTGCAACGCTTTGAATACACCGAAGCTCATATGGGGACTGAGTTTCGGATGGTGCTTTACGCCGCCAACGTTGCCGAAGCCGACGCCGCCAGCCGCGCCGCATTTGCTCGAATCGGTGAATTGGATGCGCTGTTGAGCGATTATCAAGCCGACAGCGAACTCAGCCTGATCAATAAGCTGGCGGCCAAACAATCCACCGATTGGATTCCGGTCAGCACCGATCTATGGCGGGTTTTGCAGCATGCGCAAACGGTTTCCAAGCAAAGCCACGGCGCGTTCGACGTCACCGTCGGCGCGTGCGTGCGTTTGTGGCGGCGCAGTTATCGCCAGCAGGAATTGCCGAACTCCAACCGTCTGAATCAAGCATTGGATACCGGCAGTTGGATGGACTTACATCTCAGCGACACCGACCAGAACGTGCGCTTAGGTCGCGTCGGCATGCGTTTGGATTTGGGCGGCATCGCCAAGGGCTATGCGTTGGATGAAGCGCTTCACACGTTACGCGATCATGGAATCGCGTCGGCGTTGGTCGATGGTGGCGGCGATGTAGCCGTCAGCGATGCGCCGCCGCAAAGCGAGGGATGGACCATTGCTTTGTCGGAAGGCACCTGGAATAACTCTTCGTCGGTGGTGTTGGCCAATGAGGCTTTGGCGACCTCGGGCGATCGTTATCAGCATGTAGTGATCGACGGCACGCGTTATTCGCACATCATCGATCCGCAAACCGGGTTGGGTTTGACCCAATCGCGTTCGGCAACGGTGCGCGCGCCGTCGGCAATGGTGGCCGATGCATGGGCGTCGGCTTTGTGTGTGCTCGGTAAAGACAGCGCACCGGCGGTGTTGCATCGCGCCGGTCCCGAAGTGAAAGGTGTGGTGTTTGAAGCCCAGCAAGCGGCGGCGAATGCAAGCCACTCCACTGCCGACAAGCAGCGCTTGAACATCGTCTTCATCATGGCCGACGACTTGGGATGGAGCGATTTGGCTTGCCAAGGGTCGGACTACTACCACACGCCAAACCTCGATCAATTGGCGCGCGAGGGCATGCGTTTTCGTTCGGCTTACACCGCGGCGGCGAACTGCGCGCCGACGCGTGCGGCGCTGATGAGCGGCATGTATGCACCTCGTACCGGCGTCTATACCGTCGGTAGCGGCAAGCGCGGCGCGGCGAAGGATCGCAAAGTGGAGCCGCCCAAAAACCAAACCGAGTTGCACAGCACCTTCTTTACGTTAGCCGAGTGTTTGCAACGCGCTGGCTATCGTACCGGTCATATTGGCAAATGGCACTTGGGCGGCGACCGGGATACGCGGCCCGAAGCGCAAGGCTTTGAGGTCAATATTGCCGGTGCCCATTACGGCACGCCGCCGAGTTATTTCTGGCCTTATCAACGCACCAAAAAGGATCCCAAAAACCCGGGACAGCGAATCGTGACCCAGCGACTACCGGGTTTGAACGACGGTGAGGAAGGCGAATACCTAACCGATCGTTTGACCGACGAAGCGCTGAAGTTTTTGGACGACGACGACGGTCGGCCGTTCTTTTTGTACTTGCCGCACTACGCGGTGCACACACCGATTCAAGCGCCGCGCGATGAAGTTTGGGAATGGAAGAAGAAACCTGCCGGTGCCAAACAAAAGAATGCCAAGTACGCGACGATGGTCGACATCCTCGATCGCAACGTCGGCCGCATTCTCGAAAAGCTCGACGCGATGGGCTTGGCCGAAAACACGCTGGTGATTTTCACATCCGATAACGGCGGTTACGGCGGCTACAACGACACCGGCATCGACTTTGGCGACATCACCCACAACTTCCCGTTGCGCGGCGGCAAAGGCACTTATTACGAAGGCGGCATTCGCGTGCCGCTGATCATGCGTTTGCCTGGTCGCATTCCGGCGCAATCGCTGCAGAATACGCCGGTGACCACGGTCGACTTTTACCCGACGCTGGTCGAATTAGCTGGTGCCGTCGCCCCCGCCCATGGCTTGGATGGCAGCTCGATGACACCGCTGTGGCAGCCGCAAAAGGTGGGTGATTCGGGGCCGTCGGCGTTGACGATGCTGAAGCAGCGCGCCATTTTTTGGCACATGCCCGGCTATTTGGATGCGCGCACCGGCTGGCGAACCGCTCCGGTCGGCGTGATCCGCAAAGGAAAGTACAAACTGCTCGAATACTTCGAAGATGGTAGGTTGGAGCTGTACGACCTCGACGCCGACATTTCCGAACGCATGGATCTGTCGGCTTCGCAAACGGAATTGCGCGACGCACTGCACGCCGAACTCCAACAATGGCGTGAAGCCGTCGACGCGCCGATGCCCCAACCCATCGAGCGTTAACGGCCCGCACTCGCCACAACCCCCAACAAAAACGCACTCATGTCCATTCTGAACCCCAACCGGCGCGACTTCCTGCGCTCAAGCTCCGCCGCCGTGCTGGCCACCTCGGTCGCCGGCCGCGCCCACACCGGTGCGTCCGGTCCGCTGAAAGTCGGCCTGATCGGCTGCGGCGGTCGCGGCACCGGCGCCGCCGCCCAAGCTCTGCGCGCCGACCCCGACACCGTGCTTTGGGCCATGGGCGACGCCTTCGCCGACATGCTCGAAGGCCATCTGCAATCGCTGCTAAACGCCAAGGACATTGCTGATCGCATTGATGTGCCGAAGGAACGCCAGTTCGCCGGCTTTGATGCTTACAAGCACGTCATCGACGAGTGCGATGTGATCTTGCTGGCGACGTCGCCGCACTTCCGTCCGCTGCATGTGGAATACGCGGTCGATAAGGGCCGTCACCTGTTCATCGAAAAACCGGTCGCCACCGACGTGCCGGGTTTGCGCCGCATCAAAGCTGCGTGCGAGCGCGGTGCCGAGAAGGGTTTGTCGATGGTTTCCGGCCTGTGCTACCGCTACCAATTCGCCAAGCAGGAAACCTTTAAGCGCTTGCACGACGGCGCGATTGGCGACATCACTGCGATTCAGTGCACCTATAACACCGGCGGATTGTGGCACCGCGGCCGCAAGCCGGAATGGAGCGAAATGGAGTACCAAATGCGCAACTGGCTGTACTTCACCTGGCTCAGCGGCGACCACATCGCCGAGCAGCACATTCATAGCCTCGACAAGATGCTGTGGGCGATGGGCGACGAAGCTCCGGTTAAGTGCACGTCCACCGGCGGTCGCATTCTGCGCACCGACGACAAGTACGGCAACGTCTACGACCACTTCAACACCGTTTACGAGTGGAAGTCCGGCGTGCGCGGCTTCAGCTCGTGCCGCCAAATGCCCGGCACCAGCCACGACGTCAGCGATTACGCCTTCGGTAGCAAAGGCACCGCCGCCTTGCAGCACCACCGCATTCAATCCGCCGACGGCAAGTGGCGCTACCGCGGCGATGGCCCGGACGACATGTACCAGAACGAGCACAACGCGCTGTTCGCCGCAATCCGCTCCAACAACCCCATCGATAACAGCGACTACATGATCAAATCGACCATGCTCGCGGTCATGGGACGCATGTCGGCCTACACCGGTCAAACCATCAGCTGGGACGACGCCTGGAACTCCAACCTAGACCTCTCCCCCAGAGTCTACGACTGGATCGACGATCCCCCCTCCATTGGAGTCGCTTTGCCGGGGGTTACTAAGTTTGTTTGATTGATGCGTAGGGTGGGAAGGGTCTTGCTCTGGCGGCAAGGAAATCGCTTCGCTCTTTCAAAAGCCGCCAGAGCAAGACCCTTCCCACGACAACCACACACACAGCCGCGACGTCCATTTCGTTGCGGATTAATTTGAATGCCCACATGCCTCGCTTCACACATGAAATGAAGCGAGGCTTCACTTTTCATATACAACCCACCCCTCCCAACGCGACCGCAAGCCCCATTCGTGCAATCGCGTTATTCCCAAATCTCACAATCAAATCAGCCGGGGAGCCCCACCGCGCGGCTTCGTTGGTACTGAGCGAAATTGAAGTAGGTTTTGAAGGGTCGCCCCAGCGGCGCTTAGGTACGGCGTAGCTCGTACCTTCGAAGCCGCTGGGGCGACCCTTCAAAACCCACCACAAAATCACACATACAAAAAAAACGAAGTCGACGGTAAACCGTCGACTCCGTCGGATTCCACCTATGCCGCTGAATGACACACCCATCGGCGATCTACCGGTCCTCCCCCCAGAGGGGCCAGTTCCAGCGACCTAGGCTTTCACCTCCATCCCTGTCGAAGCGAAGGATGCACGAGCTAGGTATGGGGTCGGGCTAAGCGAAGAAATACCTTCACTTCGAACCACTCGCATTTGTTTTTGCCCTTCCCACACCAGCCTTCTGGTCGAACCTGAAGCCTGCATGGAACAGTTTGCTTGCAGGCCGGCCAGAGGGTGATGACTCATGACGCCCCTTTTGCGACACGAGAATGGCATCTCTTAAGAGAAATCTGCTTAGAATGAATCCCCCGGACGTTCCCGTCCAAAATCCCCCCCACCTCCTCCATGCTGACGCTTTGCACTCTGGCGCTGGCCTTGGTCCTTCCACAATCTCAACCAGACGTGGAATGGGGCCCCTGGTTCGTACTCGGTCCGTTTGATCACCCCAAAGGTCACGCCAATGTGATGCCGAGTCACAAACCCGAAAAACAGCTCAAGCTGATGAAGGCGGGGAAAGAGTGGGATGGTCTGACCGAGGAGTATCGGATTCGGGATAAGTCCAAGAAGACTTGGCGTCAGCTTGGAGATCCGAAAGCGTTGAAGCCGCTACAAGTTGACTTGGGGGCCATCAATTTCATTACCGTTTTCCCTGCGCCCGAGGGCGAGACCGGTTGGACCGACAACGCGGCGTTTTATCTTTACCGCAAAGTTGAGGCCAAGGATCCGATTTCGGTGCCGGTGCAATTCGGCAGCGATGACGCGGTGCGGTTTTGGTTGAACGGTGAAGATTTGCTTTCGCGGCAAGTGATTGATGGCTCGTGGGATTTTCATCAGGGGCAGTACCGCAACGGGACGACGGCTTTGGTGGTTTACACTTTGGCGAAAAGCGGTGTGTCGCCGCGCCACCCATCAATCCTGGAGGCGCTTGCTTTCCTTGCGGAGAGCCCGACGGTGAAGACCTATTCGGCCGGTTGTCATTTGATGGCGCTCGACGCGTTGAATGACGAAGAATATTTGCCGTGGATGGAGGAGATCCTCGGCGACTTGTTGAGTTGGCAGGACCGTCACGGTGTTTGGGCTTACCCGGAAAACGAACCGGATTTGTCGTGCACGCAATTTGCCGCACTGGGATTGCGTGCGGCTGCAAACCGTGGCTTGGAAGTGCCGGACATGGCATGGATCAAACTCGCCAACGGTGTTTTGGACCACCAGCTCAAAAAGAAGAAGGTCGACCAACCGGCGTCGCCGTTTGATAAGTACACCGGCTCGTTCAACGTGGCTGGTTTTTCTTATAAGGCGCGCAACCCGAAGACCGCGACCGGTTCGATGACGTCGGCCGGTGTGGCCACGCTTGAGATCTGCAAGCAGGCACTCGGCACTCGCATGCCCGAAGGCTTGCAGTCGAAGATTGATCGCCAAGTCGACTATGGCATGAATTGGATGATTAAGAATTATTCGATGTCATCCAATCCGCGACGCGGCGCGGCGCACTTGCATTACTACCTGTACGGCATGGAGCGCGTCGGCTCGATTTTGAATGTGGATCACATTGGCAAGCACGACTGGTATTGGGACGGCGCGACTTTTTTGGTGAAGAACCAGAATGCCGAAAATGGCTATTGGCCGGACCCTTGGGGCCGCACCGAGGCCGCCAGTTGTTTTGCGCTGCTGTTCCTTGAGCGGGCGACGCGGGCTGCCTTCACCGATCCACATGGCAAGTCGAAGCGCAGCGTGGTGAAATCCGACCCGAAGGGTGGACCGCTGCACTTCAGCGCGATGTCGGGTTCGCCGGCGAGTTTTTGGGTGCATGGCAAAGATGCCTCGATGGCCAAGCGCACTATTCAAGAAGTGGAATACCACGTGCGCAAAGCCGATGGCGAATGGCGCGTTGCCGCGATTGCCGAAGCGCCTGAAAACGCGCGCGAAAATGAGCGCTACGCCGGCCGTTACACCTTCGAGGAACCTGGTGTTTGGCAGGTCAAAGCCGTAGCCATCACCGAAGACGGCGAGCCGCATGCATCGGCGGTAGTGGACTTGGAAATCACCGATGCGTTGCCCGGCAACATTTCGTCTTACCCGCGTGACGCTGCACGCAATTTGATTCCGCGCAATCAACCGAAGGCCACCGCTTCGTCGGGTAACGGACCGAACCAAATGGTTGATAACCGTTTTTACACGCGCTGGGTTTGCGCCGGCGATGACCCGGCACCGGAATTCACCATCGAATTGAAGCGCACGGTGAAGGCCGACAAGTTGATGTTCTCCCATGCACGCACGCGGCCGATCGAGCAGAAGAATAATCCGCGCGTCAAACAGGTGCAGATTTGGCTGGACAAAGACGTCGAACCGATCGTGTTGGATATCGATCCTGAGTACCGCAAGAAAACGGTTTTGCGCTTTGCCGAAACGCGCGGCATCAAGCGAATTCGCGTTAAGGTGACGGCAACTGAAGGCGGTGTTCTGGGCAAATGCGCAGTAGGTTTCACCGAGGTGGAACTGCAAGGGCCGCGACGCCGGCGCGGCAATCGCTAATTAGCATTGGCGAGGCTCTTCTAGCGCACGTGCACGGTTTTCAGGAAGGCGCGGAATTGAGTTTCCATGTCTTCGCCGGATTCGAAACCAAGCAGGTCCCAGCCTTTGGCGTCGATTTGTCCGAGGTAGAACTTGCGCATGTATTCAATCAATGCGGCACGTCCATCTTCGCCGCGCCGATTCATCATGAAGAAGACTAGGCTGCCCGATTCTTCGTAAAAAGTGGTGCGCTGGCTGGGCATCAGGGTGCGCAACGAATTCTTTAACTTGAGCGGTTTTAGATTCGCGTCGCTGAATTTACTGAATTGCCGGTGAGTGAATTCGACCAGCTTTTGGGGATCGAAAAAATAACTCTCATCGGCAGCGCACGCCGAATAATCCAGTGCAATGCCACGAGTATCGTTGAAGCCCATGCTCGGCTGGCCCAGTTCCATTAACTGATCCTCAATGAAGCGGGCAAATCCTTCGACGATCCAAAAACCCGGTTGGTCGGTGGGCCCACTGATCACCGTGCGATCCGGCAACCAGCGCTGCGACAAAAATTGGTGAGTGATTTCATGCACCAACGTCTTTTGAAACTGACGCTCTTCACCAGCCAGCGGATTGTCGAGATTGGGAATATAAAATCGACAAATCCGATCGCTAGGCGAGTAATAGCCGGAGCTCCACGGCATCGCAACAAATCCCTGCGAGTTTGGCACCTTCAAGTACTCGTCGCGGTCGGCAAAAACTCGAACCTGCAAACGCGCGCGTTTCATTTCGGGCAAATCTTTGCGCAGCAAAAAATTCAATGTGCGCACCGTGCCTTCCGCATTGCGCAAACAACTGCCGACGATTTTCGGATCCTCGGATCGAATCAGCAAAATGACGTTTTCGGTACGCAAGCCAAGCGTGTCGCGCGCCCAAACCGTGCCGTGAGTCCGTCTCCATAGCGGGTGATCGGCGGCGATGAATTCAGCACCGGCCGGCATCAATTCGGTTGCCCATTCCAGCCACATATCGGTGGAATTCGAATCCCCGGCATACGGGAACGCCGCCGGCACTAACGACCGCGCCGCGTCTCGAATGTGGCCATTGCTCGGATCCAGGCGGTCGGCGTCGGCGAGCAGGGTACTGGCTCCAAGGATTTGCTCTGCTTCCTCCATCACCGCGGCAGCATCGATGAATTGCTGCACAACGGATTGACGCGCCTGTTGTTCTTTGGCATTGAGCTTTTCGAGGGTTTTCTCAAAATTGCCCTTCGACACCCGCCGTTTACCGGACATTTGCACCGCAAGCTTGCGACCGCGATCAGCAGGTAAATCCCATGCCGAAGCCTCTTCGAGCAATCGCCTACAGTCCTCCATCGCACGCACCTTGAGGTACTCATCGAACTGTTTCTCGAACATCTTCCACACCGGTTCATGCAAGCTTTCCAAGCTCTCTTTATGAACCAAATAGTCGCCGGCAATTGCCGCGGCCGATGTCGCGCCCCAGCCCCCGCTGTTTCCAGCGTCCTCACCTCCCCCCGCGCCGGAACTAGCGTTGACGGCCAATGCAGCTGCGTCGTCGCGGCAAGCAATCAACTCGTTGCCGGCAGAGCAGTAGGCGAACATGCCGTCGGCAATGGGCACCAATGGTCCGGTGGGCTGGATGTCGGCGGCCACCCATAAAATCTCCTGCGATTCCAAATCCACCGCCCAATTGCCCAAGTACAAACTTGAGCCCGCCACCGAAAGCGGTCCGCGTAATGCACCCTCGGGCAACGCATCCTTTTCTAGGATCAGCTCCATTTCGCCGTCGGGGCTTTGCGAGATCAGCGCGTCGTCGAAGCCGAATCCAATGATTCGCTCGCGCCAAACCGCCGGTCGGTTGGAAATGAACGACATCCGATCCCCCGGCAGCAGCGCGGAGTCGGCGTTGGTATTAAGGGTAGTCGCCAACGGCAGCGGCGACTTCACGAACCAGCGGTTCATTTCTTTTTGCCGCGCAATGCCGACCACGTAGGTGTCTTCGCTTTCTTCGGTGCCACGCTTCTTGCGCGGGTTACTTGAAGTCCACAAGTTTTGGTGAACGGCCTCGCACTTGCGGCCATTCATGCGAATGCTCCAAACGTCCAAAGTCAATCGCCGCCCATACCAACCTTCGTCGTGGCGCAAATCCATTACCGCAAGCTGATCCTCGGCAAAAGCCGGACGTCCGCGGCCGGCATCAACGCTTGCCAACTCTTTCCCGCGCGGCGCGTCGAGGACCAAAATCGGTCCTTCTTTCTGGCGTACAAAAGCCAGCTGTTCTCCGAGCAGCGAACGCAAATCAAACTCGCCGCGCAGCGTTTTGCCGCCCTTGAACTTGTTGCCTTGCAGCGAATAGCTGCGGAAGTATTCCGGCGCCAAAACCGAAACCGTGTTCTGCCAAACGGCAATCCAATAGCGATCCGCCGAGCGCAAATTAATCCGCGCGATCTCCTTTCCATCCTCGGCCTGGATGGCGTGTAGCTCCGACTTCTTCCCGTTTTTGACGGCAACGAAAATCACACCTTCCCAGACCACCGGCTCGCTAAGAATTTTGTCGAACTCCAGCTTCCAAGCCTCGGCAGGGGCAAGTTTGACGCCCTCCAAATCAACGGACGACGTGCCGGCGGGGTTGGCGTATGGCTGATGCCAATTTCGCTGCTGGGCGGCGGCGCTGCAAACCAGCAGCACGGATAGAAGAATTAGGGCAAAAGCACGGATTGCTCGGGGCATGGTAAGTATGGATCAGGCGGACGTTTCAAAGTGCGGAATAAGTGAGAGAGGCAAGTGCAATCCGAAGATCCGAATTTCGGAACGGGGATCGAAAATTGCGGTTGGGAGCTCAAAGCAAGCGCCCATTCGTGCTCTCGCCGCACGCTTTCTTTACGATAGTTCACCTGAATCACCGGCGCAAGTTGCGTCAGATAATCGATATGCCAGTGCAGCTTTTTATCGCTGCGCAAATGCCGCCGCGCTTGAACTCGACCTCGCCCAACGCACCGACCTTAATGGTTTGCCGGCCGTGCAGGTAAATCAGCAACGCGTAGCTGCCGGTATCCATAGCTCGAATTCCGTCCAGTCGTCGCCACTGGTGACCAGTTCTAAGTCGCCGCCATGGGCAAACACAATTTCACGCGCCAAGCTCAGGCCAAGTCCGGTGCCGTCGATCATGCGACTGTGAGCCGGATCTAGGCGGAAGAAGCGATCAAAAACTTTGTTGGCGCTTTCAGCCGGAATGTTGCTGCCGGTGTTGCCGACGCGAACGACCACGCGATCAGGCGTGCGGCTAATACCGACGGCGACCATGCCGCCTTCGCGGTTGTACTTGACCGCGTTATCAAGCAAGTTTTGCACTGCTTGCATCAACAGCGGAGCGTCCGCTTGCACCTTGGCGTCGGTTTCTTGATCCAGTTCGAAATTGAGGTGCGGCGAGATTTCGCGGACGTCGGCGACCATCTCGGCAACCACATCGGCCAACACCATTTCCTTGCGCTGCAGGGGCAACTTGCCGGAGTCGGCTTTGGCCAAAATCAGTAACTTGCGCACAATAGCTTTGAGGCGTTGCACCTCTTCCAACAACATCGCGCCGGTTTGCTGCAGCTCCGACCCGGGCTCCGCACCTTGAATGGTCTTTTCTAACTGCCCTTGCAAAATGCTCAGCGGCGTTTTGAGCTCGTGGGCGGCGTCGGCGCTGAAGCGATTGGCTTGCTCGAAACTGCGCTGTAAACGATCCAACATCTGGTTAAAGACGTCGATCAATTGCGCAAACTCAGCCGATTCGCCGCGGTGCGATAGGCGTTGATCCAGTCCAGTAGCGGTGATTTTTTTAGCCGCCGCACTCAACGCGTTCACCGGCCGCAACGCCCGACCCGCCAACAGCCAACTTGCCCCGGCGATCAACAGCAATGCAAGCGGCAGCAGCACGCCAAAGCCCTTGGCAACGCGCGCCATTTCAGTATTCATCGTGTTTTTGGAAATGCCGATCGCGACTCGGTACTCAACATTTTCCATCACACCGACGCGCCAAATGTTGTCACCTTCTTTGATGTCGACGAAAACGGGGCGGGTAATAAACCAAGGCTCGCCGATGCCGCCGCGCGCGCCGGGCGGAAGACTGGGGAACTCGGACCGGCGAATGAAACCATCTTGATCATGGTCCATCTTGTGGAATTCGGTCGCCGTACCGTTGAATTCCGCAAGCGAAACGCGGCCGTCGCGATTGATGTCCTGCAAGCGGAAGAAGTCATCGACCGGCACCACCAAGTTGGCATCGCCTGCACGTCCGCCGGGTGCGAATCCAGGTCGATCGACTAAATCCGCGTGATCGCTGGGCGGAGGCAATTGTGCGTCGGGGTAATCCTTCGGCCAAAGCGAGGATTCATGCACCGGCTCGCCGCGGTGATTCCAAACCTTGATCACTGCGTTGGCAGTCTGCTCATCGGCCGGCTCAAAAACTAGGTTGAACACCCGTCGCATGCGCCGCCAACCTTCGTGACGTCGACCGTGCGATAGTTCGCGATCCCCCAACTCGCGGATTTGATCTTCCAGCCCCTGCTCGCTCAGTTGGTAAACCGACCACCAACCAGTCGCGGCAAAACCGGCCAAGATCAATCCCGACAACAGCGCACTGGTCAGCGCGATGCGCAATCGAAACGAACTGCGCCGTTTTTCGCTCATTCCCCGGTCCCGGAGTCGTCGTCCTGCCATTCGATAAAGCGGTAGCCGACTCCGCGCACCGCTTCGATCCATTGAATATTGGCGTGCGCAATTTTCTGACGCAGCCGGCGGACGTAAACGTCGACGATGTTGGTGCCGGGATCAAAATGGTAGCCCCACACCTGTTCCAAAATCTGGGTGCGCGTCAGCACCCGCCCTGCCGAGCGCACGAAGAAGGCCAACAGATTGAATTCACGCGTGGTTAATTCGACTTCGGTCTCGCCGACGCGAATCGTGCGCCCCAATAAATCCATGAGCAGCGGTCCGTGCTGCAAACTATTCGGACCTTCGTTGCCACTACGACGGGCAATGGCGTGAAGACGAGCGACCAACTCCTCGACGAAAAACGGCTTGGTCAGATAGTCGTCGGCACCGAGGTTTAGGCCTTCTAGGCGCTCGTCGAGTTCGGCTCGCGCGGTCAAAAGAATGACCGGCACCTCGTTCTTCTGCTCGCGCAGCGATCGCAAAATGCTCAGCCCATCGCGCCCGGGCAACATGATGTCGAGCACGATCGCGTCGTAAGGGTTTTTAATCGCGGCCTCGTAGCCACTGTCGCCGTCGCCGCAGTGGTCGACGGTCATGCCGGTCTGCTCCAGTCCGTCGCGAACGAAACTGGCGATTTTCGGCTCATCTTCGACTACGAGCACGTGCATGGATCTATGTTAGCGGTGCGGTCGGCGCATATTTATAGCGGGGAGGGATTGGCGAGCGCCCCTATCCGGCGGTTACAGTAGAAGTGCCCCCGGGAACCGCACACAACCCCAATGAACGCCCTCCAGTTCCGCGGCCCGTTGCTCAGTTTGCTGAGCGTTTCCATTTTCACACTAAGCTCCACTCTGCCGGCGCAGATGGTGGGCGGCGCATGGAGTGAGATCAACCTGAGCGGCCCGGAAGCGGGCATGCGATTTGGTAGCGCGGTTGCCGCAGCCGGCGATGTGGATGGCGACGGTTTTGCCGACCTCATCGTCGGTGCTTATTCGGCCTCACCCGGCGGCCAGTTGTATGCCGGCTCCGTGCTGGTGCATTCCGGTGTTGATGGCAGTTTGCTGCATCGATTCGATGGCGCACTGGCCGGCGATTATTTCGGCCGTGCAGTTTCTGGCGCCGGTGACGTCAACGGCGATGGCTTTGATGATTTGCTGATCGGCGCGCCCGGCGTCGATGTGGGCATGGAGGAGGCTGCCGGGGCGGCATATGTTTTCTCCGGTTTGGATGGCTCGCTGCTGCAGCAATTCCTCGGCGCCAAGTATCACGATCGATTGGGAACGGCGGTGAGCGCAGCCGGCGATTTAAATTTGGATGGCCGCGGCGACTTCATGATTTCAGCGCCGCTGGCAAACCCCAGTGATTTGGAATCGGCCGGTTCGGTGTACGTGTACTCCGGCATCGATTTCAGCCTGCTGCAGCAGTTCGACGGCAGTGCGGTGAATGAGCAATTGGGCACCGGCTTGGCGCCGCTGGGCGACGTCGACTTGGACGGGCGCAATGACTTTCTCATCGCCTCGTCCGAAGCCGACGGCAACGGCTGGCACTTGGGTGGCCGGGCGCAGATTTATTCGGGCTTCGACTACAGCTTGATTCACCAGATCGAAGGCGACGAAGAAGGTCAGCGTCTGGCATGGTCGGCGGCAGGCGCCGGTGACGTCGACGGCGATGGTTACGCCGACTTCATTCTCGGAGCGCCCTACGCCGACGCCCCAGGTGCGCTGTTCGGTGGCATGTCCCGGGTTTACTCCGGCGCAACCGGCGCGCAGTTGTTTCAAATCGATGGTCAAGTTCGCGACGACAACCTTGGTATGAGCGTCGCCGGTGGACCGGATTTCAACGACGATGGACTTTCCGATTTCATTATCGGCGTGTCGCGCGCCGACGCTAGTAGCGGCATGGACGCAGGCAACGTGCTGGTACTTTCCGGCGCCGACGCCAGCGTTTTGCGGTTGTATGAAGGCACCTTCAACTCCAACCTTGGCTACGCCATCGCCGTGCTCGGCGACACCGATGGCAATGGATTGGATGATTTCGCGATGGGCGCGTGGAAGGGCAATGAATCCGGCAAAAACCAAGCCGGTTTCGTCGACGTGATTGCTTACACCCAATGCTTATCGACATCCGACAGCGGCATTCCATCGAGCGCCGGCGGTTCGGTGGATTTCTGGATCAACTTCCCGCCTTATGAGGCCGGTCAGTTTTATTACTTGTTGGGATCGGCCACCGGCACCGGCCCGATCGTCAGCGGAAACGTCGAAATTCCGTTAACCGTGGACTGGTTCTTCCACATGCTGACCGCAACCACGCCGCCGACCCAGTTCACCGACTTAACCGGCGTGCTCGACAGCAACGGCGACGCCACCGCGACGCTGACCTTGCTGCCCGATGAAGCGTCCATTTACGTCGGCACGACTTTCTACTACGCGGCGGTGAGCTACGAACCAATCGCGCGCGTGCGCTTGGCGTCGGTGCCGGTTACGGTGAGTATTGATCCTTGAGCCCGCCTGGTATTCCTCGAATTACCCTGCTCGCCGACTTTTCCGGATGGACTTCAGCTCTTCCATTTCATCCAGCTGAGCATGAAATAGATCCCACCGCAACTGAAGGTTCATCCAAAATCCTGGCGTTGTTCCTAGGAATTTGGCAAGCCGCAACGCTGTGCTGGGAGTAACACCCCGTCTTTGGTTCACTAGCTCATTCACCCTCTGGTAGGGAACGTGGATCCCGGTAGCCAGCTCGCGCTGAGAAATACCCAAAGGCTCTAGAAACTCCGTAATGAGCATCTCACCTGGGTGAGTAGGCTGACGATGTGTTGGAATTCTAACCATGGTTTTCTCCGTTAGTGGTAATCAACGATTTCGACGCCGTCAGGACCGGAGTCGGTCCATTTAAAGCAGATGCGAAATTGCTCATTGATTCGAATGCTGTATTGCCCTTTCCGATCTCCGACTAGTGCCTCAAGGCGATTACCAGGAGGGATCTTTAGGTCCTCGATTGCCTCAGCGGAATCAAGCTGATCCAGTTTTCGAAATGCAATCTTCCAGCAGTCGCGAGGGCATGTTTTCCTGGCCGACTTTGAATTTTTGCCATCAAAAATGTCCTTCGTGCCTTGGTTCCCGAACGACCGGATCATCCTAGCATGATAGCACGGCTTCCATGCTAACGCAAGGAAGCCCCAAACCGCTCTGTTCCCATCACCGACCGTTATCCACCGGATCTCTTAACCGTCCAGCCGTGCTTTTGCAGCTCGGTGACCAGCAAGTCGCGGTGGTCGCCTTGGATCTCAATCACGCCGTCGCGCACCGTGCCGCCGGTGCCGCATTTTTTCTTCAGCGCTTTGGCCAGTTGATTCAGTTCTTTGCCGATCAGCGGCACGCCGGTGACGATGGTCACACCCTTGCCCTTGCGCCCCTTGGTTTCGCGGCCGACGCGCACCACTCCGTCACTCGGCGGGGCGACGGCCTCCGGCGGCGGGCAAGTGCACTTCGAATTCGGCCAGCGCGAGGCCGGACATTCGTCAACATGGGTGTGGGACGAGCGAGGCATCGCTAGGATTCTCGCATACCCCCCTCCATCATGCTTGCCCACTCCGTCTACTTCACTCTTCACGACAACTCGCCCGCCGCCTGCCAAAAGCTGATCGACTCGTGCTACGAGCATTTGTTCGATGAGCCCGGTGTGCGTTTCGGCGCCGCCGGTTTGCGCACGCCGTCCTTGGTGCGTGAGGTCAACGATCAAGATTTCGACGTCTCGCTACTAATCTTGTTCGAGTCGCTGGAAGATCACGACCGTTACCAGCCGTGTGAAAACCATCAAAAGTTCATCGCCGCAAATCAGGACAACTTTAAGGCGGTGCGCGTTTTTGACTTTGATCAGGTCAAGCCGGATTAGAAAAGACTGACCGGCGTGAAACACTTCCTTGACGTATACGGCACCCTGCCACGAGCCGGCCCAGGATCGAACGATTGCACTCGGCGGGCATTTGCCATGATGTCGGATTTACCGAATCGGCCGCGGATTTTGGATATCGGTTGTGGTCCGGGGATGCAGACGGTTGAGTTGCTGAAATTGACCGACGGCACCGTTGTTGCGCTGGATGTATTTGCGCAGATGTTGGATCGCGTCACCGAGTTGGCGGCTGCGGAAGGCGTCGGCGATCGGCTGGAGACTTTGGAGATGGATATGAACCAAATGGAGTTTGCCGATGGCAGTTTCGATGTGGTTTGGTCGGAGGGCGCGATTTATTTTTTGGGATTTGAAGGCGGTCTCCGCAAGGTGAAACCATTCGTCAAAGCGGGTGGATTTGTAGCCGTTAGCGAGGCGGTATGGCTGAAAGAAGAGCGACCGCAAGAAGTGGTCGATTTTTGGCAGGAGTATCCGGAGATCGACACGGTCGAAAACAAACTCGCAGTCATCGACAGCCTGGGCTACGAAAGCGTCGGCCATTTTGTGCTGCCGCCGTCGGCTTGGACCGATGAATACTACGATCCGATGCAGCAGCGCATTGATGAGAAGAGACCGCAGTGGGTCGAAGATGAGGAAGGAGCTGCGGTTTTGCAAATGGCGCAACACGAAATCGACGTTTTCCGCCGCAACCCCGACTGCTTCAGTTATGCATTTTTTGTAATGCGAACCTAGGCGCCGACTGAAAGTTGCGGTTCAAAACAGTTGCGTCGCCCGACCTTCCTCATTGGCCTGGCGACGCATATCGAACGAACCGCAGCACTACGGTTCAATAGCTGCCTCTGTTGCTACTGAATTTTCAATCGATAGACCGCGCCGGTGGCGCTGGAGTTGGAGTGCGCGGCAGCATAAAGCCAAGTCGGGTCATCAGCCGAAATCGCCAGGTTGACGACGGCAAGGTGGCTCATGCCTGTGGTTCCCAACGACTTCCAAGTGTTGCCACGATCGCGCGATACATAAACGCCTTCGTAAGTCGTACCGGCAAACATCACGTTCGGTTGATTCGGATGATGAATTAAATCCAGAATACCGTTTGGCAAGCCATCCCCCGTTAAAGCCCACGACCCGGTGATGGGTCCAGTTTCAGTCACGTACAAGTCGCCGGCGCAAACGGTATGGGCGCGACCATCGATTTCGGGATCACAAATCATTTCAGTTGCGCGAGATGGCAGGTAGCGGCCGCACTTATTCCACGTCAAACCCAAATCGGCCGACGTCCACACTTCCGGGTCCGAATCGGAAGCCACGTAAAGCACGCCGTTGATATCGAAGTCCACGTTCAACGCGATGGATGCGCCGGAAATCTGCACGTTGCGAATCCAGCTTTTCGTCGCCCACTCGTAGATCCACACTCGTCCATTTTGATCGGCCGCCGCAGCGTGCAAACCATCCGGGCTGGTCTCGACGTCGAAGCTGCCTTCGGGTCGCGGGTAGCCGTGGGCGTACCAAAAATTGCCGCTGGAATCCGACCAGTAGGTTCCGTGCATGGTGATGGCCAGCGCTTCATTGGGCGTGCCGGCGCGGAAAGCCACATCGTTCACCCACCAACTCGGCGAGAACTCATCAATGTAGAAATCCCAGTAGTTGTTGGACCAAGTCAGCCCCTGATTCGAGGAACGGCAAATGCCTTGAAACGCCGTACCGACGATCAAATTGCCGACGCCGCCATCCTGTGCATCAATGCTCATCGGCGCCGTCGTCGCCAAAGTCGGCGGGCTGACGTCCTCCCAAACGAGCTTGAGACCACCCGCATTCCCACCAGTTGGCGGTGTGACGCTTTGAGTGGTTACGTTTTGTGCGGTCAGCGGGGCAACAGCCGAAGCTGCGAGGATGAGGGGTAGGAATGAAATGGATTTCATGGTCAATGTCTTGGTGTTCAGCAATTCATTCGCCATTAAGCCGATCCACCCCTCATAAATTTCTCAATAAATCCGCCGCGCCGGACGCGACCCGGAATGAGGCGATCGGCGCAAGCTTTGCTGGCCGACTCTAAGGGAGAAACGGGTTCCGAACGGAAGCACTATGAAGCTGCCGCCGCGGACGACTCGGTTGAGATCGGGGGTGTTTAAAGTCAGCAAAGGACCTTCCAGGTTGATCGCGCCCCAGCCGTCTTCATAGGCCTGCAAAGTGTTTTGGCAGAACTCATAAAGATTGCCATGCACGTCATGCAAACCGAAGGCATTGGGTTTGTAAGTTCCAATGGGCGATTCCACCGGCGAGCCGTCGTCGAAATCCGCGAACACGCGGCCATAAATCACCTTGGCTCGCTTAGCGGACAAGTCCCGTAGGTTTGCATAGTCGGCCAATTCATGTTCCTCGCTAACCCAGCGGCCATCATTGCCGGCGCGGGCGGCGTATTCCCATTGGCTTTCAGTCGGGATCTCCAAACCTAAACGCGCCAACATGTCGCGATTCTCCAGCCAGTGGTAGTAAGCTTGCGGCAACAATGCTTTACTTGGAGGCTGGAATGGCTCCGGTTGATTCAAGCTGGTGGTCGCCTCGATCCGCGCCCACTGACCCTGACTGAGTTCGTATTTGGACAAAAAGAACGGCTCTAATTCCACCTTGTGGCGAGGTCCCTCCAATCCGGGGGCATCCGGGTCAACGTCGCGATTGACGCCGATCCACGCTTCGCCGCCGGGCAGCAAAACCATGATGACCCCAGTTTCCGGGGTGAGTTTCCAGCCTTCTGCGCTCCACTCCGGTGGCTCTCCAGTACCCCAAACCAAGAACTCCCATAGCCTCGATTGCGGGTTTTGCAGCAAAGGGATCAAGCCCATTTGTGGTTGAATACGCAAACCGCGGTATTGCGGGTTCCGTTTGATGTCGGCGATTTGATTGATCGCGGCTTTCCAACGATGAGCGATGTCGGTTTGGCTTTGGCGTTGCAGCAATTGCGCTTGATCGATACGCCTTTGCATATCGGCCAACGTAATCCCGGCGCCGGCACCGCCGTGGACTTCCCTTAATCGATGGACGAGTTGGTCGCGCCTTCGATTAAGCCATTCCTGTTCCTCCAATTCATCGAAGATCGAAGCCCCGGCAAATTCTTTTTGATGGTCGGGAAGCCGTTGGAATAGATCTTCGACGTTGTTTAGCCAATCTTGCATGGCCGGCACCCGATTCGGCCAAATTGGCCAGAGCAATTGCGCTTCTTCCTGAAGTTCAGCCAAGCGGAAATCATCGGCAACACTGCGGTAATTTCCCAACATGCGGTCGCTTTTGGCTTTGGCAATGGTCGACTCGCGCCACGCAAATGAAGCAATGCCAAGACCGACGATCAGCGAGGTCAATATCAAAGACCCAGCAATGACCAATTGCACATTTCGCTGAACGAATTTGCGCCATTGATAAGTCCGCGCCGGCGGCCCGACCAAGACTGGCTCGCGGCGCTCAAAACGGCGCAGGTCGTCCGCCAATTCCGACGGCGAGCCATAGCGTTTATGCCGATCATGCGAAATGGCGGCGAGCAGAATCCACTCTAGCTCAGGCGAGATTCGCGGTAGATACTTGCTTGGCTTAGGCGGCGGCGGTGCATTGTTA
Organism: uncultured Planctomycetales bacterium; assembly: GCA_964344765.1. Taxonomy (GTDB): domain Bacteria; phylum Planctomycetota; class UBA1135; order UBA1135; family UBA1135; genus JACNIZ01. Next base: position 41,084 of record CAYFOM010000006.1, on the reverse strand, counting down.
TGCAAGCGTTTTTGCGCCTCCAATAAGCCGGGCGTGCTGCCGCTCCCAAACTCATAAGGTCGACGTCCGACGACCAACTCATAAAGCACAATTCCAAGCGAGTACACGTCCGCCCGGGTATCGACGTCGAGCTCGCCGACGCCGGCTTGCTCCGGACTCATGTAATCGGGCGTACCGACCACAGCGCCGCCTTCGGTAAACGTGCAATTGAGGTCATCGTTTGCGTGTAGCGCGCGGGCCACTCCAAAATCAATAACATGCGGCTGCGGGCCGTCCGCCTCCATCGTCACCAAAATATTGCTTGGCTTCAAATCGCGATGAAGAATGCCCTTTTGATGTGCATGTTGAACCGCGTTGCACACCGCGCGCATTAATTTCAATCGCTGCCCAAGGTTGAGTTCGTACTTAATCGCAAACTCGGTAATCGGCAAACCGTCGACGTACTCCATCGCAAAGTAGGCTTGCCCGCGCTGAGTGGTCCCAACCTCGAAGACGTGCGCGATCCCCGGGTGGTTCATAATCGCCAACGCTTGGCGCTCGAGCTGGAATCGGCTTTGCACTCGCCGCGTATCCATGCCCAACTTAATGATCTTCAACGCAACCTGGCGCTGCACCGGCGAAGTTTGCTCGGCCAAATACACCACGCCCATGCCGCCTTCGCCCAGCACGCGCTGGATCTCATAAGGACCGATGTGATCCGGGTGACCGGTCCCGACCGGCAAAGCCGGCTGCGCCAAGAAGTCGCGGCTCTCACGCTGCGAGGAAAACAATGATTGCACCTCGTCGAACAACTCCGGCTCATCGACGGTGGCTTGAAGCAGAAAATCCGTGCGCTGCTCGCTGGGTTGTTCCAACGCACGCAGGAACAAGCTGTGAGCTCTTTTCGCGAACGCCGCGTCTTGTGAATGACTCATCGCCAGCCTCCTAAGCGCGGTCGCCGCCCAACTCGCGGAACAACCATGCTCTTGCATAGGTCCATTCTCGTTCCACAGTCGCCGACGACACCTGCATGGATTCCGCAGCCTCGGCGATGGTTAAGCCACCGAAAAACCGCAGCACTACGACCTCGCACGCGCGCGGGGAAACCGTCTCCAGCTTTTTTAAGGCGCCATCCAACTCAAGGAGATCCAGCTCTTGAGTCTGATTCGCCACCGCAAACTCGACGAACCGTTCCGGACGTTCTCCACCGCCGCGCTTTTGCCTAGTGCGTCGCCGATATTCATCGACCAAAATATTGCGCATCGCGCGCGCCGCCGCACCAAAGAAGTGCTGACGGCTCTCCCACTCGACGCTGTTTGCGCAATCCGAACCAATCAAGCGTAAAAATGCCTCGTTTACCAAGGCTGTAGGTTGCAAGGTTTGGCCGGGTGGTAAAGCGCGAAGGCGGCTGCCGGCCAAATTGCGCAGGTCGTGGTAAACCACGCCCCACAACTCTTCTGCGGCCGCGCAATCGCCACGCCGCGCCGCGTCGAGGATTTGCGTAACAGGGTGATTTTCCACCCCGTTATTATCCCTCGACTTTAACCGAGCAACTGCAAAACGTTTTCCGGCGGTCGACCAACCACGGCGCGATCGCCGCTGACGACGATCGGTCGTTCCAGCAACGTCGGGTTTGCGTGAATGAGTTCCAGCCACTCATCGGCACTGCGTGAATCGTCGGCAGCGATTCCCAGTTCACCGGCAACCGCCTCCTTGAAGCGAATCATGTGCTGCGGTTGCTTGCCCAGCTTGGCGAAGACGTCGGCGAGTTCGGCGACGGTTGGAGTGTCTTGCAAGTATTCAACAACGGTCGGCTCGACGCTGTTTTCGGTCAAGAGCTCCATGGTTTTGCGGCTCTTGCTGCAACGAGGGTTGTGGTAGATCTTCACGCCCCTGTCTTAAGCAACCGATGGTCCGTTTTCAATTGTCACTGGGCTTGGATTTCGACGCACCCATCGAATCGTTTGGCGCCAGTGGCGGCGGCGGCAGCGGCGGCTCCCAGCGGATAGGATGCGCGCCATGACCGAGCCCGCCCCCGTCACCGGATTGCGTCGCCATCCGTACCGCATTTTCTTCCCGCTGGGGTGGCTGATGGCGTGGGTCGGCCTGCTGCCGTGGGTGCTTTTCGCCTGGGCCGAAGGCTACGAATGGCCGCGCGAATTTCATTCCCTAGTGCTGATTCAAGGTGTGCTGACGCCGTTCGCCGTCGGTTTTCTCTACACCATGTTGCCGCGCCGCCTCGACTCGCCGGCGCCAACCGCCTGGCAACTGTGGCTCGCCATCCTGACGCCACCGCTGCACGCGTTTCTGGCTTGGCGGGAAGAGCTGGCTTGGGCGCATGGATTGTGGTCGCTGCTGGCACTGACCATGGTCGGCTTCACTGCCAGTCGTATTTATGGCGGCAACGCCGGCCGACGCGGCCCGATCGCTTTTGCGTGGGTCCCTTTGGCATGGGGATTCGGCTTGGCGGGTTCCGGCGTGCTTGCCATTCACCATGCGCAACCAGCGGGCGACGTCGGCTTTCTAGCGCTGTCGACCGAAACCATTGGCTTTGCTCGGCTGCTATTGACCCAAGGGTTGTTTATGAGTTTGGTGCTTGGAGTTGGCGGCTTGTTCCTGCCGCTGGTCTTCCACAAGCAATCCTCTACCGACGCCGATCAAGTTCCCGACGCGCGCCGACGTCAGCGTTTGCACATGCTTGCGGCGATTGCGTTGTTGTTTACATTCGCCGGCCAAGCCACCGGCTGGGTTTGGGAAAGTTTGCTGGCGCGGGCGGCTGTGGTGTTGCTGGTGCTGCTGCTGATGGGCGGAATTCACCGATTGCCGACTGTTGCCGGAACGCAGCGCAAATTAATTTGGCTGGCAACTTGGTGCATGCCGATTGGTTTGGCGTTGACGGCGTTTCTTTCGACGCGACCACAAATCGGTTTGCACGTGTTTTTCATCGGCGGCATTGGATTGATCACGTTGACCGTTGCCTTGCACGTCGGATTGGCGCACAGCACTGGTCAAGAGTTGGTATTTAAACCGGTACTGCAAACGCAGTTATTTGGAGCGCTGACGGCGATCGCGATCATCCTCCGCACCGTCGCCGAAATCGACATGATCCACCGCTTCGACTGGCTAGGCGCCGCCGCCGTCGCCATGCTGCTGGCGCTGTTGCCGTGGGCGCAACTGGTGCTGACGCGGTTGGTACCGCTGATCGGCAAGCCTTAGCATTCGCGCCGACGACGGCGGCATTGTTGATGATTTAATCGACCACGGCGTAAGCGCCGCTGCTTAGCGTTTCACTGCGCAAGTCCAGCGCTTGCATCCAAACTTCGACGCCTTGCGTTGCCGGCGGAATCGCGATTTCGGTTTTCGCCTCGCCGAAGAAGTCGGCGGTCAAAGTCGGCAGCTCGACGAAGGGCGGAGTCATCCAGACGTCGCCCCATCGACTTGAGGTTGGACCGCCGCCGGTCAGCGAATAAGCCACTCGTACCGGACCGTCCACGCTCATGCCATGCACCGAAAGCTGAGCTGTGCCGCCGGCAATGACGTCGCTCAGAAGCAGTGTGGGTTCGCCCTGGTGGAAGTAACAAACGCCGATGTCGGCTGCGGTTCCGTCGGGGTCGTTGGCGTCGGCTGGATCGGCTGCATCGATGCACGGAGACGTTTCTTGCAAGCGAAAGTCGGCGTTTTCCGCATCACGGAACATCGGGTTGGCGTCGAGGTTGCCGGTTCCCGGCCAGCCGCCGGTGATGACGCTGTAAGTCACGCCGGCAACGCCGTAGGTCTCCGGGTCGTTTGGAGCTTGGTTCGACCACAGCACCGAACTGGATATCAACACATTGGGCGAGGTTTGATTGCAGTAAAGCGCGCCGCCGCGGTTGTCGGCGGAATTGCCGACGATGGTGCAGCGATTCAGCGTTGGATTGGATTGATCGCAGAACAGCGCGCCGCCGTTGCTCGAGCAATGATTGGCGGAAAAGTCGCACTGAATCAACGTGGCGTCGGAATAGAAACACGACATTCCGCCACCGCCGTTGCCGGCTTGGTTTTCACGGAAACTGCAGCGTTTCAGCGTAGGGAATGACGTCACCGAGTAAACTCCGCCGCCGACATCAGTCGCCGAGTTATTTTCAAAACGGCAATTTTCGATGTATGGCGTGGAATAACAAAAGCGCAAGCCGCCGCCGAGGTCACCGCTGTTGTTTGCGAAAACGCAATTCAGCATGGTGACGTGGGAATCCATACGGAAATCGGCGCCGCCGCCATAAACCGCGTAGTTATCTATGAATTGGCAATCCCGCAGAGTAGCCGACGACATCGTGTGGCAGTTGATTCCGCCACCGCTGACCACGCCGTAATTGAGCGTGAACAAGCACTGCTCAATGTCGGGCGATGCCATGAAGCATGACATTCCTCCGCCGTAATCACCGGTATTTGACTCAAAAGTGCAGCGGAGGATCAACGGCGACGCCAAGTGGCACGAAGCGCCGCCACCAAAATAGGAATTATTGTGCGAGAAGACGCAATCCTCGAAGGTCGGCGACGACGACGAGCAATACATGCCTCCACCTTGCGGCCAAATCAAGCCTATGCCGTTAGTGAAAGTGAATCCCGATATCACCGTATCGCGTGTTTCGCCGCTGTCACAGGTCACAACCGTCCCCAGTTGCTGACCATCGACAATGGTGGCATTCGCCCCCATTTCGCCGCGTAACTCAATGGATTTGCCATTGAGATTGATGTTTTCAAAGTAAGTCCCGCTGCGAACCATAACTGTGTCGCCGGCTACGACTAATGCGCTATCCAAAGAACTTTGGATCGTGACAAAATCGCCGGCTCCGCTTGGGTCGACATACCAAGTCGATTGGGCGGTAAGGCTGGGAGCGAGAAGGTAAAGGGCTAGTGTGGGGATCAAAACCATCTCATTTGTAAGTACATCTCACAAACGAGGTTTTGAACAAATCCGTGACCGGATTATTTCACAGTTAGGAATTGAGAATCACTCCCCACCAAAGCCTAGACCCTCCGTTCCAATTCAGTGAACCTTTCTACCTTCAAAATAAGTACTTTCGATCTCTACATCCGGGATCGCCTCGACGGGAATCTGAAACAGGTTTTGGCTGAGTACCACAAGGTCTGCTTTTTTACCAACCTCGATGGAGCCGATTTGATCTTCGAGGAAATTTGCATAAGCACCATTCCAGGTCGACGCTTGGATCATATTGGCCAAACTTACCCGTTCTTTGAGCGGCAGCAGCGGCCGGATGTCGCCAATGCGTGGCCGTGCAAATGGGTCGGAAACGTAGCGCACATTGGGATTACTTCCATAGGTTTCTTGGAATACTCGGTAAGGCATAATGCGATTCATTCCCGAATAAATGGCGGACATGAAATCGGGCTGGGAAGTAGCCCAGTCGCTAGAAACGGTGACGTTCACGCCGGCATCCATCATGCTTTTATGCGGGTACATTTGCCAGAACGTCCGCTTCGGTCCGAGTAGGCGCAGATACGTGGTCCAAAACCCGTCATCCACCCCCATCCAATAGGGACTCATGTGCGCGCTCAATCCCAAATCACCCATACGGATGACGTCGGCCGGGCGCGCCATTTGCACATGCGCCAATGAGTGCCGTGAATCCCGCGGTCCGTTGATTTGCTCCACCGCCTCCAGCGCGTCGACGGCATCCCGTGTAGCGCGATCGCCGATGACGTGCGCATGGATTTGATAGCCGCCTTGATCGACTCGACTAAACGCGTCAATCAGCTTGCTCTGATCCCAAATCCGCTCGCCGAAGTAGCCCGGACGGTTCGCGTAAGGCTTGAGCAGTAACGCAGTCTCGCCTTCTAAGGATCCATCGAGCAGAAACTTGAAGGAATGGGCATTGAAATGGGGATGGTTATACCGGCGGGCGAACAATTTGCCCTGACGGATTTGCCACTTGTAGCCCTGCGGATCGATATAGCACGAAATCCGGTAGCGCACCGACAGCTTTCCAGCCTTCGCTAACTCATCGTAAGCACGGTAATAGATCGGGTCCTCCAGCTCACCCCACGCATCATGAACCGACGTAATCCCCTTGGCATTTAACTGGTCCTGCAGCCAAAGCAAGCCGGTTTTGTATTCATCCAGCGGCGGCGCCGGCATCAAACTCAATGCTGGGTTATACGCGGCATATTCAATCAGCAAACCAGTGGGCTCGCCGGTAATCGGGTCCCGCTGAATGACTCCACCCTCAGGATCTGGCGTGTCTTTGGTGATCCCCAAGATGTCGAGAGTCTTGGAATTGACCCAAGCCGAGTGCAAATCCACATCCATGATGCACATCGGTCGGGTGGAATCGATTGCATCCAGCCACTCTTTGCGCGGACCGATTTCGTCGTAAAGGCCGCGGTCGTATCCGGAGCCGCGGATTCCGGTTGCGGTTGGATTGGCGTTGGCAAAAGCGGTGATTTCATTGATGTAATCATCGTGGCTGTGCAAGTCGAATAGTGCTGCGGTGAAAAGGTAGGCATAAGCGTTCGACGATGGATGCATGTGGCTATCCACGAATGCCGGCATGACGAACTTGCCCGCCAAGTCGACGACCTCGGTATGGGCATCGATATATGGGATGGCATCGGCATCGGAGCCTACAAACTGAATTTCGCCATCCTTGATGGCTACCGCCTGCGCCCAAGTCAAATTAGCGTCGACGGTATAAATCTGGCCATTCATCAAGACACGGTCCGCAAATGTGGAATGGGCCTTGGCGGGCAAGGCGGACCGAAGCAAACCCGAAACGGCGATCCCGATGACGAGAAAGGTTAAAACGAGGATGCTGGTGGCGCCTTTGGACCTAGATTTTGGAGCTTTTTGCTGTTCCATGACCAAAAGCTACCTTTCAAATGTTGTGATTTTGTGTCCAAACTATGTCCGATGTAATTCCACTCCAAATCAGCGGTATCTTTCGGTATGAACTCGACTCGGCCTCGCCTCCTTCTCATTGAAGACGACGCCCGTATTTGCCGCGTACTCGTCCGCAACTTGACCGATCACGGCTTCCGAACTGAAGTCGCCACCTGCTTAAAAGAGGCCGATGCATTTGCTCTCAATGACTTCGCGGTAATCCTGCTCGACATCGGCTTGCCGGACGGAAATGGCCTGGACTATTGCCGAGAGATCCGTGCCGCCAAACTCCAGGTGCCCGTCATCGTCTTGACTGCCCGTGACGCGCCGAATGAATGCGTTAGCGGGTTAGAAGCCGGCGCCGACGACTACATGACGAAGCCATTTCATTTGCCGGAACTTATCGCCCGTATTCGAGCGGTCCTCAGGCGATCTACGGATTCCTTTGCGGAATCGATTTTCCAGTCCGGCACATTATCGCTGGATACACAAAGCCGAAAGGTCAAAAACGGGCAGCAAGAGGTGGAGCTGAAACCAAAGCTGTTTGATCTGCTTCATTTCTTCATGCAACATCCTGGCCGCACCTGGACCCGACTTCAGCTATTGGAACGCGTTTGGGGCAACGACTTTATTGGTGATGAGCGCACAGTGGACACTCATGTGAGCCGCCTCCGCTCGGCAATTGAAAAGGACCACAAACAACCCCGCTGGATCCAAACGGTTTGGTGCGTGGGCTACCGCTTTAGCGATGAGAGCGAAGATGGCAATTAATCGAATTCCCTGGAAGCGCCGACTGAGCACCCGCATAACCATCATTGTTTTTGCATGCTTGATCACTGCCGACATTTTGTCGCTCCCCTTGATGATGTGGCTCGAGCGCCTGTTTTATCCGGAGCTTTGGGAGCAGTACGAGGATTGGCAAATCGTTGATTTTATTTCGATTGGTGCCTTATCCCTGTTTAACGCGGTATTCGTAGGCTTGATCCTGATGTGGATCTTTCCGCGAGTTTTCCTAAAACGGCTGGAGAGTATTGCATCGCAGGCACGAGACAATCGGGAAACAGCTATACCTGCCGAGTTCCAGTCGTCGGGAAAGGATGAAATCAGCATCCTTGCACAGGCCTTAAACGAGATGCGGCTTCGCGTCAAGGTCTTGGTTGGCCAACTGGAACGCCGTGATGAGCAACGCATGGATTGGATCGCGCAGGTGTCGCATGACCTGCGCACACCATTGATGGCGTTAACGGCGTCGTTGGATCACTCAACCAAACTGATTGCCGAATCACAAGCGGTGAATCATTCCGAACTGATGGAAGAAAACGCCGATGCTCTCGGTGATGCCCGTCGGATTTCGTCTCTTGCCGAAGATTTGCTGGATGTGGCCAGACTGGAAGCGCCGGATGCTTTGAATCTAGAGCAAGTCAACCCAGGCGAGGTTGTCGCACAAGCGCTAGGAACCCTACGCCCGATCGCCAAGGAAAAAGGAATCTTGATCCAGTCTCGCTTGGAACCCAATCTTTCGAATCTGCAAGCCGATGGCCGGCTCGTCATGCGTGCTCTAGAAAATGTACTCATCAATTCTTTGCACCACGCGAATGAGCAAATACAAATTTCCGTAGAAATGGTCGACGACGCGGTCCGCTTCACGGTTCGCGACGACGGCGTCGGTTTCCCGGGTGAACTTGGCGCCATCCCCTATCAACGTTTGAAAGAAAAGCGATCACGACGCGATTCGGCGGGCTTGGGTTTACTCGTTACCCAACGAGTGGCTGAATCTCACGCCGGCACGCTGGAAGCTTACGATCGACCGTCGGGTGGAGCTCGAGTTTGCTTTTCGATTCGGGATGTGAACTCAATCCGCTTCGGGCGTTAGTCCCCTGCACCGGCGTTGCCGGGGCGCGAGTGGTCGCGGTGTTTGATCAGCATCATGCGGAGGTCGTTGGGGATCACGTTGCTGAAGCGGCTTTGGCGGCGGGCGTAGCGCAGGTAGCCGGTCGGGTCGACGTAGGCGAGTACCGGTAAGGTCCAGCCTTGCACCGTGCGTTTGTCCTGCTGCAAAGTTTCGGGGCGGTCGTGCGTGCGCACGGCGAAGCCGCCGGGCAGGACGTTGGTGAAAGCTTCTTCTAGGCGTTTGCGATCGCCGGCGGGGAAGGATGGCGGGACAAGTACCAGCATTCCTTGACTGGGGAATTCGGGTTCGAGAATGTCGAGGATGCGGTCGCAGCCATCGGCGACGCGCTCGAACCATTCGCCGTCTTCCAACTCCTCGAGTTTGTCGGCGTTTTGCTCGGGGAACCAAAACAGCACCGTGCCGGAGGTTGCTAGCGGCACTCCATTGACTTGGCGGCCGATCAAATCGCGCCAGTCGTCGGCACCGGGTTGGCGCGGATGCAAGCCATCACCAACCGCACGTGCGCCGGGTTCAAATTGACGGCGGACGAGGCGTCGAACTTCGGGATTGCTGACTTTGTACTCGCCGGTGTTGACGTAGAAACCGATGCGACCTTGAATTGCACTGCCGTCTAGCGTCGAGTAAGTGGCACACAAAATGTCGTCTAAGTACAGCTCCATCGTTGGACCGTCGACGTCGATCAGCACTTGGAAATAGTGGCGTTCCTTGCCGAAGGTGTGCGAGCCGCGCTGTGCACCGCGGCGTGCGTACAAACCGTCCACCGACCAATGCATGCCGTTGATTTTGTCGAGTTCTTGATCGGCGCCGACTGCGTAATTCCAATCCCCCATCGAAAAACCAACGCGCACGTTGCGGTCGCGGCGCGTCCAACCCATCACGATGCCGCCACTGATGTACGCGGTGCTTTGCTCGATTTGCGCGCGTAGTTGATAACGTCCGGCGTCGAACCATTGCTCGCCAAAGACCACGGCATTGCGGCTATGAGATGCGCGGTCAAAGTTTCCAGTGGAGCCGCGCGCATCTTTACGCCCAACGTGTAGATGACCGCCGTTATCGTCTTTCCACAACCCGGAAATGCGATTGTCTTCATGGCCGGTCAAGTCGGGTTCACTCCAACCGTCGAAGGTCATCAGCCGCCATGGCTCATCGAAGGAATGCAGTGCAAGAGTGGCTTCCAACTCTTCGGCGCGCGCATCTATTTCGGCAGGCTTCGGTACCACGCCTATCGGCTGCATGCCCAACCACGCGGCAATTTGATTGCGCTCGGCCCACAACCGTTTCGCGGTTTGCATGTTGCCGGCAGCCTCGTGGCGCTCGGCCAATTCTTTTTGAATGGCCATAAGCGCATTCACGGCGTTCAGTTTACGTGCAAATGGTGCCGGCATTTGCGCCAACTCGGTGACGTCAACGAAGGATTGGGTGTTCAAGAACTCGCGCACTCCAGCCGAGCGGAAACGCGGCCAGTGCAGCATCATCCACGCCGCGTCTTTGTTGCCGGCCAAGCGCAACTCGTCGGCGAAACGCAATTGCACCGCAATCGACGGTTCGTCTACGCCCAAGCACCAAGTGAAGGCGTCAATCGCTTCGGCATGCTTGCCCAATTCGGCGAACAACTGACCGGCCTGACGCGCGTGTTCCTGACCAAACCAGGGCTCGGCGCGGTTGCGCAGCCACGTCCACGTCGGCTCGTCGTAAACCATCGGCGCCGGATCGCTACCAGGCACGCTTTGGGTGTAGCGATTGGTCCACTCGGCGCGCTCCGGACCGCGGAAGCCGTGCAGCCATTTGTTCCAGCGAAGCACAAACTCTTCGATGTCTACCGGCCGACCGTTTTTGCCATCGCAGAAGTAATACTCAAAAACCTTGACCGGGTTATTGCCAATGCGCCGCTTCTCCTCCATAAAGCGCTGCAAACGATCGTGATAAAACGGCTTCTTGCCAAAGTGGGCCGTCATCTCATCGGTCGGCCCCATTTCGATCTCCATCTCGGTCAGGTCGACGTCTTCCGATCCATTCCAAGTGTTCAAGTAAACGAACAGCGAATATCCGGCGGTGTAGTTGTCGCGATACTCTTCAATCGTGCCGCTAATCAGCTCTTTGAAGTCTTCCAAGCGCCCATAACCCAATCCAATCGTGCCGTTTTGCGTGCCGAAGCTGCAATGATTCGGCACAAAGTTCTTCTCTTTCATCGAACCATATGCACCGGCGGTCCAACTAGCACGGCCCTCACTCAACCATCCGGGCAAACCGCCGTAAACGCCGCCGTCAAAACGGTGCGTGAGTTCGTGAGTCAGGCCGCGACCCAAACCGGGAATCGTGCCCATCGTGAATTGCAGCACCGTGGTATCGCCGCCTTGAAAACCGCCGGCCCACCAATGCGGCGTGCCTTCGGCCTCTAAGCCGTGGGCTTCCGGAACAATGCGCACCGTGCCTTCGCGATCCTTAAATGGATCGCGGCCGTACCAATTGACCAAGCGATCGTGGTGGTATTCCACCGTCGACGCCGTACCCAGCAAAGTTTCCCATCCGCAAGAAGTTTCCACGCGATAGCGGTCATTCGGCGAATAACAAACCGACGGTTTGCCAAACGACGCGCGATCGACGGTGAGCTCGCGCTGCTCATCGATGGCCATGCTTTCCAACTGCTCGATGGTGTAAAGCAATTCCGCCTGCTTGGCCAACGCAGCACGCGCCCGCCCCAACACCGACGCCGCCACACCGGCTTCACTGCTCAGCGAACTGGGATGCGGACCTTTTAAATCGTCGTCAAAGCCTGCCTGCGCCGCCAAGCCTTTGAGTACACGTCCCGCGCGGATTGCGTCGTTGTACTTGGCGCTGCTAACCAGTGATTGCGCCGTTTTCTTCAGCGCAGTCAGCACCTTGTTCCACTGACCGGGACCGAGCGGAATGCGCGGGTCGAATTTCTCTGCTGCAGCCGCCAATTTCGGCGCCGGCGCAGCCAATTCACGGGCGAAGTCTTCCCACCACTCGACGGCAATCGCGCTGCCCGCCTTGCGCGATTTTTTCAGCTTGGTGATCTGCTTTTGCACCTCAACAAAAGCCTTGGCCCGCGCCTTCGCCAGCTGCTGCGCCTCGGTGATTTCCTCACCCTCCAGCATCATTTTGACGAATGACGGCAAGCTCAACCGCCCATCGGGCTGCACGTGGTGGTAGCAGTTATCCAACGCCCACTGCCAGAATGCATCGGGGTGGTCCAAGCTGTTTTTCAGCAGCAACTCCAGCACCATCTCCGGCTTGGCGGTGCGGCTTAATGCATAGCGAAAGTGCCCGGCGGCGACGTCATTCTGACCGTCGGCCAGCGCTTGTTTGCCTTGCTCCAACGCCAGCTTCTCGCCGGAAACTTGGGCGTCGACCTTCTTTGGATTGGCTGGGCTGGTAGCACCCTGAGGTAAGGCGGCCGCGCAAATCCATGCGGCAGCAATGAGTGTGAAAACGGCTCGAGCGAGGGGTCGGAGGTCGGCAATCATCGGATCGGGCGGCCGTCCAGCCTACCCGATCGGAGGGTTAATGAGGCTTGACCCGCTCGAAGCGCACCGGCTGTGGGTTTGGCTTGCCGTTGCAGTTTCCACAGCGGCTTGCCCAATGACCTTCCCCGACCAGCGCATCGCCCTCGGGTTGCAACTTGCAAACCACGTAGCCCATGCCTCCGGCGGTGAATTCCACTTGCAAAAACTGGCGCCCGGTGCCCGGCGATGTGACCAGAGACCAGTGGTGATAGCCCAAATCTTCTTCGCCGGATATCGGAATGAGCCGGAAAGCATTGCGCCAGTTTTCCTTGGTCAGCAAACTCAGCTCAAATTCGCGCGGCGCGTAGTAGGAATCGGGAATCCAGCCTTCGCCCCACGCCAGCGGAGTTTCCAAAAAGGTCAGTAGGGACTTCGTCGAAAGCCGGCCTTCCTCGCTGATTCGGGAAAGGCTTTGGTTCAGGCGTTGATGATCGAAGTCGGCGAGGGAACCAGTTTCGGTCGCTTGGGTGACGTCGAAAATTCGGCCGTCGGCGGTCAGTTGGTAAAAGGCTTCTTGAACCGGAGGTCCGTAATAAAGCGCCCGCACTTGCAGCGCGTCTGTACTCCATTCCATTACGTCGACGTGAAGCTGGGGCCGCCAGTTGGGTTGACCCGGGTTGAGGACGGCAACGGTTTTGGGTTTGTCGTTGAGCAACTCGACCGCGGATTGCAGCCGTTCGATTTGCAAGCTGCTAAAGATCACCACCCGCCGGTCGTCGACTTCACCCAGTTGGAGCAGGGTCTCTACGGCATCGGCAAATGCTTGCGGCCGCAACGATTCGTGCTCCTGACCGCCGCAGCTCCAAGAACCAACAAAGCTGCATCCGGCGGCCAGCAACAACGGCGAGAAAGGAAGTCGCATGGGGATATACCTATGTGATTAGCCGATGGATTCGCCTCGGTAACCCTTGCTCATGGGCTCATCAAATTGAGAGCCTATTCGAGCAGAGGCTACGATGACCTGCGATGCTCCGTTTCGTCTACCTCCTGTGCCTGCTGGCCGGTTTTGGCTTCGCCCCAAACCTCGCCTCGCAAAGCCCATCGCCAGCTGGTTCACCAGGGAAGGTGCTGCCCCTACCGATGGAAAGTCGCGCAAGCTTGGAGGATCACCAGGCGCGACCGCATGTGTTTGCCGATCCGGATTGGTTTCAATGGGGTGGCTCGGTGGTTCAGGGTGAGGATGGCGACTACCACATGTTTAATGCGCGGTGGCGTCGGCTAAATGAGCGTGGCATGCGTGGCTGGCTTTATGAAAGTCAGATTGCGCGGGCGACGGCGGCGCGGCCGGAGGGGCCGTTTGAGCATCAGGAGGTGGTATTGGAAGGATTTGGCAATCCGGCCGGCACGCGTTGGGATGCGATCAATGCGCACAACCCTTGCATCACGCGGATGACGGATCCGACGACTGGCAAGGACCGTTATTACCTGTACTTCATCGCCAATCACGACGCCGGTCCGACTCCCGATCAGGAGTGGCGGGTGGATTGGTGGGATCACATCATCAATCAGCGAATCGGCGTGGCGGTGGCGGATTCGCTGGAAGGGCCTTGGGTGCGTCATCCGCGGCCGATCATTGAACCGCCGAGTGGTCCGTTGCGCCATTACTTGGTGAACCCTGGCGTTTGCCAGCTACCGGATGGACGGTTTTTGTTGGTGCTGAAGGGTCGAAACGATGAGCCCAATCATGGCCGCATGATTCATGGATGGGCGTTGGCGGACCGTCCGGAAGGGCCGTTTGTGGCCCAGGATTCGTTGTTGTTCCCGGCGGAACTGCGCGCCGAAGATCCTTGTGTTTGGGTGCAGGGTGATTGGGTTTATGCCGCGGTCAAAGATTGGAATGGACACGTTTCCGGCACGCCCGGTATCAGCTATGTGCGCGGCAAATGGAATGGCGAATCCATCGACTGGCAAGTGCCGCCGGATAACAACATCAGCCCGCGCAAGCTGACGTGGAGCGATGGTGCCGAAACGCCGGTTGCGCACTTAGAGCGGCCGTTTGTGTTGCGCGATGCTTCAGGCGCGCCGACACATTTATACGCCGCATGTTCGGTGAAGAATCCATTTGCCGACGCCCATGCTGAACCCAGCCTGCATCTGCCTTTTAACGTTTGCCTGCCGTTGGCGGCGCCGCAATCCAAGGTCGCGCGTAAACCGAATGTGCTGATTCTCTACGCCGACGACTTGGGCTTCGGCGATTTGGGTTGTTACAACCCGGATTCCAAAATCCCAACGCCGAATTTAGATCAACTCGCCGCCGAGGGCATGCGTTTCACCGATGGACATTCGTCGTCTGGCATTTGCACGCCGTCGCGCTATGCGTTGTTGACCGGGCGTTATCACTGGCGCGATTTCCATGGCATCGTCGGACCGATGGGTGGATCGGTGTTTGCCGCCGAGCGCTTAACGATGGCGGAAATGATGCAGCAGTCAGGTTATCGCACGGCGGCGATCGGTAAGTGGCATTTGGGATTTGGATGGGATCAAATCAAAACCGCCGACGCTTATGACTGGAGTGCTGCGATTCCCGATGGACCGCTTGCTCATGGATTTGATTCCTACTTCGGCGATGCGGTGATCAATTTCCCGCCGTATGCGTGGATTGAAAACGACCGCATGTTGCAAACGCCGGATGTGAAATGCGACACGTCGAAATGGAAGAAGATCAAAGAAGGCAGCTGGGAATGCCGTCCGGGTTGGGCTTATTCGGGTTGGGATCCGTATCAGAACATTCCGACCACCACGCAGCGCGGCGTGGAGTTCATTCATGCACAAGCCGAATCCGAGCAGCCGTTCTTTTTGTACTTTGCCTTCCCGTCGCCCCACGCTCCGATCATTCCGAATGACGAATTCGACGGCCGATCCCAGGCCGGACCTTATGGTGACTTCGTAGTCGAAACCGATGACTCCGTGGGTCAGCTGCTACGCGCGCTGAAAGAAAGCGGTCAGGCTGAAAATACGCTGGTGATCTTCAGCGCCGACAACGGTCCGGAAAAATATGCTTACGCGCGCGATCAGAAATTCGGCCATTGGTCCGCCTTTCCGCTGCGTGGTTTGAAGCGTGACATTTACGAAGGCGGACATCATGTGCCGTTCGTGATCAAGTATCCGGGCACCACCGATCCAGGCTCCGTCAATACCGCATTGGTATCGCAGATCGATTTGATGGCGACGCTGGCCGACCTCATCGGATTTGAACTTCCGGATGAACACGCCGCCGAAGATTCGATCAGCTTGCTGCCGCTGCTCACCGGCAATGCCCAATCCGTTCGCGCCAAGCATGTGCACAACACGCGCAAAGATCAGTATGCGTTGCGATCTGGAGATTGGCTTTTGATTGCCCACAAACACGGCTACATGTCCGGCCGCAACAAAGCGTGGGAGAAGCGTCACAACTACCCGGCCGACGACGACGGTCCGGTGGAGCTGTACAACTTGCGCAGAGATTTAGGTCAGCGCAACAACTTGGCGGCGAAACGGCCGGAGATTGTGAATCGGTTGATGGCGGAGCTGGAAGAACTGCGCTCCACTCCATCTTCTATCCATAAGAGTCGGAACTAATCGAAAATCATCGCGCTCCGCTGTTGTTGACCCGCAGAATGCGATCAAATGGATCGATGTCTACGGCAACGCCGTTGGGTACATCAATCTCGGCGCTGCCGTTGACCATCTCCACCCTCTTGGGGATGCCGCCGACGATGACTTCCACCGGAAGCAAGCACTGTTGACCTGCGGGCACCTTCCACGACAGCTTGAGCTTGCCGTCGGCGTGTTCGGCGTGGAGTTCGGGAAGAGTTTGCTGGCGTAGGTACAACTCAAAAAACCAATCTAAATCTTCGCCGGTTTCGGCTTCGACTAAGGCTAGGTAATCGTCGGTTGTGAAAAAGTGCACCGCGCTGCCATCGGTCGACGCTTCGGCTTCCGGCGTTGGATAGCACATTTTACGGAAGGTGCGCAGAATAGCGTCTTTGCCGATCAGCCAGCGCAGAGTGTGCAGCACCCATTCGCCTTTGTAGTAGATATCGCTATCCGAAACTCGTTGGCCGACCGGCTGATTTAGGTCGACGAAAAACATTTGGGCGGAAGATCGCGATTCGCGCGGTGCGACGGCGCGCTGATTCAAAATCAAACCGCGCACATCGCGCAAGTAATTGCGGTAAGCGTCGGACCCTTTCTTTTCTTCGACGTATAGCTTTTGAACGTAGCTTCCGAAGCCTTCGTGAATCCAAAAGTCATTCCAATTCGGCGCGGTGACCAAGTTCGAGAACCACTCATGCGCCGCTTCGTGATGGTGCAACCAATCGAAACCCCACTTGAAAGGTTGGAACTTATTTCCATAAGCAATGATGGTTTGGTGCTCCATTCCGAGGTGCGGCGTATCGACAATGCCGTACTTTTCACTGCGGAACGGATAGGGACCAAGATGCTTTTCAAAGAAGCGGATATGGTCCATGAATTCGGGCAGAATCTCGCGCCCCTTTTCGACGTTTTCAGGCAGCAGCCAAAACTTCACCGGGAAAGTGCCTCCGCTCACTGACTCGAAAGTGTCTTCGATCAACTCATAAGGCGCGATGTTCAACGCAACGGTGTAGTTGGGGATCGGCACTTCCAGCTTCCAGTGATAAGTGCGCGTTTGATCCTCGTGCAGCTCCACCTTCTGCAAGCGACCGTTACTTGCAACCACCAACGGCTGCGGAACTCGAATGTGCAAATCAAACCCTTCCGGCTTGTCGGACGGATGATCCTTGCAAGGCCACCACAAATCCGCGCCCTCCATCTGGCAACTGGTCGCGATCCAATGCTCGCCGCGCAAGGTGCGCTCCCATTGAAATCCCCCCTCCCACGGCGGATTCGGCGCAACGCGCGGCACGCCACCGTATTCAATCCGCACCACAGCCTCGCTGCCGACGGCAAGCGGTTCGGCGAAGTGCGCGAACAAGCGCCCGGCGCGTTGCTCGAAGGCAAGTTCGCGTAATTCGGAGTCGGTGGATGCCGTGCCTTCTAACTCAAGTACGCGCGCGATGGAGGTTGCGGTCAAGCGAGCATCCAGATCCAGCACCAGTGTTGGCAACTTTTCCACGACTTCAAAGGTGATGGTTAGCGCACCATGGATCTCCCGTTCATCTGGTTTGACTTGAAGCTGCAAGTCGTAATGCAAAACATCAAACGCAGCCTGCTCCGCCGACAGCGAGCCATCCTTTGGCTGCATCGCCGCGGTATCGCTCGAATGCCCAACCAAACTTCTCCGCGTGTCGCCGCCGGATTCCTCGCCGGAACATCCACTCAAAAGCACCGCCCCGGCCGCCAATGCCCACCAGGCAGCGACCGAGGCGATCGTGTTTGCGACCTTTGCTTCGCGCAGTTTCATGCGCAAAGCCTACCAGCTTTTGCCCGGCGCACGGCGCGCGCCGACTCCGACTTAAGGCTTGATCGTCAGGAATTCCACGCCCGAGCTGTACCACGGCGCATGGCTGGGTGCCTCGATCAACACGGCGATGGCCAGGGTGCGGCCAGCAAGTTTGGCCGGGATGTCGCCGGGTAGAGTGTTGATGATGATTTCCGCCTTGGCCTGGTTATCCAGCCAGCCAATGGCGTCGTGAAAAGGTGCTGGGAAACTGTCGACCGCCAAGGTTTGTTGCAGCAGATCGCCATCGGCGAGCGGTACGTCGGCCCAAACCACGCGGGTGTAGCCGGCGCCGTTGCCAGACATCATGAGGCGGTACGGATGGTTTTTGAATCGCTGCGGCGCGGTTACGCCAATTGCGGTAAAGCCGCCATGGGTGACCGAATGCGAGCCACCTACAACACTCAAACCCGAGGAATAGGTGTCTTGCATACTGGAAAAGGTCATCACCCGAATCATTGGGTCGAAACCCTCGATATCGATCATGACCAGATCGCGGAAACCGTCGCCGTCGATGTCG
The DNA here is from genome assembly GCA_964344765.1 of uncultured Planctomycetales bacterium. Classification (GTDB taxonomy): domain Bacteria; phylum Planctomycetota; class UBA1135; order UBA1135; family UBA1135; genus JACNIZ01. The sequence continues at coordinate 22,868 of CAYFOM010000006.1, read as the reverse complement.
CCGCCTACGCCAAATTCGTCCAAGGTGCGCAGCAAGGCAAACACACGGTTGCGAATGGTGCGCGTTGCCGGATCAAAAACGTGTACACGAGTGTTGAAGTTGGAATCAATTTCAATAATCTGCTCGCTGCCGTTCCCAGCGAGGTCGTGCACCTGCCACTCCACCTTATCGGTGGTTTCGCTGACAAAGTCCGCGCGCCAAACCTCTTGCCCGCTGTCGGCGCTGTACATGCGAATGCCCGCATTGCTCTCGTCGCCGTGGAAGCGAGTCGCAATTTCCAACTGACCGGAAATTGCCGATTGCGTCAAAGCAATCTTGCCGCCGATGCGGTTTTCATCGGCTACGCCTTGAGCTTGCCAGCGGTAGCTGCCGTCGCTGCCGTTTAATACCGCCAACACGCCGAAAGATGCCAAGCATTCGGGTGACCCGGCGACGATTTCAGTTGTGCCGTCCCCCTCAACGTCAGCGAGGATGACGTCGCGCCAGGGCGAGGTGCCGTCGGGGGAATCAGTTGACCACATCTCGTTTCCGGTCTGACTGCGAAGCGCGACCAACGGACCTTTGGTGCGCAACAATAGGTCGCTCGATCCGTCGGCGTTTAGATCCGCAACTTGCTGGAACTTGGACTTCGGCGACTTAAGTTGATAGCTGCGCGACCAATAAACCACTCCAGTCACACCATTGAGCAAGCGCTGGTCGCTGCCGGACAAACTGACGACGTCATCGGTGCCGTCGCCGGTGGCGTCGAACATTTCGACGCGTGTGCCGACTTCGATTTGGTGGTCATCGCCTTCGTGGAACCAATGGAGCTGGCCGTTGGAGCCATTGATCGCAACGATGCCGCCGGCATTGGCGTAGGTATTGTCGTGATCGGGATTGGTAAACAAAAAGTCGCCGGCGCCGTCGCCGGTGAGGTCGGCAACTGCGTGGACCTTATACGGTGCCTGCAATCCGTAACTTCCTGGGTTCGGCCACAACGACGCTCCGCTTGCACCGTTGCGCAAGTCCACGGTCGGGCCGTTGAGTTGAACGATCAGTTCTTCAATTCCATCGCCGGTCCGGTCAGGAACCCATTTGATTTCACTGATGGGATCGCTGCTAGCCCACAGCAATCCGCCGCTATGCCCTTGCAGCGCAACCGTGTCATAACCCAAGTTATGAGCCACCAAGTCGACGTTGCCGTCACCGTCTAAATCGGTGTATTCGACGTTGTCCGACAGATTCTGCGAAGTTTGCGTGCCGGTATGCGACCACAACTCCGCACCGGTTCCGCCTTGCACAACTTTGATCTTTCCAGCCTCGGTCAGCAGCGGGGTGGAGTAATACGGATAGCGAAAAATCACATCGCCGACGCCATCCCCATCGACGTCATGCACCTCCGCTTTGGCGGTGCCCCCCACTGCGTAATCGGACTGCAGCACCAGCTCGCCGGTGATGCCATCCAGCAGCGTAATGCGCCGACCGAAGTACTCACTGGCGAACAAAACGTCGTCGACACCGTCGCCGGTGCAGTCCATGACGTTCCATAAATCGGCACCGGCGTGTTGAAAGTCGGTCTGCCATTCAGGCATAGACCAACCACCAACGGGTTCTTGAGCGTGGGATGAGGCCGGCGAAAGCAATGCCAACCCGAAAGTGAAAATTGGGAGCGTGAATTTTGCGGTCATCTTCTCTGGGAGATAGAGAACCGAACCTGTGCAAACGTTATGCCGCTAAGTTTTGCTGCTCCACGCTCCCGATTCGTGCGTTTATGAACGACCACAGGCTGACTATGGCAGGATCTGAATGGTTTCTGCGCCGGTGGAGGCTAATTTGATGCCGGAGCGATCTTCAATCAGCACACAAATATGAACATCTGTTCCCGCCAATGCTGCTGGCAGATCCCCGGCAGAAGTAACGATTGCTAAGTTAGCTTCTGCATCTTTATTTAGCCTGCCCATTGGTGCAATGAATGCATCCGGGTAAGACTGAGCGGCCAAGGTGTGCTGGAGCCACTTGCCGTCAGCGAGTGGGATTTCCACCGAACCTACTTGGTAAGCACCGGTTTCCCCGGAGATGAGCAGGCGATACCACTCATTGCTTAAGTAAATGGGTGCTTTCAAATGAATGAGAGTGGATCCACCATTGGCAACCGAGTGATCGCCGCCGATTAAGGTCAGCCCAGTCGTGTAATCATTCTGATAACTGGAAAACGCCATGATTGGATCCGGCGCTAACCAAGAGTTGTCGAACATCGCGATCAAGTCCTTGCAGCCATCACCATCCACGTCATCGCCGATCGACAGATTGACCAAAAACTTGCGGAAGGCAATGATTTTGTTCCGCATGGTGCGACCGGCTGGCTCAAAAATGCGAATCTCATCCGGGTAATAACTCTGATACTCAATAATTTCATCAAAGCCATCCCCGTTTAGGTCTTGGATTTGCCACTCGACCCCAGGGTAGACTCCGCATCCTTCATCGAAACGCCAGGTTTCGGATCCGTCCACCCCGGAGTAGCCACGTATGCCAGATTCGTTCACGTCGAGGTGCAGCCGGGCGACGACTTCCATTGCTGCCGATCCAGCCGGTTGCCATACATGCATGTTTTGGCCCAAACCATATTTACCGCTTGGCCCAAAGACACTCCACATCAATTGGCCTGTGGCTGCGTCCATAGCAGCCATATAGCCCTGCTTATCATTGCAATTGGGTGAACCGGCTACCACGTCAAGATCACCGTCGCCATCAAGATCGCGCATAAAGACGTTTTCCCAAATGGAAAAGTTGTCGGCTGGCTCCTGAGACCATACTTCAATGCCGGTTGAGCCGTCCAGCATTCTTAACGGACCGGGAAGGGTGCGGGTACGCAGGAGGACATCTGGGATTCCGTCGCCGGTGAGATCGAGAACGTGATTGTGTTCTTCCTTCGCCGACTTCAGCCTTGAGAAATCTTCCCACAAAGGTGTTCCCGTTTGGCCATTCACGACGGTTTGGTATTCGCGAGACAAACTCAAGAAGTCCGGCGTACCGTCGCCGTTTGCATCGAAGACTTCCACGCGCTTGCCGAGTTGAGCGTCACTGAAAACACCTTGCGCCATCCAAATCTGGCTTCCGTCAACACCATCCAAGGCGAGAATGCAACCAGCCTCAGTACCAGCCATCGGGTTTCGCCACCAAGGTGCACGGAGGACCAAATCCAATACAGCATCGCCATTTAAATCCCAATTGCCGACTACTTGGAATCGCTCCTGAATGTCATTCGGATTGGAGACGGTCCATGACGGGGTTCCGCTAGCACCATCCAAAATGTTCATTCCGTCAAGACTTCCATAAACGATTTCTGGAACCCCATCTTGATTGCGATCGGGGGTGAGATGGCAGTCGTACTGGATTCCTTGAGGATGACTCCATAAATTCGTTCCGCTTGCTCCATGCAGAGCTGTTGTGTGGTAATAGGGATTCCATGTGAGTAGATCCACGATTCCGTCACCGTCAAAGTCTTCATAGATCAAATACTGTGACAACCGTTGATCATTCAAGGCCCCCACTAATGACCAAAGCAATTGGCCGCTGCCGCCTTGAATAACGTCGATCCTACCTTGGGCAAAACCGGCTGCTTCGGCGTAGTTGGGATATCGCCAAATCACCTCACCGACGCCGTCGCCGTCAAGATCATGGACATCGGCAAGCGTCCAACTTGAATTTGGATCGGAACTAGCCCAAACCGCGCCGGACTTGCCGTCGATTAAAAAGGAAACATAGCCGTCGGCATGAACCAATATGTCTTGGATGCCGTCGCCTGTGCAATCCATAACCGAATTGCCGTCATTGAGGCTAAATTGGCCGTGGGTTTCCCAGATGGGTTCGGTCCAGCCGCCGACTTGAGATGTGGCTTGGGCGGCCAAGGATTCGGCCGAACATGTGAGAGCAAGAAGGCTGAAGAGTGATTTCATTGGAGCGTAGAAAAGGACTAGGGCGTGAAGAGGATTTGTTCGACTCCGGAGCAGAACTGGGGCGAACCTAATTGAGTAGAAACCAAAACCGCGAAGTAAAAGTTTCTACCAATGAGGGCGGCACGTAATTGGCCAGGATTCGTTTGAATGCCTATGCGTGCGCGAGCATGAGAATCGAGCACGCCTTGCGGATGAACAAGCCCAGCGGATGGATAGCGGGCGTTGAGCGTGCGCGTAAACAAGTAATCAGGCGTTAGCGGGATTTCGACCCAATCAATGGCTGTGGGTCCTATCCCCGAGTAGGACGAAAGGAGTTGGTAATTCCGCCCGCCGAGTGCTGGCGGCATTTCCACCAGCATTGAGATGTTGCCGCCAGCCCGAACAGAAAGAGTGGATGAGGAAAGGTGCAATCCGGTGGTGTAGCGATCCTCCATCGAATCTAGCGACCATGCATGGAAGTCTTCCCACGACTGACTTCCGTAGTAGAGAACCACTTCGCGAGTATGGTTGCCGGAGCAATCGGCAGTAGTTCCCAAGTAGTTGAGGTTCTGATAGCGCGTATTCGCGAAATTGACAATGGAGCCATTTTGAGTATTCATGCAAGTAAACCCACCTCGCGGGTACTTGTGAAAATCCAGCAGCTCCATAACCCCGTCCCCGTTGCAATCCACTACGGCCCACGCCGGATAACTTGAATTCCACGGATCCTTATTAATGCGCGTTCGCCATTGCTCGGCTCCAGTAGTCAATTCATAACTTATGGCCCAATCCCCCTCATCTTGGTTTCCATAGGTACGCGCCAATACCTGTCCAGGCTGCATGCCGGACGGCGGGATCACATCGCATAACCAACCTAATTGCTCGCGTGAATACTCACCGGAATGTTGCCAAAGGGTTCCGCCATCGCTGCCGCGAAGGGCCAGCACCTCGCCCGTATAGGATCGAGCCCGCGGGTTGGCGACAATTAACTCACAGCCGGGTTGACCGTCGAATTCGACAGGGGTGAGCTCATGCGCTACTTGTTCCAACCGCCAAAGCAATTGACCGGTTTGGCCATCGACTGCAACAAGCGCGGGGTTTTCGGCATGAACGTTGCCGACCATGTCCGGAATGCCGTCGCCGGTCAAGTCCACGACTTCAAAGAACTGATCATCGCTGGCAGGACGGCGATGATTCACCCAAACTCGGTTTCCATTCGCGCCATCGACCAATACTTGGTGATATTCACCGAGTAATAGAAGGTCATTTAAGCCATCGGCAGTCGCGTCGTGAAGGTGGACTTGTGCGTGATACAACTCTTGGTCATTCGAGCCTTCGTAAGCCCAAAGAAGAGTGCCGTCGATGCCATCTACACACATCATTGCACCATTCATCCCCCTTGGATTGACATCAAAATTATGATCGATAAGAATCACATCAGATATTCCATCCCCATTTGAGTCGCTGAACAGGAATTGACTATGGCTGCCAGCCTCGGCGAAAGGAAATGGGAAATTGAATCGCGACTGCCAAATGAACCTGCCATCAACACTGTCGATCACCGAAATCTTCCCAGGTCCACAGATCACGATATCTGCAAGTTGATCCTGGTTCAGGTCGGGGCCGATGTCTCCCCAGCGCCCGCATTCATATTCGTGCTCCCACAACAATGCGCCGCTTTTACCGGAATAACCTCGCACGTATTGATTGTGTTTAAACGCCACCACATCGTCAACGCCGTCGCCAGTCAGGTCCATCAGCAGCACGCGGCGCCCAATGGTTTCACGCACGTCGCTTCCGACAACTTCCCACATCAATGCCGCGCTTCCGCCTTGCACCACTTGGATGCGTCCGTTTTTGTGATTGGTGCCCCAATACTCCGGCTCGCGCATGAATAAATCAGCAACGCCGTCGCCATCCAAATCCTGCACCTGCCAATACATGTTCGCATCGCGATCATGGCCGGAGCGGTACCACTCCTTTCCCGTTGCGCCATCGCGGATGGTTAAAGGCCCGACTTCTTCTTCGTAACGGAGCAATAAGTCTTCCACTCCATCCCCTGTGCAATCGGTGATCAACTGCGGAAGCAGTTGCGTCGACGTGTGCAGGTCCCAATTCGGTCGATACCATCCCCCCACCGGTTCTTGACTTTGGATGGGATTTGCGGCCACCGCCGCAAGCGTGAGGGATATTGGGAGCGCGATAATTAGCATGGCCGGGGAGGGCTAGCTCTGACCATGCAAAGCCCGTGCCAGTTCAGGGCGGCGCAATTCGCCTTCCAGCAGTGCGAAAAAGCACCAGTTGAGAATATTGGCAACCTGGACCATGATGGTGGCATAAGAGTTGCAATCTGGAGCTACCCCCAGACCAGCCCGGTTTCTCATGCAATTACGTTCCCTCGTCTACCCATTCACGCTGCTGCTCGGCTTAACCGCGGCAGCGCCTGCCTCTGCTCAAAACGCCGGATGGAACAACGGCGGCGGCGGCGGGGGCGGCGGCCACTGAGGTGGCGGCGGTGGGGTCATCGTTGTTGACCCCGAACCAGATCCAGGCAGAGGACTTCCGCGCGTTCCTCCGGAGTACGAAGGCCCGAAGGACGCCTTCCCGACGTCGCCGTCCACTCCGGCCGACCCAGCGACTCCGGCCAGTCCGGCAACTCCTGCCAAGCCGGATCAACCTGCGCCTAAGCGCTTTGCGGTGACGCCGCCGTCGGCCATACGCTTTGAAACTGCGCCCGCCTCCTGGGAACTTTGGTGGTACTTGAATCGCGATCAATATTTGCGCCGCTACTTAGATAACCCGGCGGTCAGCTTCACCGATGACATTGAAGCCGGCGATGCTTCGGCGCCCATCGGAACGATGAAAAGTCCGATCGATCACAAAGAAACTCTGGTGGCATTGCTCGCCGCGGTCCACAGCGGGCACTCGGCTGTTTCGCCCGCCGGGCTAGACGCGCTGGCACGCTGCGGCGCAACGGTGCCTGCGGAATATTGGAAACAGCAGCTGCACGCGCGCACGCTGATTTCTTCGCAAGCGGTGCTCAGTCTGGGAATGAGCCGCACGCCGCAAGCTTTTGAGCAACTCTTTCATATCCTCAAAGACACGCCGACCGGTCGCAAGCTGTTGGTTGAAAGCACTATCCCCGACTACATGCGCCAGCAAGCCGCTTATGCGCTGGGTTCGTTCGCCGGCCAACGCGAACGCAGCATGTTGAACAGCATGATTGCCGAGCGCTTAACGGATTACCTCATCCTCGAAGCCGACGCCCCCGCCGCGGTGCAACGTGCCGTCGTCACTGCGCTGCCGATGACACGACCGCGCAATGCCACCGAACTGGCCGGAAAGTTGAGCGAGTTGCTGCGCGAAGAAAGTCGTCCGCAATCGGTGCGCATTCAATTGCCGGTTGCCATTGCCAAGTTTTTGGAAGATACGCCAAGCGTCGACCCGACCAAGCAAGAAGCGCTGCTGAAGTGCTGGCATCTGTTCCAAAACAAGCGCACCGATTCGGTGATGCGTCTTTCCGCGATTCAAGCCATCGGCCTGATGGCCGAAGCCGACGGCACCCACGCCGACGAGATTTTGGATGGCTTAAAGCGCTTGATCAAAAACGATCGCAATCAAAACTTGCGCAATCACGCGTTGATGGCGATGGCGTACATCGGCGGACGCTCCGGTCCGTCGGCGCCTTTGGTAGAAAAAGAAATCTTGCCGTTCCTGCTCAAACAACTGCGCAAAGGCGGTAAAGAAGCTTCGGCATGGTCGGCAATGAGCCTGGGCGTGATGAGCGCGCGCGGTCGTGCAATCGGCCATTCGCAATTTGCCGCACCCGTCGGCATGGCGGTATTGGAGGCTTTCCAGCAAGAAAAGAGTCCGTCAAACCGTTCGGCATACGCCATCGCATTGGCGCTGATGGAATTCAAAACCGCGTCCGAACCGCTGCACTCGCTGCTGCACGAAACCCATCAAACCGAGTTGCAAGCACACTTGTGTACCGCACTTGGAATGCTGGGCGAAACTTCTTGCCGCAACGACTTCCTCACTCTGGTTACCGGCGGCAACGCACCGTCGGTTTTGGTCAAAGCATCCGCCGAAGCCTTAGCCATGTTGGGCGGCACCGGCTCCATCGATCACCTGATCCCGGTTCTACTCGGCGAAGCCGGCGGCGGAATGCCCGCCCAAGTCTCCGCCGCTTACGCGCTACGAAACTTCCCCGACGAAAAAGCGCAGCTCGCCTTAACTCAGGTCCTGCTCGACCCCGACACCAACCCGTGGGTCGCGCGAGAAGCCTGCAACACGCTCGGCATCTTTGGCAGTGACGTCCAAGAACAACTCCGCGGACGTTTCGCTTCCGACCTCAACACCTGGAACCTCCCCCAGGATCTCACCGGTCCGGAAGGGATCCTGGAACGTCTCTAATCCATCCCTAAATGTAGGATGGATGGTCCCGCCGTTTCGGCGGGTTGGTTTCGGTGCGCATTAGTCCCGCTGCGGGACTTCTAAGCAGCCGGGGCCAACCCGCCGAAACGGCGGCAGGAACCACAGTCACCTAATACCCGAGACGGGTTTCTAGGCCGTTACTGCAGGACCAACCAGCGCCGAATGCGGCGGGATCGTTGGGGATCCATGCTTGCCAGTAGAGGCTGAGGCCAGCGAGTCCGCTGGAGCTGGGGACGGTACCGCTGAATTCGGCGTGGCCGGTGCCGTCGATCGGGAGATCGTAGACGGTGTCGTAGTCGACGAGGACTACAGCGAAGTCGAAGGGCATCGAGTCGGTGTCGAAGCCGCGGATCAGTTTGGCGGTGCCGTTGGGTAGAGCGTCATCGACGTCGAGAGTGACGTTGCTGCCTAGGACCGGCAGAGTTTGAGACGACAAAACGGGAATACCAAGGGTTCCGGCTTTACCGGTTCCGTATGGGAATAGTCCGGCGGATGCACCGCCGATGCTGAAGTCGGCGTCACTGGCGTCGTCGCCGGTGTTGCCGGAGCCGTCGCTGATGATGACGCGCAAGCGAGCGCTGCTGGTGGTCAGGCTGGGAACGGTCCAGTTGTAAGTCCCGGCAGCGGGCAGACCGCTGGCGATGGTGGTCGGCCAGGTGTTGCCGCCATCGGTGGAAAGTTGGAGTTCGGTGGAAACCGCACCTTCGTCGTCGTCGGAGAGCCACTTGACTTCAACTTGATCACCGGCGCCGAAGCTTTCACCGCCATTTGGAGTCAGCATTAATGCAGTTGGATTGACCCCGCCGACGTGCGCCGGCAAGTGCATGACGATGCAGTGCAAAACGCCGGCAGAGGTGACAACTGCCTGGGCATCAATCTGAATGATGGTTTTGTTCGGCATTGCCGCTTGCCACGCAGCCAGCGCCTGACTGTTGTACTGGGTGATTGTGCCGTTACTGAATCGCGGAATCAGCACGATGTCGTTGCACATCACCACGTTGGTGTAGGTGTAATGCGTGCCGTTATGCAAACGCGCCGGCGTGCGGTAAACGGTGTATCCATCCGCTTGCAGCGACGCAGCGGCGTTGTCGCAACGATTGTCCTGCGTCGAACCCGACTGCGCCGGCCAATCGCTGACGATGACCTCGGTATCGCTAATCACCTGCATCCACATATCAATGTGTTGGGTCGAATCCACGTTCGACGGCAGCGGCGTATAGAACTGGGTATCTAGATTCTGATAGTCCATCCACAAATCGTGAATGTCCTGTTCGGTCAGGTGATTGTTTTCGTTATTAATCAACCGCGTCGTAAAGCCGACATCCAAACCATTCAAATGAAAATTGCCGCCGCCATGGGTCAGCGGAATTTCATAACGCTCGTGGCCCATCGCGCCGGCAAAGTACGTCGGCTGCTTGTTGTCATTGGGCCGGGGCCGGTTGTAGGTGTGGTCGACGATCGAACGCACATCACCTTGATAGATATAACGCGGGCCATAATCACGAATCCAAATGGTGTCGGTGCTGACCACATGGAAAACCACGCGATTCATATCGACGCCACCGTTACTCAACTTGGTCTGCGCCGACGAGCGTTCACTGGTGCTATCCACCATCACGTGCACATCGGCATTGCCGACGGTGGTGATTTCCTTGGCCATGTCGGTCAGCACCGTGGTGAACGAACCGCCGCCTTCCCAGGCCATCATGATTCCATCCATCGGCGCGTACTCCGGCGGGCACCAAATCGTGCCTTCCGGCGGCGCCGTCGCGCGGTGCTTGTTGCTCAACGGATTGGCCGCCACCCAAGCGGCCTCTTCGTCGGTCATCGAACGCGGGATTTTTGAACCTTCGGGGTATTGCTGCTGCGCCGCTGCCGAAGTGGCAAGCAGCGAAGTCAGGCCGAGTACCGCCGCCGGAAAAGCCAGCGCGGCATGGGAACGGAGGGAATGCAGTTTCATCGGGGATGGACTGGGTCTAGCTAAACGGACGTTGCCGCAGCACCAGCAGTTCCCCATCTTCCCCGATAATTGTTACCGAAGATTAAGGATTCAGAGATAAATGGATAGGCTGGAGGCATGCCCCTTCTGCTCCCCCTACTGGCGCTCACCCCCCTAGCCGCCCAAATGGAGGTCCAGCTTTTTGATGGCAAATCGCTGGATGGCTGGACCGGCGACGCCAAATATTGGTCGGTACAAGACGGTCATATCGTTGGCAAGAGCACGCCCGAAAACCCTTGTGACAAAAGCACTTATCTGTTTTGGGACGGCGAGGCGAGCAACTTTGAACTGACCTTCGAATACAAAATTATCGGCGGCAATTCCGGCGTGCAATACCGCTCGCAGCGACACGGCGATGGCGACGTCGCCGGCTATCAGGCGGACATCGAGGCCGGCCCGAACTACAGCGGCATTTTGTACGAATCCAACGGCCGCGGAATCATGGCGACGCGCGGCTCCCACTTCGAGCTCACCGCCACCAGCGTGAACATCCCGCTGAAGCCATTAGGCGATGCGGCCGAACTGCAAAAAGCGGTGCTGCACGAAGATTGGAATTACTATCGAATCGTCGCCGACGGTCCGCGGCTGATCCATGAGATCAACGGCACGCGCATGATTGATGTGGTGGATCGCAGTGCGCAATCTGAGTCGCGCGGCACCTTCGCGCTGCAGCTTCATGCCGGCCCGCCGATGGAGGTGCGATTTAAGGACTTCAACTTCCGCGCATTAGGCAGTTCGTTTTTGCTGAAGGAGCCCGAGTGGATTTGGGCTGTCGAAGACTCTCATGACAACGAGGTCCGATATTTCGCCCACTCGTTCTGGCTGGATGAACCGGCGCGGCTTGAGCATGGCGCATTCACGACCGACAACAGCTTCAAGCTGTGGGTCAACGGCACCGAGGTGGCTGCCGGCGACAACTGGGAAGTTCCCACGCCGTTACCGCGCGAATTGACCTTTAAACCCGGTTGGAACCTCGTCGCCGTGGAAGCCAAAAACCTAGGTGGTCCGGCGGCGACGGCAGGCTATATCCACCTGACTACCCGATCCGGAGTGGCGAAAACCATCGCCACCGAGGAAGGTTGGAAAACCTGGGATGAGCAGCCCGATGATTGGAAAGAATGGACCTCTCCCGCCGGATACGTCGGCGCGACGCCGATGGGATGGCCGTCGACGGTGAATCCATTGACAGATGAGATGCCGACCGGTCGAACCCACGGCCCAGTCAGTGCTTCATCGGGTCCGTGGGGCAATGTGTTCCGCAAATCCGTAGCGCCAGCGCCACGTGATTTTGAAATGGCAAATGGGTTGATCTGCGAGCGCATTTATTCGGCGCAGGTAGGCGACGGATCGTGGGCGAGTATGACCTTTGGCGATAACGGCGTGCTTTACGTTTCGCCGGAGCGCGGAAGGATTTTGCGCTTTGATTGGAACGGCGCGATGGCTTCGCAAAATCACACCGCGTCGGTTTTTGAGCTGCAACAAGTCATGCCGCAAACGATTGACCTAAGTATCGGCAGTGCGCAAGGAATGGAATGGGCGCACGATTCCTTGTACGTCAACGTTGCCGGCAAAGCCGATGGCGGTGGCGGATTGCATCGACTGCGCGACTCGGATGGCGATGGCAGGTTGGATTTCAAAACGCTTTTGGCTCGCTATGGACCACCGTCGGAACACGGCGCGCACGGCATTCGCGTCGGGCCGGACGGCATGCTGTATTTGATCCACGGCAACTACACCGAAGCGCCGCTTGGAGCCTATTTCAATCCATTAACCCAAGAGCGCAACGCTTTTGAGAACTGGCAGGAAGACGTGCTGCTGCCGCGCATTTGGGATCCGCGTGGCCACGCCCACAACATCATGGCTCCGGCCGCGGTGCTTTGGCGAACCAACGCCGACGGCACTCAATGGGAACGCATCGCCGGCGGCATGCGCAATCCCTACGACATCGCCATCAGCCAGCACGGCGAAATCTTTACTTACGACGCCGATATGGAGTGGGATTTGGGAACTCCGTGGTACCGACCGCCGCGCGTGCTGCACCTGACTCCTGGTGCCGAATTTGGTTGGCGCAGCGGCAGCGCAAAATGGATGGCCGATTACCCCGACGCGGTCCCGGCGCTGACCAACACCGATTTGTCGTCGCCGACCGGCATTGAATTGTTGGAAGGTAGCCGCTTTCCGCTGCAATACCAATCCACTTTGCTGCTTGGCGATTGGGCTTGGGGCCGCATCCTTAGCCTGGACCTGCAAGCGGAAGGCGCCAGTTATCGCGGCGCACTGCACTCCTTCATTGAAGGACGTGGGCTAACGGTAACCGACCTGGAGATCGGTCCAGATGGCTGGCTTTGGTTCATCACCGGCGGCCGCGGCACGCAAAGTGGCTTGTACCGCGTTCGCCACGCCGAACCCAGCTCGCTCACCGGCGGGCCAACGCGGGCAGTGGCTCAACCGCCGTTGCTCGAATACCGCCGCAAATTAGAGGATTGGCAGCCCTCAGCTGAAACCACGGCTACCGACCTGCCATCGGAGTTGTTGTTTGGATTGCACCATGCTGACACCCGCATTCAAACCACCGCACGGTTGGCATTGGAACGAGCGTTTACAACATCTTCCAAGCTGCAATGGAAGAATCTGAAGCCCTTAATCCGTCGCTCCAACGCCTCAACCTTGCAGGCAGCCATTGCGTGGCTGCGCACCCGTCCTGCAGAAGCGGTGCCGAGCCTCTCGCAACTCTATGCGCAAAAGGACGGCATGATTGCGTTACGCGCGCAACCGTCGCACTTGCAACGCATGATCTTGCGTTCGATGATGCTAATCCGATTGCGCGGCAAAGATCAATTCGCCGACAACGAGGAGCTACAAGCGAATTGGCAAACCATTCGCGGATACCTGTCGCCGCAATTCCCGCTTGATGACCCGACTGCCAACCGAATGCTCGCCGAGTTGCTGGTTCACTTACAAGCGCCCGACTTACCTAGTCGCTTCCTCGACCAAATCGACGCCCACCCCGATCAGCAAAATCAACTGTTCTACGCCACGTTGCTGCGCTTGGTGGAACGCGGTTGGACTCCTGAGTTGCGGTTGAGTTACTTCTACTGGTTGCACGACGCGTCGCAGTTCCAGGGCGGCGCCTCCTTGCAAGGGTTTTTGAACGCCATATCCAGCGACGCGCAGCAACGGATGACGTCGGAAGAATGGTTGGCGATGCAGCCGGAATTGGAGCGCCATCGCGATCAGCAATTGGAAGCTGCGGCGGCGTCGGCCAATACTGCTAAGGCGCGCAGCTTCCACCGCGAGTGGACGACCAATGACGCACTCGCAGCAGTGGAAACGCAAATGCCGGAAGCCGACGCCAGCCGCGGCGCCGACGTCTTCCGTCAGGCTTTGTGCATTCAGTGTCACCGCTTTGACCAACAAGGCGGATACCTTGGACCCGACCTCACCGCATCCGGCCGGCGCTTCCTGACTCGCGACCTGCTCCAAGCGGTGATTGAGCCGGAGTGGATCAAATCGGATCAATACGCCAATATCTCGATGCCGCCGGGACTCCTTAACACCTGGAAAGCACAAGACTTAGCCGATTTAATCCTATTCCTTGAAGGCGGGGTCTGGCCCTAAGGAATTCATCTAATTCATCCGATAGATGGATATGCCTCCTACCCGGGGTCCAGGTCCGTCCCGATATCTGCATAAACTGCTGAAATCCAATCCCGACTGCAGCGAGCTTTCGATGCGGTTGCGGGAGACGTGGCGAATCACCATGGCCATGGCGCTGGTCATCGACCTTGTCACCATCGCGGTGTGCTATTTGATCGGCATTGCGGTGGACTACTTCATCAACCCGGTTGCCATTCAACCGATGATGTTGACCTGGGCGGCGATGTTCCCCATCTGCTTGGTGACGACCTGGCGCGTGATCCGCGATCCGGACCTGGATCCAACTTCATGGCTGTACCTTTCGTATAGTGCGGTGGCCATCGGCGTAGGCGTCAGCGCGGCCATGGTTGACCAGGCAGTGAACGCACCCGTCGCCGTAGTCGGAGCCATCGGCGTCGGTGCATGTTGGGTGATTTACCCGGCCCAAGGATGGAAGGCGGTGCTTGGCCCGACCAGTTCATGCTTGGCTTTAATGATGGCGTACTTGGCGTCGTACAGCTGGCAACTACCCGGAGACAACTTTGCATTGGCGCTGGGCGTCAGCATTTGCACGGGTGCGGTGGTCGGCACATTCGGCGGTTGGATGACTTTTCAAACCGCGCGCCGCGATCACCGCTTGCGCCAAAAGCTCGAGGCGGCCGTGGATCGCGCCGAATTAGCCGTTAAAGCCAAGGCAGAATTCCTGGCGACGATGAGCCATGAAATTCGCACGCCGCTCAATGGTGTGATCGGCATGGTCAGTTTGCTGTCGCGGTCCGAGTTAAAGGATGAACAGCGCGAACAGCTGCAGACGGTGGAACGTAGTGGCAATGCGTTGTGGTCGATCATCAACGACATTCTGGATTTTTCGAAAATCGAAGCCGGTCAACTGGAGCTGGAAGAAATTGCTTTTGACCTGCAAGCTTTGGCCAAAGACTTGATTCAGGTATCAGAATTCAGCGTAGGCGACCGCGAGGTCAAAGTCACTCTCGACACCGCGGTCAACACGCCGACGTGGATTTTTGGCGACCCGACACGCTTGCGCCAGGTATTGCAAAACCTGCTCAACAACGCGATCAAATTCACCAAGCGAGGTGCGGTCAAGCTGAAGATGCGGGCCGAACCCGCCGGCGAGCGGCGAGTGCGACTGTATTTGGCAGTGAAAGACACCGGCTTAGGCATCGCGCAAGAAAAGCAGGTGGAGCTTTTCCAACCGTTCAGCCAAGCGGATTCGAGCACCACACGCAAGTTTGGCGGCACTGGTTTGGGCTTGGCCATTTGCCGGCGCTTGGTGCGCCAAATGGGCGGCGAGATTCGCTTGGAGAGCGAAGAAAACGTGGGCAGCACCTTCTCTTTTGAGTTGGACGTCGACGTGGCTACGCCCCAGCAGGCGGCGGCCACACGCCTCGGCTCTGCGACGAAGTTGGTGATCAACGAGGGGCAAAAAATCCTGCTTGTGGAAGACAATTCGGTCAATCAGAGGTTGGCCAAAGCCATCCTTAAAGACTTGGACTTGCCCTACGAGGTGGCCAGCGACGGCTTGGAAGCAGTGCAAATGTTCCGTCCGGAAATGTTCGCCGCGGTGTTGATGGATTGCAGCATGCCGCGGATGGACGGATATCAGGCAACGCGCACCATTCGCCACTTGGAAGAAGGGCATATGCCGACGCCAATCATTGCGCTCACAGCCAACGCATTGACCGGCGACCGCGAAAAAGCGTTGGATGCCGGCATGGACGACCACCTGAGCAAACCGTACACGGTGGAAGATCTGCAAAACGTGTTGGCGCGATGGCTGCCGAGTAAGTCGACGCTACGCCGCGTTTCTTAGCCTTCCTTGCGCCGCTTAAATCATCACCACGATCAGGGTGACCGCGCTGACCACCACCCACAGCAAGACGCCCTGCAACATCGGCTGAAGCCCGACCTTGCGAATGGCTTGCAACGACATGGTTGAGCCAATGAAAAATAGGGTCAGGGTTAAGCCGACGCGGCCAAATGCGCGCAGCGTGTCGAAGGTAGCGACGGCGTCGGGCAGCGCGTTGCGCATTGCCGCGGCAACGACGAACAGCACAATGAACCAGGGGATTGCCGCGCGCGGGCGACTGGCTGGTTCCTCACCCTTGGCGATGGCGTGATTGACGCCCATCCAAGCCACCAGCGGCAAGATCCACAGCGCGCGCGATAGTTTGACCGTGGTGGCCAACTCCAGCGCCGGATCGCCGAATTTAGCCGCCGCCCCCACCACCGAGCTGGTGTCGTGAATCGCGATCGCAGACCAAATCCCAAACTGATGTTGGCTCAGCTCCAGCCACTCACCCAGCGGCGGGAATACGAATAGCGCGACTGCATTCAGCGAAAACACCGTCGCCAACGCCACCGCCATCGCATTTTTATCCGCGCGGATCGCAGCGCCGACTGCGGCGATTGCACTGCCGCCGCAAATCGCGGTTCCAGCGGCGATCAAAGTGCTGGCTTCGCGCTCCACGCCCAAACGTCGGCCTAACCAGATCCCTAAAGCTAGCGTGCCTACGATGGTGGCGACTGCGTAAAAGAAGCCATCGGCGGTGGCACTCCAGACTTCGCCAAGGTTCATGCCAAAGCCGAGGCCGACCACCGAGGCTTGCAGCAACCACTTACTGGCTCGGTGCACACGCGCGGCTTCGAATGACCCTAGGGTCACCGCCATCAAAATTCCCGCCGCCAGGGCCAACGGTGGCGTGAGCCACAGCACGCTGACGACCGACAGCAAGCCGAACGCCGCAGCCTGCATGGCGAAAGCTTAACAGGCTGCGGCGGATTCTCGCAGGGTGCGCCGGTCGCGTCGGCGCTTGCGTTTAGTTGACCTTTTCCGGCACCGGAAGCGGTTCAAATCGACCTTGGAAGAAGCGCAGCTTTTCCGGCTCGTAAGTGCAGCGCAAACCATGAATGGTGTCGCGTTTTTCAAACATCCGAATGATGCCGTCGGCTACCGCGCGCATGTGGTCGCGGGTGTAAGCACGCCGCGGAATGGTCAGGCGTACCAGCTCCAATTCCGGGTGGTAGTTTTCGCCGGTCACCGGGTTGCGCCCCTTCGACACAATGCCGCGCTCCATCGCGCGCACGCCGGTTTCGACGTACAACTCGGCGGCCAAACGCTGCGCCGGGAAGTCGTCTTGCGGCACGTGCGGCAGGAATTTTTTCACGTCGATGAAAATCGCGTGGCTGCCAGGTGGAGTCACGATCGGCACGCCGACGTCGGTCAACATCTTGCCTAGTGCCGCAGTTTGGCGCACGCGCGCGCGAATGTAGGCATCGTCGAGCATTTCACGAACACCTTCGGCAATGGCGGCCAAGTCCGACGTCGCCAAACCGCCGTCGGTGATCGCGCCTTCCAGTACGCGCAGCCGTTCTTCGGCCAGCTCTTTCCATTCGACGTTGTCCTTAAAGGCCAACAAACCGCCGATGTTGATCAAGAAATCCTTCTTGCCCGACACCGTGCAGCCGTCGCCGTAAACCAGCATTTCGCGGAGGATGTCTTTGACCCGAGTATGCGCGTAATGCGGATCACGCGTTTGGATCATGTAGGCATTTTCGACCATGCGCGTGGCGTCGAAGAACACCGGAATGGCTAGCGAGCTGCAGTAGCTGTACACCTCGCGCATGTTGTCCATCGACACCGGCTGACCGCCGGCCATGTTGACCGAGTGCTCGAAAGAGATGTAAGCAATCTTCTTCGCGCCGTGTTCTTCGACCAGCTTCTTCAACTTGTTCAGATCGATGTTGCCCTTCCACGGGAAGTCGCTTTGCGGATTGTGCGCCTCGTCGACGATGATGTCGGCGAATACGCCACCGGCGATTTCCTGATGCAGCTTCGTCGTCGTGAAGTACATGTTGCCCGGCACGATCTGCCCGGGTTGAATCATGATTTCCGACAGAATCTGCTCGGCGGCGCGCCCTTGGTGCGTGGGGATGATGTGCTCATACCCCGTCGCCTCGCGCAGCGCGTCGACCAGATCGTTGTAAACATCCGACCGCGCCGGCGTCGCTTTGGCGCCGTCATATGCCGCCCACTGCTCGGTACTCATTGCCGAGGTTCCCGAGTCGGTCAACAAGTCGATGGTGACGTCGGCCGAACGCAGCAAGAAGGTGTTGTAGCCGGCCTCGGAAATCGCCTGCTGGCGCTGTTCTTTGCTCAGCGTGGCGATGCGCTCGACGGTGTGAATGGTGAACGGATAGGTGTCGAACTCGAAGCATTCGAGATCGGGGAACACCCAGCGATAGCGCATTTGGTCGCGCCACCTTCCCTCGCGCATCGGCTCGAGGCTTTGCACCTTTTCGCGTTGGTTGTACAAGCTAATGATCGCGTCACCGACCTGATCCAGCTGGCGGCTGGTCATCGCCAAACGAGGGATTTGCACCGCCACTTGGCTGTCGCGCCCAACACGACCGTGAGCAAAGGCGCGCACGCCGCAGATGGTGTAAAGCGCGGCGGAAAATGCGTCTTGCTGATGGTGCTCGAGGTGTGGGAAAAACTCAACCGCGTCGATGTAAGCGCCGTCGCAACCGCGCTCCAACGGCACGCCGGCTTCGAGCATGCGCAGGCAGAAACGCTCGGTTTCCTGCATCACCCACTGCACTTCCTCTTCAACGCACATTTCGTCGAGACCGCGCGCGAACATCTCCATGGTGCGGCCGGACATGCCACCGTAGGTGTGCAGACCTTCGTAGACCACCACCTCGTTGCGGAGGGCTTCGTGCACCGCCGTATCGGTGGTCGCCAACAAGCCGCCGGACGGGCACTTGGCGTCTTGGGCGGCGTCGGCCATCAGAATATGGGCGGTTTGTGCGATCTCTTTGACCAGCTCGGCGATGGATTTGTCCGCCATGCCCGGCTCGTGACGCTGGATGTACCAGGCGTTTTCGATCACCCGCGAAGCGTCGAGGATCAGCTGCTTGCCGTTGCGATCGGCCAGCGAGCGAATCTCATGCAAATTGCTCAGGTTGATCGGGTGTTGGCCGTCGGCGAAGACCTGAATGCAGACCGCTTTGGTCTCTTCTTGCTTCAACGCGCCGCCAAGGATGTCGAGATCGACGTTACCGGTGAAAATCGAGTAGTTGTGGTCGCGCACATCGATCACGTGCACGCCCTGCGGAGTCAAAATATCGGTGCGCGTCTGCGCGTTCGACGCCACCTGCGAACCGCGCGGCAGCAAGGTCGAAACCACCAACTTCACGCAGCCAAGGATGTTATGCGCGGGGCAGATGTACGGGAAGCCGAAGACGTCGGCGACGACCTTTTCCAAGGTCTCGAAGTTGCGCGCGCCGGCATAGGCTTCGTCGCCGATGAACTGGCCGGAAAGCTGTTCCTGCGTCATCGCGCTGGTGCCCAGCGAGCACATATCAAAGGCCAGATGCGCCGGCGTCAAATGGAAGACGTTGAACTGGACCTTAGCCAAATTGCGCCGCCGGTCATCCAGCGACGGAAAATGAACCCGACGAATGGTTTTGATCTTGTGGGGCTCATGGGGAAGCGACTGCAGCATGCGATTTATTAACTCCCTCCGGGGAGCGCTCCAAGGCACATTGCCCCCCTCTTTGGGTACCATGGCACCACGATGTCCGCCCTAAACCCACTCCCACACGACAAGTTAGTCGACGCCAAGGGCCGCCCTTATTTCCTCTGGGATGTGGACATGACTCTTTCCGAATTCCGCCGCCAACTCGATGGTGATGACCAGGTCACTCGGGCTTACCTCCTAGGCAAATTGATGCGCCAAGCGAGGCCTGACGATGTTTTCTCCTTTGTCAGTGCCGCCCGCATTCGTCGAGAATGGGACAAGTTGGAACAGTATCTCGGCCATACTCGCGAAAATTGGCGTTGGTTGCTGGAGCGATGGGAGGACCGCGGTGTCGCCTAAGCTGCTCAGCCCGATTCAGCGGAAAGTATTGGAAGTCCTTAGCGGAATTCAGCCTCCGGCGACATTGACTGGCGGAGCTGCTCTTTCAGGCTTCCACCTAGGGCACCGAGTCACTCGTGACCTCGATTTGTTCTGGCACGGTAGATCGGAACTTGGAAGGGTCCCTGATGAGGCGGTAAGTGCATTAACCCAAGCCGGAATTCACACCGATGTCCTGAATCGAACTCCCTCGTTCTGCAAACTGCTAACCCAGGTCGGCGATGAAGAGCTTGTTGTCGACCTTGTAGCTGAACCTGTTCCCTTCATTCAGCAACCGAAACTTCTCGAAATCGGAAATATTTCCGTTTTCGTCGATACACCCTATGAAATCCTGGTCAACAAGCTCTGTGCTTTGGTGTCTAGATCCGAAATTCGAGACCTTGTGGATTTGCGGGAATTGCTTAAGAACCACGACCTGGAAACTGCACTGATGGATGCGACTCGCAAAGACGGCGGGTTCTCCGCATTAACCCTGACCTGGACCCTAAAGGACATACCCATTGCGCAACTTTCGAAACAACTTGCACCTGAGCTTCGGCCTGGCTTAGTTGAGTTCCGAGATGAGTTGCTAGGTCAGCTAATTGATCTCTCCGCCCCATCCAGCGATTAGGTCAGTGGGAGATGACCTTGACGACCGTCGCCGAGATCAACTGCTCGGAGTCGTCCAGTTCCAGGTTCAGGTGCACCGTCCACGAAAAGACGCCGAATTCCGGCAGGTGAAGCTCGTGACTGTGAGGCAAACCGGGGTCGGCGTCGACGATTTCCCAGGGTTCCGGTGCCCAAATCAGCCGGCCTTCGTTGGCCATTGATGCGGCGCTGGCAGCGACGACCAGATCGCGTAGATCCACACCGGACCGTACCCGGACTTTGACGTAATAGCCGATGGTGCCGCGCACCGCATGCTCGAGGTCCTCGATATATGCCCGCCACTTCGGCGACGGCCGCCGCAAGCTAACCGAACCGCTCTCTCTGCCATCGGCAATGTCCTCAAACAGCGATTGGTTGCGAAGCACGGCCTTACCGACTTCGTCTTGGATTTCGTCGACCAGTCGCTGCATACTCGATCGCTGATCACCGAAGCAAGCACCTTCCTGGAAGAGTAGCCCCCACAGTAGGATCGAGCCTACCGCAACAAGGGCTACGGATTTCCACTCCAATTTCATCTGGTGCACCTGCCGGAGGAGTTGTTACCCCAGCAATAGGATCTTATTTCTTCTGGCGTTCCGGCATCACCCACATCGCCAGGTAAAAGAAACCTGCCCCAAGGAGACGACAAAGGATGCCTATCGGGGTGCGGGTAAACCGAAACCATGAGTTGGATTCGTCGAAGGCCTCATCCATTTCGACGGCTTCCCTCCAACTGCCGTCGAATCCCTCGCCGAAGAAGAAGACGGTCTGCGCTTCGCCCCAACCTAATAAAGCAAACGCGGGGGCAGCAATAAGAAAGGCCAGGATCATGCGATCCGCCGTGCCCATATTGGCTTGTTCCCAGATACTGGGTTCGCACCCCTCCTCCAATGTCTCTTCGAGCTCATCCTTCTTGGCTGACCGCAGTTTCAGGTGCAAAACTAGGGGGAAAATGATTGCCGATTCAAGTGCTAAGGCGGTTAAGAGTGTGATCAATACATATGCTTTTCGTTGCGAAGGATCCTCGATGAAAAACATGACGAGCACGGCTATTGCTGCACCAAGCCAGATCGGCAACGCAGCCCATTGTGCGATCAATGATTTCATCGACAAACCACCGAAACAGGTCTCATTACCTCTTACTCCTTCTTCTCCGATTCCGGCATGACCCACACCGCCAGGAGGAATGAAACCGCGCCTAGCAAACGAAAAACTAAGCCCAGTGGTGTCCGAGAAAACCGGAACCAGGAATTGGACCCATGGAAGGCACCATCAAATTTGCGGGCTTGATCCAGGTCACCGTCGAATCCTTCCCCTAGCACGATCGCCGTCTGCGCTTCACCCCAACCCAACAAGGTGAGCGAAATGAAACCGAACATAAAGGCAACAACCAACCGCTCCGGCGTTCCCATTTGGCTCAAGCTCCAAATGCTTGGCTTGACTTCCGTTTGGAGGGAGTTTTGCAACTGTGCATGCTTTTGCGACCGCAATTTGTAAAGAAGCAAAAGGGGAACACATACCGCCCATTCGAGCGCAACCGTTGCCAAAGCCACAGTGAGTGCCAGTTCGCGCCGACGCTCGGGTTCTTCGACAGTGATCATCACGAACCCAATGGCCACCAGTCCAAGCAAAATGGGGATTGCCGCCCAAAAAACCTGCCTGAAATTCATTGCAGGACCACCAGCACATATCCAACCGCCAAGATTAGCTGCATGATTGCAAACGGCAGCGCCATCTTGACGAAACGCGCGAAGCCGACGTTGAGGTTGTGCTTATGCATAATCGTCACCGCAACCAACGTCGATGCCGAACCAATCGGCGTCAGGTTGCCGCCTAGGTTCGCGCCGAAGACCACCGACCACCAGAATGGCGAATCCGGATCACTGCCGACGTCGGGGTGGGCGGCGAGAATTTTGGCGAGCATTGCCGCCAGTGGGATGTTGTCGGTGACCGAACTTGCCGCCGCTCCACTGACAAGAATTGCGCCGCTGCCGCTGAGGTCGCCGAGGCCGATGATCTGCTCGAGTCCTTGACCGATCAGGTGGAGTACACCGGCGTGTTCCATCACGTTGATGGTGATGAACAGCGCGCAAAAGAAGCCGAGTAGGTCCCAATCCAGCGCTTGGTAAAAGCGATCGGCGACGGCTTTGAAACGCACCAACATGATGGTGGCGAACGCCAACGCCACCCATCCCATGCCCAGGTCTTTGACGAAGGGCATGACCGAAGTCGTGGCGATGGTGGCGATGAAAAGCACAAGCATGGGCTTCACCCCCGAAAACCGCAAATCCCCTAAAGTTACATTTGGCGCAGACC
>CAYFOM010000005.1:0-129985 GCA_964344765.1 uncultured Planctomycetales bacterium | reverse complement strand
TGGAAGGCATTTGATGAGTCTGCTGCTTTTTACAGAAAAGATGTTGCTTGATCATTTGCTCGTCGAAACTGTTACAAATTGATACAAAAAAATAGTTAAGTATTGATTTCAGGTTTCCTAAATTTTTTAAGAAAAATGTGGTTTAAGGCGGGTATTCCTTTAGGCTAATTCCTTCCCCAAGGCCGTACGGCCACTCCTCCTTTAACCCTTGGAATCCCTAATGTTCCGTAATCTCCTCATTGGCGCCGGCTTGGTTGCTCTCGCCAGCAACGCTAGCGCTCAAACTACCCTTCTCACCGAGAACTTTGACTCGGGCGTCGTCCCGCCGACCGGTTGGACCGAAGCTAACAACGGCATCTCTGCTGGTTGGGAGCCGGATCTTGGTTTGGTTAAGGCTTGGCACGACGATTACACCGGCCTGAACGACAACAGCTTGATCTCGCCGTCGTTCGACGCCTCGGGTGTCACCGAAATGTACCTGCACTGCACGCAGGACCAGTTGTTCGCCTCTTGGCGTGACACCAACAACGTTGAGGTTTCCGTCGATGGCGGTTTGACCTTTACCGTTGTTTACTCCGAAACCGGAACCCTGACCCTGACTGACGATCCGTTGGACGTCGACATGTCTGCATACGCCGGTAACGCCGACGTACAGGTTTCCTTCCACTATGTTGGCGACTACGCTAACGATTGGAAAGTCGACAACGTTGTCGTAGACGACATCGCACCTCCGCCGCCGCCAGCTCTGTGGCCGCACCTGCCGACCACCTTCATGCCGGCTGACGGTTTCCGCGAGAACTTCGAAAGCCTCGGTGGCGCAGTTCCGAGCCACATGGCCGTGAACATGCTCGACGCCGCGACTCGCTTGGACTATGCCGATGCATGGTGCAACGTTGGTCAATTGGGCGCCGCCATCAACCCGTACGATGGTGCCAACAACTTGGAAATGGGTCTGCTTCCGGGCAGCACCAACTACTTCGAAGTAGCTAACGCTCTGATCATCGGCCTGAATGGCGCCGGTGCTACCGACATGATGATGAGCTTCCAGGCCATCGACTACGGTGAAGAGTTTGCTGACAACGATGGCGTCTTCGTTTCGAGCGACGGCCTGAACTGGGAAGCTTGCTTGACCGACTGGGGCACCACCATCGATCCGCTGGAAGAGTGGAGCATGTTGACCTGTGACTTGGGTTCGACCACCGTCGACACCTCCGGCGACTTCTACGTTGCCATCTGCCAGCAGGACAACTTCCCGTACGGTTACTTGGATGGCATTGGTGTGGACAACATCACCATTAGCTGCCCGATCTACGCTGTCAGCAACCTGGTTGCCGGCGCTACCGCCAACCTCGATGTGTCCAACTGCATCCCGAGCGCCAACGTTTACTTGGCTTACTCGCTGACTACAGGTCCGACCGCTACCCCGTACGGCTTGGCTGACCTCGGCTCGCCTTACACCATGATCGGTGCCTTCAGTGCCGACGCTTCGGGTAACGTCAACACTACGATGCCGATTCCGGCGATTGCTTTGGGTGTCACCGCCTGGACGCAAGCTCTGGAAATCACTCCTACCACCGCTCGCTTCTCCAACGGCCTGAAGGTCACGGTCCAGTAAGCAACGGTGCTCATTGGTGCCCGTAAGGGTACTTCGGGGTCCTGTTCCTTCGTGAGCAGGACCCTTTGTTCTTGTCTGATAAGATCCGAGTCTCTCCTCAATGAACCAATCGGTTCAACCTCCAAAACCCTTGGACTCCCCAATGCTGCGGAATCTCTTCCTCGGCGCGAGCTTGGCCGCCTTAGCCGGCAGTGCCTCCGCCCAAACTACTGTTTTTGCCGAGACTTTTGACTCCGGCGTAGTCCCGCCTACCGGCTGGACCGAACTGAATAACGGCGTTTCCCTCGGCTGGGAATCCGATTCCACCGGCACAGCCGCTTGGCACGATGACTTTTACGGTGCCAATGACAACAGCTTGCTGAGTCCGGCCTTCGATGCCAGCGGCGTTTCGGAGTTGTACCTGCACGGCTTGCAGGGTCAGCTTTATCCGACCTGGCGCGATCTGAACTTGATTGAAGTCACGCTCGATGGCGGCCTCACTTTCACCGCCGTCTACAGCGAGACCGGAACCGACACCGGCGACTACTTGCCGATGAACGTCAACCTGTCGACGTACGCCGGCATTTCGTCGATCCAACTCAACTTCCGCTTCATCGGCGATTACGCCAACGAGTGGGATTTGTACGACATCCAAGTGCGCGATGATCCACCGCCGCCACCGCCGCCGACGTGGACGCACTTGCCGACGACATTCTTCCCGGCTTACGGCTTCCGCGAAAACTTTGATTCGTTAAACGGTTTCGTTCCGAGTCACATGGCGTTGAACGCTTTGGACGAAGCAACGCGCAACGACGACCCCGAAGCTTGGTGCAACATTGGCCAAGCCGCGAACTGCATGGACCCGTACGACGGCAACGCATGCTTGGAAATGGGTTTGATGCCTGGTTCCAGTAACAGCCACCTGGTGTCCAACGCCTTGGTCATCGGCCTCAACGGTGCCGGTGCTACCAACATGATCATGACCTTCCAAGCGATGGAGTTTGGAGAAGAGGTCAACGCCAACGACGGTGTGTTTGTATCGGAAGACGGCTTGATTTGGGAGCCGTGCTTAACCGAGTGGCACACCCATGCCGGTCAATCCGAATACAACTTTGTGGTTTGTGATTTAGCTTCGACGACGGTGAACGTTAGCGGCGACTTCTACGTCGCCATCGCTCAAGAAGACGACTATGAGTTCGCCTACTTGGATGGCGTTTCCATCGACAACATCACCATCAACTGCCCGCTCTACCAGGAGCCGAACTTAGTCGGTGGCAGCACTGCTAACTTCGAGTTGAATGCTTGCACGCCGGGTTCTTTTGTGTCGTTGGTTTACTCGCGCACTCCGGGTCCAACGGTCACGCCTTACGGCATTGCCGATGTGGGTTCGCCATACACCAGAATCGGTTCCACCTTGGCGGGTGGTGCCGGCAATGTGAACTTCAGTGAGTCGGTGCCGGCAGCGGCCACCGGTCATACCGTTTGGACGCAAGCGGTGGAAATTGCATCCACCTCCGCGCGTTTCTCGAACGGCTTCAAACTGATCGTTCAATAAGCTGCTTCAACGTTTAAAGCTCACTCCAACTGCCTACTCGCTTGCGGGTAGGCAGTTTTCTAATTGCGGCAGCAGGCCGTGAACGATGCGGCCGGTCAGCAACGCGTCGGTTTGATCGTTTTGCTTGATGTAGGCTCGCAACGTATCCCAATCTTGGTTTTGCATGGCCTCCGTTACTGCTAAGCCGAGCAGCGGCTCCATGCGCACGTACTCCACCCAACCAGAGCGATCCAAACCTTGCTCAAAGGCCTGCGTGGCCAGCTCCAAGTTGCTTTCGGTGAGCGCCACCCAGCCTTGCCAAAGGTAACAACGGCGATCGCGCGGCCAGCGGTGAATGGCTAATTCACAAGCGTCGCTTAGGTTTTGCAATTCTCCGCGGTCGTAACGTTCCCGCAACTCGGCGAAAAAGTCCGTGCCGACCAAGTAACTGGACATCGGCCGTTGGGCTGCGTCGTCATCGCTAGGGGGGTAACGGAACGAACGACGCGATTCCGTTGCCATGAGCACTGTTTTTGCCGCCGCTCCAGCTTGCGGCCAATTGCTCAATGCCGGCGCAAGCAGGCTCAGGCAGTCGGCGGTGCTGGCGGTGCCCAATTGCAAAATCTGATCAGCGAATAATTGATCGACTTCGATGCTAGGCGAATGAGCTTGCAAGGCCAAGCAGCGGTGGAAGAACTCGAAGTATTGATCCGAAACCTGCTGGTATTGCGGACGGGAATTTACCGGGAAGGCGTTGAAGGATGGCTGCAGCAGTTGGTCGAGGACGGCATCCTGCAGCGCTTGCCGTTGCTCGTCCAACGGCTGGTCGGCAAAGCCTTGGTAGCAGGCACGGACGAAGGCTTGCGAGTATTCCGCCGGCAACTCGCGGACTTGTTGCAGCAAGCTTTTGCGCCACTCCACATTTTTCATTCCGGCTAAGCCGCGCACCAAAACCAGCCATGGTCGTTGTTGGAACGCCGCGTCATTACTTTGAAGCAACGCATCCAAGCTAGGCCTCACCCAAGCCTTGGCAGTTTGCAAATCGGCATCCGCTGCCGCGCGAAACAGCAAATGTGCGGAAATACGTCGAATAGTTTCGTCGTAGGAATGATCCAGCAAGAGTCGATTCCATAAATCCACTTCTTGCTGGCCAGCACCCGTTTCCATGCGCGATAAAAACATCGTTTGGGTGCGCGGATCCACTTGGAAAAAACGATCATGCAACCTTTGACGTGCGTCGGCCAAATCTGGGGCGAGGTGGCACGCGGCCCAATCCATTTGGAAATCGGTCAAGCCCTCACGTTGTTGCCACCAAGCGTCGAACAAACGCCGCGCCGCAGTTTCTTCGATCAACATCGATGCAAAGGGTCCTGAGCGCGGATTGCTGCGTCCGCCCGGGCTGATCAGCCAATCGATGATGACCTCCAACGCCGCATCGCTGCGCATATCGCGCAACTTGTTGAGGAACTCATCGAACAGTTTTGGGTCTTCAGCACCCATGAGCAGCTGTTGATAATGCGCCGCCAGATCTTCCTCGCTCATTGCGGCGCGCAAACCGGCCGCGCCCAAATCGCGCCGCGCCGGATGTTTTTGGTTGCTCATTTCTTTGAAGACTTCCAACACGTCCGCTTGCGGATCCACGCCCCATGCCATTTGCATCACGCGTTTACCAACTGCAGCCGGCAACGCCGACGCCTTCGGCAACCAGTCCAAGCGAGTTTGGTGATCCGCAGTCAAGATGAGCACTTCCATCGCCAACGAGGCATCGTTGGTGCGCAACTTTGGAAGCAAGACTTCGATGCTTCCGGGCATCATCTCCATCGGCCGCAACCGCAATCCGGCAAGTAGGGCGCGAAAGATCTTGCGGTCTTGATCGGGCCGCAACATCGGCAGCAGCGCTTCGATTTGCGCATCCGGAGCAGCCAGGAATAACGCCTGAATGGTTTTGACGCGGTGGTCTACTGATGCACCCTCATCAAAAGCTTCGGCGGCCATCATCGGCACCGCCATCGCCATGGGGTTATGGCGAAGAAATGCTTTGGCAGCGGCAATTCGATTGGAAGTCGCGGTTTGCCAAACCTCGTTCAGCATCACCGGCGTGCCGAGGTGGCGGTGTTGCAGTAAAAACTGTTCGATGAGTTGCAGTTGGCCGAGGGCAAGCTCATCGGTTAAGTAAAGCTGCCAAGCCTGTTGGAGGAGCTGCTCGGCGTCGACCCATTGCTCGGTCGGTTTGCGCAGCAATTGATGATTGAGCAAAACCGAATCCAAAAGGTGCTGGTCAAAAGCACTCCAATTTTGGCGGGACAAACCAGCAAGCGACTTGCAATCATCGGCACTCAAGTCAAAGCGCTGAATCAACGCGGGCAAAAGAACCGCCCGATAGTCTTCGCCTAAACCAAGAACCGCTGCGCAGTGCGGGCCGTCCGGCTGCCATCCCTTCTGCAATTGACTCATCAAGTCGGCAGCCAGCGGATGTTGGGCTTGAGCCGGGTAGATTCCCCAGCGCAACAAAGTTTCGGCAGCCGCAGTTTGCCATTGGGGCTGGCTGCGAAGGTCCTGAAGCAACGGCACCGCTTCTGCGTAGTAGGGGACTGTCGGCAGCAACTCGGCCAAAGCCGCGGGTGGGGATGCATCTTTGTAACGCTGGAGCACGGCGAGCAACAGTGGCCCTAATGCTTCTTGCTTTGCCAACCCACGACCGGCCGCTTGCAGGACCAGCTCTTCATCGCCTAATCGCCACTGATCAACCAACTCGGCCGCCGTCGGCGGTTGCTGATGCAGTTGCCACGCCATTTCGCGGATCGCCGCTTCGTTGTCCTGGGGGCTTTGCGCGGCCAGGCTGAGAATGCAGAGGGCTAGCGGATTCATGAGCGGAGCAGAGATTCGATCAAAGCCAATTGTTCGGCGGTGTTGACGTCGAGAAACGGCCCTGGATCATCGGCAATTTTGACGTCCAAAGTGGAGTCGCGATGACGGTGCAGCAGATCGCGCAACGGTTGGTCCGGATTCAGCGCGCGAGCCTCTTCGACCAGGTCGCCGCCGACGAGCAAAGGGTGGCCGCCGCGGCCTCCGCTGGTAACGGGGCGGGCGAGCGCGGAATTGGGCTCGGCCAGGCGGCTCCATTGCTGAATGATTTGCACCACGACTTCGGCGCGTAACAGCGGAATGTCGCAGTTGTGAATCAGCAGCGCATGACCCTCCTGGACCAGCGGCAACGCCGCTTGCAATGAACTGGTGCGGCCCAATTCCGGCGTGGGGTTGAGCACCTCGTCGTCGGCTTCAGGCATGCCGAGGTCGGCGATGGCGTCGAGTGCCGGCGAAGACAGCACCAGGCTGACCCGAGCGGCGCCGCCGATCCGTAAGTTGCGCACCAACTCGGGCAGCATCCAGCGATCTTTGACTTTGAGCGCTGCTTTGGGCATGCCCAGGCGTTTGCCGCTGCCGGCGGCGAGCAAGATGGCATGGACGGGAGGGTGCGAACTCATGAGCAGTGATTGCGCCGGCGACTACAAAGTGGCTGCGAAAGTTTCCAAGCCTTGTTGCAGCAAATCGCGGCCTTGGGCGAATTCATCGGCATCGGCGTTTTCGGGAGGGCTAAGGCGTACCAAGCCTTCCTGCGTTTGCATGGCCTTGCCGGCAAAGGCGGCGCACATGTTGCCGGCCCGAACTTGCAAGCCGAGTTGTTCGAGCAAAGCGGCTAACGCGGTGGGTGGGACGTGCAACGGCTCAAAACTTAGCATGGGCAAGCGTTGATCCCAGCTCAGCGATGACGGCAATACGCGGACGTCTTTGCGTTGGAGGAGCCACGCTTCCAATTCAGCCATGTGTTGCCGCAACTGGCTAAGCGGTGCGGGGTGGTCCAATCGCCATTGAAGGGCCGCACCCAGGCCGTAAATGCCGGGAAGGTTTAGAGTGCCGGCTTCCATGCATCCGGGCCATTCCGTCGGCATGTTCAGTTCTTCGCCGAAGCTGCCGGTACCGCCGCGCACGATGGCGGCGGGTTGCTCATCGCTGTGCACCATCAGCAAGCCGACGCCGCGCGGACCATGCAAACCTTTGTGCGCCGGTAGCGCGGTATAGGCCGGCTGCCATGTGGCTAAATCCACCTCGACTTGGCCGCCGCCTTGGCTGATGTCGAGTATTACCCGAACCTGATGTTCGCGCGCCAATGCACAGATCTCGGCGATCGGCTGCAGCGTGCCATAAACGTTACTTGCTAGGCACAAAGCCAACCAATCGACGCCGCCTTGTTCCAACCGTTGGCGCAACGCGTCGACGTCGATTCGCGCTTGTTCGGTGACGGCAAGCTGCTCGATATTTAAGTCGCGTTGCTGAGCGGCAAAGTGCAGCGGCCGAAGGAGAGAATTGTGCTCTAACGGTGTGGTGAGCACTGAGGCGCCGGCAGGGATGGCGTCGACGGCTTGGTTTAACGCATAAGTCGCGCCCGGTGTAAAAATCACTCGATCCGGCCACGGGAACTGGAACAACTCGGCGGCGGCGGCGCGGATTTGGCTCAGTCGTGCATTGGAGCCACCGCCGCGCAGACCGTCATCGGCCAGCAAACCTTCGAGCATCGCATGGGCCACACCCGGAGCGGGGGCGGCGCAGGTGGCAGCGCGGTTCCAGTTCAATGCCGACGTCATGCCATCAGGATACGGCCCGCCGGGTTTAAGCGCCTACGGTTTCAGCCAGCACCGTGCGTGCCAACGCCGGGTCGGCAGTGCCGCGAATCAGCGCGCGGCCGTCGGCGAAATACATGACGTCGAGTTGGCGGTGTTGAAAGCGCAAGAACTGTGGCGTGGCTTGCAGGTCGGATACGGTGCCGCCGAGCTTCTCCGCCATCCTTTGCAAATCCGGTCGCTGGCTGGGCGGCGGAATTTGCACGGTGTCGCTACCGCATAAAACTCGGGCTTCGGCATTGCCGCGTTTGCCCATCAACCAATCCCATTGCTGCTCGCCGCAACACGGGCATTGCGGATCTTTGGCCGCGCGCAATGACTGGTTTTGCTCGCGCCACAAGTCCAAGTATTGAAAACCGCCATGCACTTCGGCGCCGACCAAAACCTTGATCGCCGCGGTCGTCGCCAACGAGGCAATGACGTTTACCGCAGGTCCTAAGACTCCGGCGCTGCTGCAGGTCGGCGCTTGCGAGGCATCGGGCGGATCGGGGTAAGTGCAGCGCAAACAGGGGCCGTCGGGCGGCAGAATGGTGGCGACCATGCCGTAGGTCGAAACCACGCCGGCGTAAACGTAGGGGATGCCGTTTTTGACTGCGTAATCGTTGAGCAGATAGCGAGTGGAAAAGTTATCGGTGCCGTCGACGATGAGATCGACGCCTTGCAGGACCTCCTGCACGTTTTTAAAGGTCAGGTCCACTGCGGCCAAGCGCAACTTCACATCGGCATTCACCGCGTGCAGCCGTTGGTGCGCCGCTTCCACTTTGGGGCGTACGCGTTCGGCGTCGTCTTCGGTGTAAAGCACCTGGCGCTGCAAGTTGGTCCACTCGACGACATCGCGGTCGATCAAAACCAATTCGCCAATTCCGGCGCGGGCGAGCAGGTCGGCAGTTACGCTTCCTAGGGCGCCGACGCCGACGATGGCTACGGTTGCTGAGCGCAGAACTTGTTGACCGGCTTCGCCGATTTCGTTCAAACGAATCTGGCGGTCGTAGCGGGAGGCGGATCCACTCATTCGGGCAGCTGCGCGCGGGTTCTCAAGAGCGTTGGTGCGAGAGGGGGGACTCGAACCCCCACATCTGTGAGATACTAGATCCTAAATCTAGCGCGTCTGCCAATTCCGCCACTCTCGCAACGCGGTTCGCGGCAATCGATTGCCCTGTTCCCTTCGCTCGGAGGGGCGGCTGTTGCCGGGGCGCCGCGGAGAAAAAATGGGGTGGATGAGGGGATTTGAACCCCCGGCCCCCAGAACCACAATCTGGTGCTCTAACCAACTGAGCTACATCCACCACACTGGAAGGGCGAAGAGTCTATCGCAACCTTGCCACAAAGCCAAGTACAATCAACGCCCCCCCTGGCGAAATCCCTACCTCCGCCGCCCGATGGCAACAATTCGGCTTCATCCCCTGGCCTGCGCCGCCGCCGGCCTAGCCTTCGCCACATCTCCCCTTGCCGCTCAAACCGCTCTGCTGACCGAAAATTTCGACGGTCCGCAGGTGCCGCCGCCGGCGTGGACCGAACTCAATAACGGTGTCAGCGATGGCTGGGAGTGGCGCGTGCCTGGTCACGCATTTCACTCCGACTACTTCGGCGCCAATGACAACAGCCTGGTCACGCCGCCGTTGGATTTTTCCAGCTTGACCGAAGCGGCGTTACACGGTGCTCAAGGGCAGCTGTTTGCGACCTACAGGGATCGCAACGAAATCGAGGTCAGCATCGATGGTGGACTGACCTTCGAGCTGGT
This sequence comes from uncultured Planctomycetales bacterium, assembly GCA_964344765.1. Classification (GTDB taxonomy): domain Bacteria; phylum Planctomycetota; class UBA1135; order UBA1135; family UBA1135; genus JACNIZ01. The sequence continues at coordinate 120,437 of CAYFOM010000005.1, read as the reverse complement.
GCACGCGGTGGACTTGGATAGCGATGGCTTGGATCAACCACTCGAGGTCGACCTGAGTGCATACGTGGGTCAACCGGTGGTGCTCGTCGGCTTTCGTTATGTCGGCGATTACGCCAATGAGTGGAGTTTGGATTGGATCGTGGTCGATGACCAGCCTGCGGCGATTCCGAATCCATGGCCAAACCTGCCTGCGGCGTTCATCACCATGGATGGCTACTGCGAACGCTTCGACGGTTTGACCGCCGGCTTGCCGGATCACATCGCGGTGAATTCGGTCGACGAACAAAGCCGTTTGGCCGATGCCGATGGTTGGTGCAACTACGGTCAAATGGCCGATTGCGCCAACTCGTTTTCGGGCGCGTCGTCGTTGGAAATGGGTTTGAACCCGCAAACCACCAATTACCACCAGGTGGCCAACTCGATCATTTTTGGCCTCGACGGCAGCGGCGCAACGAACTGGGACTTGGAGTTGCGCGTCATGCAAATGGGTGAGGAGTGGAATGACGACGACGGCATTTTCCTCAGCAATGACGGCATTCAATGGGAACCGGTGATCTCCGATTGGCAACACATGACCGGGGGGGCGCAATACGTGGGGCAATGGCAAAAAGTCACCTGCGATTTGACCTCGACCACGGTCGACGTCAGCGGTCAGTTTTACTTAGCAGTTTGCCAAGCGGATGACTTCCCTTACAACAGTCAAGATGGCGTCGCCATTGATGACTTTTGCATTGGCGGCGACGTCGAGGCGTTGCGCTATTCCATCACCAACTTGGTCGCCGACCAAAAAGCACGGTTGACGGTCACTGGGTTAGATCCGGCCGCGTTTGTCGCCATCTTGGTTTCGCTTCATGGAGCCGGACCTTCCGACACCATTTGGGGCATGGCTGATGTTGGGTCGCCGTTCTACAACATCGCCTATGTCGACGCCGATAGTCGCGGCCAAGTTCATTTGTCGGTCAAGGTACCGCGATGGACGCAAGGGCAAACCTTATGGAGCCAAGCGGTGGAGATCTTGGATCCAATGGCGCGGTTTAGCCCTATGGTTACGGAGGTGGTCCAATGATGGCGCAATTGCTGCTTCTCGCCTTACCGTTGCTCGCGCCGGCCACTCAGCAAACAGCGCTCAGCGAATCCTTTGACAGCGGCATTTTTCCGCCAAGTGGCTGGTCCGAGGTCAACAATGGCAACAGCGCCGGTTGGGAAGATTCAGGTGCCGGTGCCGCATTCCACGACGATTTTACCGGTACCAACGACAATCGATTGCTGACGCCGCCGATGGATTTAGGCGGATTCAGTCAAGCCTATTTGCACTTGCGCCATACGTCGTACTGGACCGCTTATCGCGGCTACAACCTGATTGAAACCACGCTCGACGGCGGCTTAACCTACGGCACTATGCGCAACATCACCGATAGCGGTGATTTTGTAGACGAACCACTCAACCATGACTTGGTTGCTTATTTAGGCCAACCCGCGTTGCAGTTGTCATTCCGCTACATCGGCGACTTCGGCAACGAATGGTCATTGGAAGAAGTCATCGTCGATGACATCAACGCCGCCGACGTACCGCTTTGGCCGAACCTTCCCAGCGCCGCAGTTCCCGCCAATGGCATGGTGGAGGATTTTGAATCTTGGTCCGGTACCGTACCGCCGCATATGGCGATCAATCGTGTCGATGAAGAAACGCGATTCTTCGCTGATCACGCTTGGTGCAACATCGGCCAGCTTGGACCCAGCCAGTTTTCGCAAGGCAGCTATGCATTGGAAATGGGGGTAGACCCGGCTTGGTCCGGCCAACATTACTATTCCAACGCTCTGATTTTCCAACTCGACGGCACCGGTGCCGGCAATCTTTGGTTGGAATTTGATGCCCTCAATCACGGCGAAGAACCCAACTACGACGACGGTGTGTTCTTCAGTTTGGACGGTGAAGATTGGAAGATTCTGGTCGACGATTGGGACGAACTAACCGGCGGTTTTTCCAACATCGGAACTTGGCAAACCATCCGCACTCGGATTACCGCTTACCAAGTCGACACGTCGGGCTTGTTTTACTTAGCCTTTGCTGAAGCCGACAACCGTCCCTATGGCCAGTACGACGGCATTGCAATCGACAACATCAAAGTCTTCTCGGAACCCTTGCTGCAAGTTTTAGGAAACGGCGCCGGTTACAAGGCTTGGATCAGTGTTTCGCGCTGCCAGCCTGGAGCGCCCGTCGAGGTGATGTATTCCAAAATCGGCCCCGGGCCGACCGATTCCATCTACGGTTTGCTGTCACTATCCACGCCGGTGCTCACCATCGGCGTGCGCAACGCCGACGCAACCGGGACCATGTTGATGCACGGAACAGTGCCCGGCTTTTTCGCCGGAACCACCGTCTGGCTCCAAGCCGGAATGCTGTGGGGAGACGTCGGCGTGGCGTCGAATCCTTTGGAGCTTAACTTTTAGCCTAAGGGGGGGCGTGAATCCGATGCCCGCTTTGGGTATGGTGGAGTTGCCATGTTGCAGAAAATCTTCACGCTCGGGATCGCCGCAGGATTCTCCACCTTACTCCCAGCCCAAACTACGTGGTATGTGCCCGACGACTTTGCCACGATCCAAGCCGGCATCAATGGCGCATCCGCAGGCGATACGGTGATTGTGCGCGACGGCACTTATTTCGAAAATATCAATTTCAACGCAAAGGCCATTCACCTCATGAGCGAGAACGGCCCTGCTACCACGATCATTGACGGTAGCCAATTGGGCAGCGTGGTGACGTTCCATAGCGGGGAAGGTCACGATTCAGTATTCGAAGGGTTCATGGTTACCAATGGCCAACAAACCGCCGGAGCGGGGATGTATTGTTTGGCCTCGTCTCCAACGGTTAAGAACTGCAACTTCTCGTGGAACTCGGCAATCTACGACGGCGGCGGAATGTATTTCCAAGACTCGGATCTCATCCTGCAAGACTGCACTTTTGCATACAACACCGCGGTTGAGAACGGTGGTGGACTCTATAGCTATTCCTCAACGCCAACGCTGCTGAACTGCGAATTTTTGCACAATACCGCCCGCATCGGCGGAGGCATGCGCTGTTCGTTCTTAAACCCGTATCTTGCCAATTGCACCTTTGCAGGTAATCTCGCCAATTACGGCGGGGCGATGTACACCTATTCGGCGTTCCCATATTTTTTAAATTGCACCTTAACGGAGAACACGGCTTACAGTGGCGGCGGACTTTACTGCTATCTGCAATCGTGGCCAACGATGATCAATTGCATCTTGTGGAATAATCAAGGAAGTCCCGGGCCGGATGTTTATATCCATTCTGAAAATATCACCATCACCTATAGCGACGTCGGCAGCGGCTGGTCCGGCACCGGCATCATTGCCGTCGATCCCATGTTTGCCGATCCGGGAAATGGTGACTTTCAATTGTTGCCCGGCTCTCCGTGCATTGATAGCGGTGATCCCAATTCGCCGCTGGACCCGGACGGCACGCCGGCCGACATGGGTGCCATTCCATTCGATCATTTCGACGACGACCAGGATGACGACGGCTTATTGGATATTGATGAGGTCCAGCAATACGGAACCGATCCGATGGCCTTCGACACCGATTCGGACGGACTCGGTGACGGCATGGAACTTGGCCTTACCCTCGCCGACATTGGGTCCGGCACGCGGCTGAGCATATTTCGCCCGGACGTCGATCCGAGTACCACCACCGATCCCTTGCTCGCAGATACGGATGGCGGTGGGATGAGCGACGGCAATGAGGATTTCAACCTCGACGGCGCTGCCCAGTTCGGTGAATTTGACCCAAGCTTGGCTACGGACGATCGATTCCAACTCTCCGTGCCCGCCCTGATTGCCGGCACAACAGTCGACATCACGGTTTCGGGCGCGCGACCCGGATCGACCGGTGCGCTGTTGCACTCCCTGCATGGTCCAGGGCCCACTGCAACGCCTCTAGGCTTCAGCGTTGAGCTGACCGAGCCATTGGTTCGCCACCAAGCCATCACACTCCATGATGGAAGTGGGGTATTCCCGATCACCATCCCAGCGCAAGCCCCGCCCGGAATGGAGGTATGGGTGCAAGCGGTGGAGCGCTTGTTCTACGCCGAGGCGTATCGCACCAGCGTTGCCTGGACCGGCGCAATCGAATAAATCCTTTCTGGCTAGGGGAATGGCGCGCCCGGCAGGACTCGAACCTGCAACCACCGGATTAGAAATCCGGTGCTCTATCCAATTGAGCTACGGGCGCTTTGAAACAGCCTGAACGCCGTTTTGCGGCGGTCATCTTAGCCATCGCCGATCGCGTCGCCACCATGAAATCAGCTTCAAGGGCATAACCCTCACGTTATGAGCGGCTTAGGAGAAATTACAAATCGGTCAAATTGTTCGATTTTTGGGAACTTTTATAGGCGAAAATACCTCTTAAGCATCACACAGTGGCTAGCTTCCTGTCCGAACTTGCTAGCTGCATCTCCTTCCCCCATCCCCATTCATTGCTCACCTTTCCTTGGATCCCCACAGGAATGAGCCGATAGGGAAGTTCGGGAGGGGAATTCGTGCCGAATCCACCGCCTGCCCCATAGATGCAACTGATCCCCGCCCTAATTGCCCTAAGCCTGACCACCGAGGTGGGGGCAATTGCTGCACAGATTTCTACGCCGGGCAACGTTCAAGTTCGTTCGACGCCGAACAACGGTTTGCCGCCAATCGGTGGCAACCAAAAGGGCGGCCACTTGAACATGCTGAATCAGTTCGAGGACCTCAGCTTTGACATGGGGCCGACTTGGAGTGGTCCTAGCTTCGGCGCCGGTGCCTGGGGTGATTACAACGGCGACGGCTACCCGGATCTGTGGCAGAGCAACCACGCCAAGTTCCCAACTCTGCTGAAGAACAACGGCGACGGCACCTTTTCTGACGTGACTTTGTCGGTGGTCAACATTTTGGGGCCGGTCGATTCGCACGGTGCTGCGTGGTGTGACTTTGATGGCGACGGCGACCAAGACTTGATCGAACTGGTCGGCGCAGTTTCGGGTACCGGCATTGGTCCGAATCAGCTTTGGGTCAACGACAACGGCACGCTGAACGAATCGGCGGTGCAGTTCGGTTTGGATTACCCGCCGGGACGCGGGCGTACGCCGCTTTGGTTGGATTGGAACAACGATGGCCGCATGGACCTGTTGTCGACCAACTTCAACAGCGCGCAATCCGAAGACAAGCTATTCACTCAGCAGCCTAACGGCACCTTCCTGGAAGAGCCGCCGACGATGGGCTTCGTGCCTACCGGCAAGCCGACGCACTTTGCCCACCTGGTCGACTTCGATTCCGATGGACTGCTCGACGTTCACATGGACGGTCTGACCTTCCCGACCAAGATTTACAGCTTGTCGCCTTCCAATTGGACCGACATCACCGACATCACCGATATCTTTGGTTTCGATTACGTCTCCGATGTGGTCGACGTTGCTTCCGGCGACTTCGACGGCGATCAGCTCAACGACTTCTATTTTGCGCGCGAGCCGTTTTGGAAGCTCAGTCAGGTTGAAGTCGATAAGAACAGCAACTTGCGCATGGACTTGCTGTCGGATCAAAACGAAATCGGGTTCACCTTCCGTTGCCGCGGTCCGATTCAGGTGGTTTTGGATAGCGGTTCCGATCTAAACGCCGTTTTCCTTGGCGAAAGTGGGACCCACCCTTCGGACACCACTTTCGAGTTGTCTCATAAGGACGACATTTCAGGTGGTATTCACATCCACGCACCGGGCACGCCGGGCATTTACATCGGTCGTGAGTGGGACGCCGATACTTGGGTGGTCTCGATGTTCGCGCCGAGTCGTGCGCGCCTGCAGGCTTACATCCGTTCGGTCGAAGAAATCACTGAAATCAACACCTTTGGTTTCCTGGAAGGTACGGCGCCTCCTGACATGCTGATGGATCAGGATCAAGCCGGTTGGACGGCCGAGTTGATGAACCAGTCGACCATTCCGGGTTCGTCGGTGGTTACCGGCGACTTTGATAACGACATGGACCTCGACCTTTACGTGGTCCGTACCGGCACTGCCGTCAACCTCGGCAATCGCCTGTACGAAAACGACGGCAGCGGCAACTTCAGTTTGGTCGCCAACGCAGGTGGGGCCAACGGCATTTTGACCGGCGTCGGCGATAGCGTGTCGATGGTCGATTACGACCTGGACGGCTTTTTGGACCTTTATGTGACCAATGGTCGCACCAGTCCGCTGCTGGCTGAATCAGGCCACCACCAGCTATTCCACAACACCGGCAATTCCAATCACTGGATCCAAATTGACTTGGTGGGCACGACCAGCAACGTCGAAGGCCTCGGTGCGCGCGTCGTCGCTACCGCCGGTGGGGTGACCCAGTACCGCGAGCAGGGAGGCGGCATTCACCGCTGGACCCAAAACCACTCGCGCTTGCACTTCGGCATGGGACCGAACGTGATGATCGACACCATTGAGGTCTACTGGCCGAGTGGCACCGTACAGACACTGCAAAACGTGTCGGCGGATCAGATTTTGACCATCACCGAGCCGTAGGCGGAACGCCGCGGGATGGCGCTAAATATCAGCGATTTCCTAGGAAATCTGGTAGAATTTGGGCCAGAAGCCGGCCGATTTTCTTTCATTGGTAAAACCTTTGGGGGTGCAGTCCGGTATTTTCTCCCCATGCTCAGCCGCCGTCTTCTTCCCCTCTTCTTCGCACTCATGCTGTGCCCACAAAGCTTGTGGGGACAGGTACAAGCGATTTCCCCGCCTAGCAAGGGCGCAGCCGGTGCCGGTCAGTTCCAATACGACTATTACCCGGTCAACGTGCCGGATTGGCACGGCAAACTGACCATCCAGCTCACCGAGCAAGTCGGCAACGACGCGGATTTGTATTTGAAGTGGGGCGGCAAGCCGACGGCGCGCGATTTCCAGGCTCGCAGTCGCACCTTGGGAACCAGCAACGAAATGCTGGTCATCGACTCGTCGACCAACCCGCCGATTCAGTCCGGCTATTGGTGGATCGGCGTGCGCCATTCGCTGACCACCAGCTACGGCATTTCCTATTACACCGAAGCCGAGAATTCGTCGCGCTCTGGCATAGGCGCCACCGTTTATCACGACGGCGGTCAAAGCGGCACCACCTTCCGTGTATGGGCGCCTAATGCCGACGAGGTTCACGTCGCCGGTGATTTTAATGGTTGGTCAGCTTGGGAAAGCGAGTTGATCTCGGAAGGCAACGGCCACTGGTCTACCGATGTGCGCAATCTTGGTGCCGGTAGCAATTACCGCTACGTGATTCGCAATGGTTCAACCACGCTTTGGAAAAACGATCCGCGCGCCAATCAGGTGACCAATTCGACCGGCGATTCGATCATCGTCGATCACACTGACTTTCAATGGAATCACAATTTCAATACTCCACCTTGGAATGAAATGGTGATCTATGAAATGCACGTCGGCACTTTTTATGACTCGCCCGGTGGCTTGCCCGGCAACTTGACGTCGGCTTTGACGAAGTTGGATGATTTGGCCGATCTCGGCGTCAACGTGATTGAGTTAATGCCGATCGCCGAATTCGCCGGCGACTTCTCGTGGGGCTACAACTACGGTCACCCGTTTGCAGTGGAGTCCATTTACGGTGGCTCCGATGCGTTGAAGACCTTCATCGACGAAGCTCACGCGCGCGGTATGGCGGTGATCATCGACGTGGTCAATAACCATTGGGGGCCGACCGACATGGATCTGTGGCGTTTCGATGGTTGGGGCAGCGGCAGCTGGGGCGGCATTTACTTCTATAACGATCAGCGCGCGGTCACTCCATGGGGCGATACTCGACCTGATTATGGGCGCGGTGAGGTACGTCAGTTTATTCGCGACAACTCGATGCATTGGCTCGAGCATTATCGCGCCGACGGTTTGCGCTTTGATTCCACTTCCTACATGCGCAACGGCCCGTGGGGGGACATCCCCGATGCATGGTCGCTGATGCAGTGGATCAACGATGAAATCGATGGCAACCAAGGCTGGAAGATTTCCATCGCCGAGGACATGTGGGACAACAACTGGATCACCAAGACTTCCAGCAGTGGCGGTGCCGGTTTTGATTCGCAATGGGATGCGCAATTCGTGCACCCGATTCGCGCCGCGTTGGAAGCCGCCGACGACAACAGTCGCAACATGTGGGACGTGCGCGATTCCATCGCCAACAACTTCAACGGCGATGCGTTTGAACGCGTGATCTACACCGAGTCGCACGACGAGGTGGCCAATGGTCGCAGCCGCGTGCCGGAATCCATTTGGCCTGGAAACGCCGATTCGTGGTACTCCAAAAAGCGCTCGACGTTGGGCGCCGCGCTGGTCATGACTGCGCCTGGAATTCCGATGCTATTCCAAGGCCAAGAATTCCTCGAAGACGGTTTCTTTGCCGACACCGATCCGCTGGATTGGGGCAAGCGCACCACCTTCTCCGGCATCCGCGACCTTTACCGCGATTTGATTCGCCTGCGCCGCGACTGGTTTAACAACACCAGCGGGCTTAAAGGTCAGAACACCAATGTTCATCACGTCAACAACGGCGACAAAATGATCGCCTACCACCGTTACGGCAACGGTGGCGCTGGCGACGATGTCATCGTCGTCGCCAACTTCGCCAACCAGTCCTGGAGTAACTACCGGATTGGCTTCCCGCACGCCGGAACATGGCGCGTGCGCTTCAACAGCGACTACGCGGGTTATGACGCCTTTTTCGGCGGTCACCCCACAGTCGATGTAACCGCGACATCCTCAATCCCGTGGGACGGCATGCCCGCAAGTGCGTCGATCAGCATTGGTCCGTACACCGCGGTCATCTTCTCCCAATAGAAACATGAAAAATCCCCTGACTCTCCTCATCCCCGCTCTGCTGGTTGCCGCACCTGCTGCAACTGCGCAGAACCAGGAAATCGTCTACGACTCGTTTGAGTATGCCGCCGGTCCAATCGGCGGCCTTGATGGTGGCAAAGGCTGGGCCGGTACCTGGTGGTCCGGCGCTGCCTTGGACGGCGGCATCGTCGAAGTGCCCGGAATGGACGCACTTGGCGGCATGCTGACCACCAACATCGAGCACGAAGGCTCCTACCGCGTGATCGACATGGCTCCGCTGGGTCCGATCACCGACGGCGGCACCCTCGGCAAAGACGGAACCACCCTGTGGATTTCCTTCACCTTGCAGCGCGCCTCCGGTGGCGATGACTTCTATGGCGGCATTGTCTTGAACTGGCAGTTCGTCGAAGAAGCTCTGTTCATCGGCAGCCCTTGGGGCGGCGTTGAGCTCGGTATCGAAAAGCCGTGGGTAACCGGTGCAACCATCATCCCGAGCACCGATTGCGATCTGGAAAACCACATCGTGACCCGCATCGACTTCCTCGCCGGCGATGACCGCGTGCAAGTTTGGGCCAACCCGACTTCCGATTTCCCGACCGGCGTGGCCGACATCGATCAACTGATGCCGGACATCAAGTTCAACGAAATCAAGTTCTCGTCCGGCTCCGGCCTGTTGACTGGTTTCCACTTCGATGACTTCGCCATCGACACTCCGGAATTCGGTCCGTCGCTGGCCGTCGCCAACTTGGTTGCTGGTGGTACCGCCGACCTCACCGTGGCCAACACCGCTCCGGGTGCAACCTGCGTGATCGCTTACTCGTTGGCAGGCGCAGGCCCGACCAACACTCCGTACGGCATGGCCGACCTGTCGTTCCCGATCTACCAGTTGCCGCCGCTGACTTCTGATGCAGCCGGCGTTGCCAGCACCACCGCCAACATTCCGGCAGGTGCTGCGGGTCGTCCGGTATGGCTGCAGGCTGTGGAATTGACCGCCACCGGCGGAACTCTGACCAACTCGTTGGCGGAAACCATTCTCTAAACGAGCCTGATGAATCCTTTCCTTGCTGCTCTGGCGCTGCTGTTGCTCGGGCCCGGCTTAACTGCTGGGGCCGCGCAAGTAGGAATTACTGAGTTCCTTGCATCCAACGATCAGAACCTCGCCGACGTAGACGGCGAATTCACCGATTGGATCGAACTCGGCAACTCCGGAGCAGCAATGGATCTGGGTGGCTGGTATCTGACCGACGATGCCGCCAATTTGACCAAGTGGCAGTTCCCTACGCCGACCCCGCTGAGTAGCGGTGCTTTTGTCGTGGTATTCGCCTCCGACAAAAACCGCGCAGTGGCCGGCCAGGAACTGCACACCAACTTCAAACTCAAAGCAAGCGGCGAGTACTTGGCTTTGGTGCAGCCCGACGGCACCACCATCGCCAGCGAATACGCGCCCGAATACCCGGCTCAATACACCGACGTTTCCTTCGGTGTGGTATTCGATCCGGGTCCGACCAGCGATCACGCTTACTTTCTGACGCCGACGCCGGGCGCCGCCAATGGATTGGGCGAACCGGTGATCGAAGACGTCAGCTATAGCCCGACTTTGCCGAACGTCGGCGACGACATCACTGTGGTGGCGTCGTTGTCGCCCGATTCGGTCGCAGCTGCATTGCACACTCGGGTGATGTTTGGGGCCGAAGCGGCGCAGACCATGTACGACGACGGCACCAACGGCGATGCAATTGCCGGTGATGGCTTGTGGACCGCCGTCATTCCGGGCGGCACCGCGCAGTCCGGCGAAATGTTGCGCTGGTACGTGACCGTGCATAACCAACGCGGCCAATCCGGTCGTGCACCGTTGTTCCAAGATCCGCAGAACTCGCCGGAGTACTTCGGCGTGATGATTAGCGATCCCTCGGTTACTACGCCTTTGCCGGTGTTGCAATGGTTTGTCGAAGATCCGATCGCCGCATCTTCACCGACCGGTTCGTACAGTTCGTTGTGGTTCAACGGCGAGTTTTACGACAACATCTTCACCCGCGCGCGTGGCGGCACTTCGTTGCTATGGCCGAAGCCGAATTACAAGTTCGACTTCCATTCAGGCTTCCATTTCCGCTTTGATCCTGGCGAGGGTCGAGTGGAGGAGTTCAACCTGAACACCACGTACTCCGACAAGAGTTACGTGCGTCGCATGCTGGCATGGGAAACCTATCGCGATGCCGGTGTTGACTATTGCGCGTCGTTCCCGATGCGTATTCAGCAAAACGGCGTGTTTCATTCCGTCGCTGTATTTGTTGAACAGCCCGATGAGGACTACTTGCAGCGCAACGGGTTGGATGAATTAGGCGCGCTGTACAAGATGTTCAACGCCGGAACCAGTGCTACCGTCGGCGTCGAAAAGAAAACCCGCCAGCATGAAGATCACTCTGATTTGCAGGCGTTTCTGGATGGCGTTGCGTTAAGCGCACCCGGTCGATCGGATTATTTGTTTGATCATTCCGACGTACCGGCAATGGTGAATTATTTGGCGGCGACGTCGATCATGCACGACAACGACCACCTACATAAAAACCATTATTTGTATCGCGACAGCGAAGGCGACGGCGAGTGGCGATACCTGCCGTGGGATAAAGACCTGACCTTCGGTCGCAACTACACCATCGCCGGTGCGGTGTTGAACGACACCATTTGGGCCGACGACGATCCTTACAGTCACCCGCTGTTCGGCGATCGCAATCACCGCAAGATCGACAACGTGTGGAGCGTGATCATCGATGCGATGTACGCATCACCGGAGCTCCAAGAAATGGTCATGCGTCGCTTGCGCACGTTGATGGATGAGCAGCTGCAAGCGCCGTGGACCCCGGCGGTGCAATTGAAGTACGAGCAACGCATTGCCGAATTGCAAGCCGACATGGCCGCCGACGTGGCGCTGGATTTTGCCGCGTGGGGGACCGGCTGGGGCTTGCCGTTGGACTTCCAGGGCGGATTGGATCAAATCCTCAACGAATACCTGCCGCTGCGTCGCGCCCACTTGTACACCACCCATGGACCGGCATCCGGTGGCATCATTCCGGTTCCGCAGCCCGAGGGCATCGGCATCGTTTTCGGATCCTCTGATCCGGATCCGTCCTCCGGCAACGTGCTTGAGGAATACCTCGAATTGCAAAACCCGTTCGCACTGGCCATCGATGTCAGCGGTTGGGCGATCACCGGTCACATTTCGATGAACTTTCCGCCAGGTACCGTGATTCCTGGAAACGGTTCGCTGTACCTGAGCCGCGATCTACCGTCGTTCCGCGCCCGCGCCACCGGCCCTTCGGCTGGTCAAGCCTTGCTGGCCATCGGTCCGTACGTCGGCGATTTGCCGGCGAATGCGGTGTTGCAGTTGTACGACCAGCACGGCGTCATGGTGAACACCACCACCGGCCAAGAGCTAGTCGGCCGTCATATACAAGCCGGCGAAGAAGCGCTGCTGCAAGTCGTCGGCGCCACCACCGGCGATCAAGTGCTGTTTGCGTACTCGCTGACCGGCTCCGGTCCCACCCAAACCCCTTATGGGCAAGCTGACCTCAGCGCGCCCATCCACCAACTCGGTACCGCCACGGCCGACGCCGCCGGTACCGCGTCCCTTGCTGCTTCCATCCCGTCGGTGGCCAGCGGCATTACCGTTTGGACTCAGGCATTCAACCTGACAACGTCCGCGTTCACGAATTACCAAGTGAATACTCTGTAGCTTTCCTCCCCAGAAGCCATGAAACTTGTTCCTCTCACCGCCGCCCTGCTCGCCGCGCCGCTCGCCGCGCAGCAAACCTATTTGGACGAAGACTTCACCGGAGGCGTTTTCCCGCCGGCCGGTTGGGGTGAATTCCAAACCGGCACCACCGCCGGTTGGGAGGGCGATACCGGATTGGGCGCCTTCCACGACGACTACTACGGCTTGAGCGAAAGCACGCTGGCGTCGGCGTCGATGGATTTGAGCCTTGCCAGCGATGTTTGGATGCACCTGGATTACGGTCAGCGCTACCCGACCTATCGTTACCTCAATAGCGTGCGCGCAACCGTCGATGGCGGTTTGACTTTCACCGATGTGCACACGATGTTGAGCATGCGCAGTGGCGGCGGACAGTCGCTTGAGCTGGACATTAGCGAACTTGCCGGCAACCTCGACGTGCGTTTGGCGTTCTACTACGAAGGCGATTACGCCAACGAGTGGTGGCTGGAGCGCGTGTTGGTTGATGACCAAGCGCCGGTGGTCACGCAATACTGGCCGGAAATGCCGAGCAACTTCTTGCCGGTGACGTCTTTGGACGAAGACTTTGAAACGCTGGCCGGCACGGTGCCGATTTGGATGGCGATCAACAACCTTGACACCGCCACTTGGACCACCGATCCCGAAGCATGGTGCAACATCGGCCAGATGGGTCCGTGCAAGGAGAGGTATAGCGGTTTGTACTCGTTGGAAATGGGTCTGGACGAGAATTCGCTGAACCCGCATTACGTCAGCAACGCGCTGATCATGGCGCTAGACGGCACCGGCTTTACCGGCATGACGTTGACTTTAAACGCGAAGCAATTCCTCGAGGAATGGAGCGCCGATGATGGCGTATTCATCAGTCAAGACGGTGATCAATGGTTCCCGGTGGCCACCGACTGGGGGCAAATTGCGCCCGGCGGCGATTGGGTAGAGGCCAGCTACGACCTGACCGACATGCCGGTGGATTTGAACGGCAACTTCTACTTGGCGTTCTCGCAGTCGGACAACTACCCGTTCCGCGATAACGACGGCGTGGCGTTGGATGACATCAGCTTGGAAGTCACCGAAAGCACTTTGTTCTACAGCGTGAGTAACGTGGTCGCCGGTCAAGTGGCAAACATCGACGTCGAAGGTGCGGTGCGCACCGGTAGTCAGGTGTCGGTGTTCTTGTCGACCAAGGGCCCCGGCCCGGTGATGACTCCGTTCGGCGAAGCGTTGATGACGCCGCCGCTGAAACTGATCGGTACCTTCACTCCGGACCCGAACGGCGAAGTGCACGAAACCGCAATGGTTCCGCCGAACTTCACCGGCGTGACCATTTGGACGCAGGTCATCGAATCGGACGGCGTCACCGGTCAGTGGAGCAACGGACTTGCTGTAACCGTGCAGTAGCTCTATTTTGGAATGCATGAGCAGAGTTCTGTTTCTTGTATTCCTCTTCGCTCTGACACCACTCGCGTACTCCCAAGGTGCGTACTTGGGAGTGCAGTTGGATGGGCAAAGAGCAGCGAATTCCCTGCCGCGCATTGCCGGCGTCGAACAGCCGTCGGCAGCCTCGTTGATGGGCCTGCAACAAGGCGACGTCATCCTGGCGATCGACGATGTGCAGGTGGCGAACATCGATGCGTTGCTGCGCACCTTGGGCCATCGGCTGCCGGGTGAGATTGTTCAGTTGCGCGTATTCCGCGGAACGGAAGAAATCACGCTGACCGGCATCCTTGGGCGGAAACCTGGTGACCGCAAGCAGTATCAGCCGGCGATGCCAACGATGCCGGCTTGGCCCGGGATGCCGGGATTGCACGAATGGCCGGCCATGCCTGACTTCCCCGGCTTTGACCAGCTGCAGGACTGGCAGGGATTTGAAGAGCGGTTTGATTTCCCGCAGTTTCAGCTGGAATTCCCCGGTGACGCGGCGTTGGAGCGCGAGGTGCACATTACCTATCCGGAAAGCACCCCTGAAGCCGAGCGCGAGGCGTTAATAGAGGAGGCCAAAGCGCAATACGGCGAAGACGCGGTGGTGGAATTTCGCGGCAACATGCACACGGTTTCCATTCGCCAGAGCTCCAGCCCCATTCGCGACGAGGAGATTCCGTCGCCATTAGAGCCTCAAGACGAGGACGATGAACTCTAGAACGGTGATCGTGCCCGCTGCGGAGTTGCGGCGGGCACGGTTACACTTGGCCTATGGCCGAAGAATCTGAGTGGTTCGTCTATGTGCTCGTCAGCGAGCGCATTGAGCGAACCTATGTCGGCATTGCGTTGGATCCGGATAAGCGGCTGGAAGAACACAATGGAACGCGTGCCGGAGGTGCACGCAGTACGCGCGCGAATCGGCCGTGGAAGTTGGCGGCGACTTACGGTCCGTTTGCCAATCGCAGCGAGGCGTGCAGTGCCGAAGCCAGCGTCAAGAAGCTCAAAGGCAAACAGCGATTGAAGTGGCAACTATCGGCGCTGTTGATGTGGTTGTGCTTGGCTTGGTTCGCGCCGATGGCCGTCGCCGACGCTGCCTTTCAGGCCGATCGCGAGCGTGGAAACAGCAAGTATTTCCAATGGCGCGCACCGGCCGAAAGCGCCGAGCTGGCCGCTCGCATGACCGCCGAAGCCGACACCATTTTGGAAGAGGCACATAACTGGTTGGGGCTGCATCAAATCCCCAGCATCGGCCCGTCGCCGCGACCAGGCAAAATGATTTGGGTGACGAATCGCGATGGCATCAGTCGTCACGTCGGTCGCGAAATGCCGACCTGGGTCGCGGCGGTCGCGATTCCGTCGCGCGGCGAAATGGTGATGTCGGTGCAGAGTTCCGCCGAGGAATATCGGCTGCGGTCGACGATGCGCCATGAGTTGTTGCACCATGCCATCGGCGCGCTGGGGGCCGAGACTTTTCAGCGCTTACCGGCCTGGTTTCACGAAGGATTGGCTGAAGAATTCAGCGGCGAAATTTACCTCGCCGAAACCGGCATCTCGCTGTCGTGGATGGCGATGTCGGGCAATTTGCGCTACTTATCCGACTTTAAGAACGACTTCGGTCGCTCCGGCTTGCGCGCCGCCGAGGGATACGCCCAGGGCCATGCTTTTGTTTCGATGCTGCGTCAGGATTATGGACCTGGAGTGGTCCACCAGATCTTGAACGCGGTCCACCAAGGCATGTCCTTTGAAAAAGCGGTGCTCGAAACTACCGGTAAAGCTCTGGTGGAGCTGGAAGAGCGCATGCGCGCGCAGCTAACCAGCTTTCGCCGATTAGCGCAGGAGTTCTACCAGCACTTCATCACCTTCCTGTTTGCCTTTGCATGTTTGCTGCTGCCATTCATCTGGTTGCGGCGGCGGAAGCGCCGTCGGCAAATGGAGCAGCGCTGGGAGCAGCAGGAAGAGGACGCCCGCCTCGCCGAGCATTCGCAGGCTTACTTGATCGACATCGTGGAAAGGGACGACTAGCGGCGGTTTCGTCGGCCGGCGCGAGCTAAAATCGGGCCATCATGGCCGAATCCACCTCTGCATCTCCTGCTGCACCGGAAACCCAAGCTGCCGCTCCGGTGGAGAAGTTCCGCAAGGACTACCAGGAACACCCATTCCAAATCGAAGCGGTTGAGCTCGACTTCGACCTGCGGGCCGATCACACCTTGGTGCAATCGCGTTTGCAAATGGCGCGTCGCGACGGCTCCAGTGCCGACGCCGATTTGGTGTTGGACGGCGAAGATTTGGAGACTCTGAGCATTCGCGTTGATGGAGTGGAGCTGGCCAAGGACCGCTATGACATCGCTGCCGAATCGCTGACTATTCGCGGATTGCCGCTGCAATTCACTCTGGAGATTCAGGTCAAGATTCACCCGGATAAAAACATGCAGTTGTCCGGCTTGTACCAGTCGTCGGGCAACTACTGCACGCAGTGTGAAGCGGAAGGATTCCGTCGCATTACTTGGTTCATGGATCGGCCCGACATCATGACCAATTATTTGGTGCGCATGGAGGCCGACCAAAAGACTTGCCCGGTGCTGTTGAGCAATGGCAACTTAATGGTGTCGGGGGATTGCGATGAAGAAGGCCGTCACTTTGCGGTGTGGCAAGATCCGTTCCCGAAGCCGAGTTATTTGTTCGCCCTGGTTGCGGGGGATTTGGGTCATATTCACGACACTTACACGACGACTAGCGGCCGCGAAGTGGATTTGTACATCTACTCCGAACATCGCAACGTTGATCGCCTCGACCATGCGATGGAGTCGCTGAAGAAGTCGATGAAGTGGGATGAAGATGTTTATGGTTTGGAATACGACCTGGACATCTACAACATCGTTGCGGTTGAAGACTTCAACATGGGCGCGATGGAAAACAAGAGTCTCAACGTCTTCAACACCGTTTATGTATTGGCTAGTCGCGACACCGCGACCGACGCCGACTTCGAAGGCGTCGAAAGCGTGATTGGCCACGAGTACTTCCACAACTGGACCGGCAACCGCGTCACCTGCCGCGATTGGTTCCAGCTGACGTTGAAAGAAGGTCTAACTGTATTCCGCGATCAGGAATTCTCGGCCGATATGGGTTCGGCGGCGGTGCAGCGCATCGACAACGTGCGCACCTTGCGCAACGGTCAGTTCCCTGAAGACGGCGGACCGATGGCACACCCGATTCGCCCCGAGTCGTACATTGCGATGGACAACTTTTACACCGCGACGGTTTACGTCAAAGGTGCCGAGGTGATTCGCATGTATCAGACGTTGCTCAGCAAGCAAGGCTTCCGCAAAGGTATGGATCTGTACTTTGAGCGCCACGACGGCCAAGCCGTGACATGCGATGATTTCCGTGCGGCGATGGCCGACGCCAATGATTTTGATTTAACTCAATTCGAGCGTTGGTACCTGCAAGCCGGTACGCCGGTGGTGACGGCATCCGGCAGCTATGACGCGGCGGCCAAACGCTACACCTTGCGTTGCAGTCAATCCTGCCCGGATACGCCAGGGCAAAGCAACAAACTGCCGTTCCACATTCCGCTGGCAGTGGGGCTGCTTGATGCCAATGGCCACGACTTAATCGGTACCAAGGTGTTGGAGTTGACCGAAGCCGAGCAAGAGTTCCACTTCGACAACATTGCCGCCGAACCGATTCCATCGGTGTTGCGCGGATTCTCGGCGCCGGTCAAGTTGCGCATGGAACGCAGCGACGCCGAGCTGGCGCAATTGTTCGGCATGGACACCGATTCCTTCTGCCGTTGGGAAGCCGGCCAAGAGTTGGCCAGCCGCACCATTCTCGGCCAAGTAGACGCCGTTGCCGATGGCGCCGAGTCACAGTTGCCCGACATGTTGGCGGATGCCATCGGCAAAACGCTGAACGATGAGGAACTGGATCCGGCATTGCGCGCTTACGCGTTGATCTTGCCGGCGACGGCCACGCTGGGCGAAGAGATGGAGTTGATCGAACCCAGCGCGTTGCACCGCACGCGTTGCGGCTTGCGCAAAGCATTGGGTGCCCAACTTTATGCGGATTGGGAAAAGTTCTACCACCAACTGAAGAGCGAAAATAGCTACGAATGGAACCAAGAGCAAATTGGCCCGCGCCAATTGCGCAACGTTTGCCTGAGCTACATGGTTGCTTCCGGAAACAGCGCGGCGGTTGATTTGGCTCAGCAGCAATTTGCCAACGCCGACAACATGACCGATTCACTTGCCGCCCTCGCTTGTTTGGTCGATCACTCCAGCGATGCGGCGCGCGACGCATTGGCGGCGTTTGAACAGCGTTGGAGCGATAACGCGTTGGTTATGGACAAGTGGTTCGCATTGCAAGCCGGTGCCACTCACGACGACGTGCTGGACCAAGTCGTCGCCCTGATGGAGCATTCGGCCTTCAGCATGAAGAACCCGAACAAAGTGCGTTCGCTGTTGCGCAGTTTCGCCGCCAACGTCAGTGGCTTCCATCGTGCCGACGGCGCCGGCTACGCCTTTCTCGCCGATCGCATTCTGGAATTGGATTCCTTCAACCCGCAGATCGCGTCGCGCTTGGTTGCACCGCTCGGTCGCTGGAAGCGCTACCGCCAACCGTGGAGTGATGCGATGAAGCAACAATTGCAACGCATCCTCGATCACGGCAAGCTGTCTAAAGACACTTTTGAAATGGTCTCGAAGAGCCTCGCCGAATGATACGTGCCATCCTGACTGCATTGCTTGCCGCCATTTTGCTGGCAACTACCGTTTCTTCCCAGCAGGAAGAGCCGACCCAAGTGGAAGGCAAGTTGGTGGAGTTAAGCGTGCTGGAAGGCATGGCCAACAATGCCAACTCCGGCAAATTGGTGACCGTATTGCTGACCTTGGAACGTGCCGACGTCGTCAGCTCGGCGACCAGCGTGGAACGTACCTTCGACCGTGAGCAGGCGCCAAACATTCAGCCGGTTAGCCGTTCGAACTCGATGTTCATTTCCGGCCCTGCGGCAGTGGTGCAAGAAGCAGTGGTGCGCTTGCGTGCCTTAGATGCTGCAACGCCCGAAAAACCCACTCGGTCTTATCGACCCCAAAATCCGGAGGAAACCGCTTTTGAAGTGGCCGGTGAGGCGTCGGACGATTCGGATATGGGAATGAAGTTCTCGCTGATCACTGTGGTCGGGGGCATTGCTTTGCTGGCAATTTTCGTAGCCCTGGTGGTCCGCCGTCCGTTCCGCTAAGCCATACTGAGCCACACGTTGGCGTCGCATACCCGGCGCCAACGCCCAGCCCCACTAGGCCGTGGAAATCCGTTTCCCAACTCCCGCCCCGCGCATCCTGGTCGTCGACGACGAGCAGATGATTCGCTGGAGTCTGCGCGCTGGGTTTGAGGACGCCGGCGCGATGGTCGAGGAAGCCGCCACTTTGGAAGAAGCGCGGCGGCGCCTGGATGAAGAATGGCCCGACTTGCTGCTGCTGGATCAGCGCTTGCCTGACGGTCAAGGCATGGACTTGCTGACTGAGGTGCTGGAGAAGGACAGTGAGTTGCCGGTGCTGATGATCACGGCTTATGGCTCGTTCGACGCCGCCGTCGATGCCATTCAAGCGGGCGCGCAGGATTACGTCGGCAAGCCGTTTGACTTGGATGAGATTCTGGCCAAAGCGGTGCGCATTTTGGACCGCAGCCGATTGCGCCGCATTGAAGAAAGCCAGCGACGCGACCCCAGCGCGATGGGTTTTGTCGCCGAGTCGGCAAGTTTTCAAGAAGTCATTCGCTTGTTGGAACGCATCGGTCGCAGTGAAGCCACTACGGTTTTGCTGACCGGCGCAAGTGGTGTCGGCAAAGGACTGGCGGCGCGGTTGCTGCACCGCTTTGGCGGCGATGAGCAGCGGCCGTTTATTTCGGTGCCGTGTACCGCTATTCCCGAAGCCTTGCTGGAATCCGAGCTATTCGGTCACGAGAAAGGCGCGTTTACCGATGCCAAAAACGCCAAGCCTGGACTCGCGGAATTGGCCTATGGCGGCACTTTGTTCCTTGACGAAATCGGCGATTTGCCGCCCGGTACTCAGGCCAAGATGCTGACCTTGCTCGAGGACCGCACCTTCCGTCGCGTGGGCGGCACCCGGCAGCTGCGCTTAGAAGCTCGGGTTGTCGCTGCGACCAATCGCGACCTGCAACAAGACGTCGCCGAAGGTCGATTCCGCGCAGACTTGTTTTACCGCTTACGCGTGCTGCCGGTTTTAATTCCGTCGCTTAAGGATCGCCTTGAAGACATCCGCCCGTTGGCCGAGCATTTTCTCGATGTTTACCGGCGCGAATTCGGCAGCCCTGCCAATGGATTCAGTGAAGCGGCGTTGGCAGCTATGCAGGCTTTCCCGTGGCCGGGCAACGTGCGTGAATTGCGCAATGCAATCGAGCGTGCGGCGCTATTGGTCGTCGGCGAGCAAATCGATCTTGCCGACTTGCCGCCGGAATTAGGCGGCATGAGTAGCCGCATGGACCCGAGCGGGCTTCCTGCGCTGCCCACCGGTGGTTGCTCGTTGGAGGACCTTGAGCGCGCTTGGGTGGCCGAGGCGTTGCGTCGCTGTGGCGGAAATCGCAGCAAGGCCGCACGTTTGCTCGGGATGAAACGTGACCAAATTCGCTATCGCATCGACAAGTTCGGCCTCGACGACGACGCTACGTCTGCGGAAGACTAATTCGGAATTGGGCACCGGGCATGGATTCGCGCCCGCCGTTGCAAACCCAATCCAATTGCCCGCCCATGTTCTCGATGTTGCGGCGGCAGATCGCTAGGCCAAGACCGGATCCACGCACCTTGGAGGTGACGAAGGGTTCCCAAAGCTTGTCGATCATGTCATCGGGAATGCCGGGGCCGTCGTCGTAGAGATCGAGGATGGCCCAACCATCCGCCAGGGTCAGGTGCAACTCCAACCGCACGCTACCGCCATGATGATTTTCCACCGCATTGCTCGCTAACGCGGTCAAGACATCGCGCAGGATCAACGGGTCGCTGTGCAAAATCAACTCATCGGGCAATTGTCCAACCACTTGCACCTCTTCCTCAAAAGCATCGCCGACCGAATCCACCCAAGTACGCGCCAGCGCGGCGAGGTCTAAATGCTCAGGATGAATTTCCACCGGCCGGCCGAAACGTTGCAGGTCGGTGACCAAGCCATCCAACCGACGAATCTCATCGGTTAAGCCGACGAAAATCTCCTGCTCGCTACTGTTTGGCGGAAAGCGGCGCCGCAACACTTGCAGCGCCCCGTGAATGCCTGCTAGCGGATTGCGGATTTCATGAGCTACCTGCGAGGCAATGTTGCCGATCGCTGCTAAATGCATGGCATCGGAAGCCTGTTGGCGCAAGCGTACGGTTTCGGATACATCGCGCAAAATGGCAATGGTGCCGCTGAATTCGCCAGTGCTATCCAACAGCCGTCGACGTGCTAAAGACACGACCAACTCGCGGCCATCGGCGGTCTTTCGTTTGGTGCGATAATCGCGAAGTTCACCAGTTTGGTTGGTCAGCTCGCGAATGCGATCCATTTCGCCATCGTCGCGTAGGGATTGCGGCAACAGCAGGTCGAAGGAGTGGCCAACCGCCTGGTTCGCGCTGTAGCCGAAAATGCGCTCGGCACTGCGATTCCAAACTCGAATCACGTCGTCCTTGTCCAGCAGCAAAATGGCATCTGGGCTGAGATCGACGATGCGCGCCAGCTGCTCCGGACCCAGCGGGCCGTCGGCAGAGTGCTCGAGATCGGCGGTATTGATGTTTGGACTCACCCCTCTGGTGTAACTTCGCCGCCGCCTCTCAACCAGGAATCCTTTTGCCGGACGCCACCGTGATTGTCGCCAGCAATCCTTGGCCGCAATCTTGGGCGAGCGTAGAATCTGGCCGATGCGCGTTCTGCTTGTCGGATCCGGTGGCCGGGAACATGCCCTGGCTTGGAAAATTTCACAATCCCCACTGGTGGAATCCATGTGGTTCGCCCCTGGAAATCCGGGTACGGCAACCCTCGGGGAAAACTTAGACCTTGCTGCCAATGACCTGGATGGCATCGTCAGTTTCTGCAAGGCGAATGACGTAGGCTTGGTGGTGATTGGGCCGGAAGATCCGCTCGCCGACGGCCTCGCCGACCGTTTGCACGACATCAACGTGCCGGTGTTCGGCCCACGCGCCGGCGCCGCCGAGCTAGAGAGCAGCAAAGCCTTCTGCAAGGACATCATGGTGCGCCATCGTGTACCGACCGGTGCTTACCGCGTGTTCGGCGATTCCAATCCGGCGATTTCCTACCTGCAAGGTGGCGCGCGCTACCCCGTAGTGATCAAAGCTTCGGGCTTAGCTGCCGGCAAAGGCGTGGTGATTTGCGAAGACGTGCGCGAAGCGCGCGCTGCAGCCAAGGCGATGCTGGAAGACGGTGTGCACGGCGAGGCCGGTGCCACCATTTTGGTTGAAGAGTTCTTGGATGGGCCGGAAGCTTCGATCTTTGCTCTGACTGACAGCCGTACCTTCTTGCCGCTGGAAAGCTGCATGGATCACAAGCAATTGGGCGACGGCGGCGTCGGCCCGAACACCGGCGGCATGGGCGCGGTTTGCCCGAACCCGTTGATTAGTCCGCGCACTCGTGACGCAGTGGAACGCCAGGTCATCCTGCCGACCATTCACGGCATGAACCACGAAGGCCGCCGCTTCCAAGGCGTGCTCTTCGCCGGTTTGAAGTTGACCACCGCCGGTCCCAAGGTGCTGGAGTACAACGTGCGCTTCGGCGATCCCGAATGCCAAGTGTTGATGCCGCGCCTGAAGTCCGACCTCGTGCCGTTGCTGATGGCTTGTGCCAACGGCAACCTCGACGAATTGGAAGCTCCGGAATGGGACGAGCGGCCGGCGATTACCGTCATCCTTGCGTCGAAGGGTTATCCGGCCAGCTACCCCAAGGGGATTCCGATTCACGGATTGGACAGCATTGAGCAGGGCCCCGACCTGCAAGTCTTCCACGCCGGTACCGCCGAAAAGGATGGTCAAATTGTCACAGCCGGAGGCCGTGTCCTGGCCGTCACCGCGTTAGGTGACGACCTGCTTGAAGCTCGCAAGCGTGCCTACGCAGCGGTCGATCAAATCGAATTTGAAGGCAAGACTTACCGGACCGACATCGGTCTCGCCGCGCTGGAAGCGGCTCAAAACTTCTAATGGATGCCAAAGAAGCCCTCCAACTTTTTGAAGACTTCCTGAAAAAGAAGAGCTTGCGCGTCACTGAACCGCGCAGGGAAGTTCTTACTCAAGCTTGGCAAACCCATTCGCACTTTACTGCCGAGCAGATGTACGACTGGGTCAAGTCCAATGGCGGCCGCGCCTCGCGCGCAACGGTTTACCGCACTTTGGGCTTACTGGTGGAAGGAGGGTTTTTAGCCGCCATTGAGCGTGGGCAGGGGCAGGTGCTTTACGAGCACATCCTTGGCCATCGCCATCACGATCACATGATTTGCATGGGCTGCTCGACCATCATCGAGTTCCGCAATCCAGAGATCGAAGCGCTTCAGCAGCAAGAAGCGAAAAAGTGCAACTTCCACATGGTGCACCACACCCTCACCTTGGAAGGTTACTGCAGCACCTGTTGGCCGAAGTATCGTCCGGAATTAGACGATTAACGCGCTCGGCGGCTGCGTTTAAAGACGGTTGGCGATGTCTTCGGCGATTTCCTGCGCGATGTCGGCTCGACCGCGCAGACCTTGCAGCGCCGTGACTTTGATTTCAGTCAACTTGTCGGTGCTCGGGTAGAGCAGCACGCTAATCAATACGTTGGCGTCGTCGATGCGACCTTCGATGCGCATCACGCCATCGTTGATTTCCAACTTATCGCCGGGCTCAACGCGATCCATGGCCACCGCCTTTGCGGCGATCCAAACATCTTGATAAGGGGCTTCAACCGGAATGGAGCCACCGTTATCCGAATACTCGTCGTAGGTCCAAACACCAATGGCGCCGGCCGCAATGAACGGCGCGGCCACACAAGAACCAAGCAACGGAATGAGGACGAGTAGGACGGCAAACTGCTTCATGATGCGCTCACTGCGGACGCCTGGATTGTACTCAAAGCGAAGTACCAAATAAAAGCGCGCGGAGCGGATTTGAGCAGATCTTGGGCACTGCTGACGTCGAGCAGGCGGAATTGAAGCATTGCCGTCGCCGCTTGCCAGCCCAGTTGGCGCTGGGCGACATAGCGGTCCCGGCTTGCCGGTTTGCACGCCAGGTCCGGCGTAGAGCCGTATGCCGCCCGCAGTTGGGCGGATTGGGAGTGCGCGAGGAACGGGTTCCAAGCAAGCGGGATCAGGTGGCAGAATGCGAAGCGTGCGGCGATGTGGTCAAAATCGGCGTGGACCGGGCGTGCCGAAAGCAGGAGTTCGGCGGCCATTTCGACCAGCAAATTCCACGACGGGTGCTCCGGCACCCAAAACAAATTCTCGCGCGGATGACCGAGGAAGCGGCCGGGCGGAAAATCGGGGTGGAAGGCGGCGGCGGATTCGCGGGGTAGTGAGTAGAAGAACTCCGGCCAGTCATCCGGACCGAGGATGTATGGGCACTCGTCGGAACCATCGACTTGAAGCAATTCGGCCAGCGCGTCGGCCAATTCTTCGAGCAGGTCGGCGACCGAGTCCAGCGTGTGGTGGTCCATGGATTGGTCTTCGCCCTGCACTGCGGCTGCCCACTGGGCGATGGGTGGCGTGTGCAACCAAGCGTAATGGCCGTTATCCAGTTTCAAGCACGGTTCTTCACCCTGCGGGCGGATGCGATCCCACAGCGGCTCCGGCGATTGATGCAACACCGTGGGATTACCGCCGACCGCCTTCAGCGCGCGCGGTAAGTGATTGTCGGCTAAATGCCAATCCCCAAATTGCAGCAACTGGTAGAGGTTGGGGTGTTGCGTTTGCCAGCTTTTCCAGCAATTGGCGGCGAAGGCGTCGCGATCGTGCGGCGATGCATCGGTCCATACCCCGGCGAGCCAGCCGTCGTGCAGGGCAAGTTCTTCCAAAGCATCGGGATATACATCGGTTACGAGGCGGCCGTCCATCAACTGCAAGCACCGTGCAGCGTGGCCTCTGGTGTCGGTGAGTAAGGACCGCACCGGAACCGGTTCGTGATGGGGAAGCAATTCCAACGCCAAACACGGCGTTTTCGGCAGCGGCATTTCGGCCAGCAAATGCTGCAACATGCGGGTGGATCGGCGCAGCGGGTGGAAGTCGCTGACCAAAAGCGGCGATCCTGCAGCCAAGTCACGCCACATGTGCTCGCGCTCGCAGCGTTGGTAGCCGCCCTGGAACGACGTCAGCCACGAGGCTCGGTAGGCCTTAAGTCCAGTGGGGGCACCACCAAACGCGCCCGACCACCGCCTTCTCAGGCGGCGTTCGAGTTTGCGTAATTCTTCCTGCAGCGGCAGACGCTGGGGCATGCCCATGTCTGCCTATCGACGCTTGGCCGACTTTGCCTAAACCGTCGCTTTGGTTTCGCTCAGGTAGGGGCTGAGCAGGCCGCGGAAGAAATCGATGCCGGTGGTGCCGTCGCCCCAACCGCCGTGGCCGCGATCAGGTAGCGATTCGGCGGAAAGACAGCGTTCCGGGTGCGGCATCAAGCCAAGGATGCGGCCGCTGGGCGAGACCAGACCGGCGATTCCGCCTTCGCTGCCGGAGGGGCAGTAAGGGTAAGCCTCGGTGGCCTGACCTTCGGGGGTGGCGTAGCGCAGCGCCACGCAACCGGCATCGGCGAGGGTTTGCACGTCGTCTGAACTGCCGAGCACCAACTTGCCTTCGGCGTGGGCGGTGCCGGCCGGCAGGATGCTATTGGCCGGCAACACGTGGGAAAGCGCCGGGTCGACCAGCAAGCGGCTCCAGCGGCATTCAAAGCGGTGGGTGTCGTTCCAGCTCAGCGAAATGTCGACACCGTCGATGCCGGGAAGTAATCCGGCTTTGACCAAAACTTGGAAGCCGTTGCAAACGCCGAAAATCGAGCCACCTTGTTCGTGCAGCTTCAGTAGCGTTTCGCGCAAGAAGGCGATGACTTCAACCGACAGAATGCGGCCAGCGCCGAGGTCGTCGCCATATGTGAATCCGCCAGGAATGGCAAACACTTGGCAATCCAGAATGCGGTCCGGATTGTGAATCAACTCGCGAATGTGAATCTCTTCGACTTCCGCACCGGCTGACTCGAAGGCGAAGGTTAGTTCGCGATCGCAGTTGATGCCGGCGGCGAACAGTTGCAGGACTTTGGGTTTCATGCGCGGACTCCGTTGGCGTGCAGCAGTTCAGAGGTGGTGTATTCAAAGACCGGTTGGTCGCCGTCGCAAAGTTTGAACGAACCGCCGTTGTCTTCGACCTGACCGATGGTCGCCCACGGCATGGTTTGGAACAGTTGGGCGACATCGTCCAGATCTTCAGGAGCGACTTCGAGCACAAAACGCGTCGGCGTTTCGGCGTACATGCGTGCCGAGTTGGGCAGGTCTTCGCCGCCCGGCACGCGGCTGAGGTCGACGGTGCAACCTAGATTGCTGCCAAACACCATTTCGGCGACGCCCACCGCCAATCCGCCTTCGCTGAGGTCGTGGCAGGATTGCACGTAGCCCGATTGAATGGCTTGGTAAAGCGCGTCGAACAGCGCCGGCGCAGTGCTGAAGTCCGGGCGCGGGACCTCGGATTGATCGATGCCGAGGATTTCTCCGGCGACCGAGCCACCACCAGCACTATGGGTGGCACCGAGGGCGATCAGCAAGTTGCCGCTGTTTTTCAATGGCGTGGTGGGGCAGCGACTGGTGTCGTTGACCGGTGCCATTGCCGTAGCCAACAAGGTCGGCGGGATGGCGGTTTCTTCGTCACCGACGCGGTATTCGTTGTTCAGCGAGTCTTTGCCGCTGATGAACGGTGCGCCGTAAGCGATGGATGCGTCGTAACAAGCTTCGGCGGCTTGCACCAATGAACCCAGGCGATCCGGTTTGCGGCAGTCGCCCCAGCAGAAGTTGTCGAGCAGCGCAGTGCGATGGGGGTTACCACCTGCGGCGACCACGTTGCGAATAGCTTCATCCAAAGCACAGGCGGTACCAGCGTAGGCGTCGAGCAATGCCATCGATGGGGCAATGCCGCAGCCAATGGCGACGCCATTCTTCAACTCCAATCGCGGCTTGACCACGGTGCCGTCGCCGGGGCCGCGACCGTGCGGACCTTGGTATGGCTTGACCACGGTTCCGCCTTGCACTTCGTGATCGTATTGGCGGACCACCCATTCTTTGCTGGCGCAGGATGGATGGGCCAAAGCGTCCAGCAACAGTTCACGCGCCGTTTCGTCGGGCCAGTTGGTGGATTGCAACGGCAGGCGATGGCTGTCGGCTTGGCGGGTGGGTTGGGGAACCGCACCGTGTAAGAAGGACATCGGCAAGTCGCCGACGGTTTCGCCGTGCCAAGTCAACTTCAAGCGACCACTGTCGTTGAAAGTGCCCAACTCGGTGTAGCCCACTTCGTGCAGTTCGCATAGCTCACGCATTTCCGCGCAATGTTCCGGCGGTACTGCCATGACCATGCGTTCTTGCGCTTCGCTAATCCAAATTTCCCAATAGCTCAAGCCGGGGTACTTCAATGGCGCGGTCGACAGTTCGACTTCGGCGCCGGTGTCTTCACCCATTTCACCAACCGCCGAACTAAAACCACCCGCGCCGCAGTCGGTGCAAGCGGTGTACAAGTTGCGGTCGCGGGCGATCATCATCACGTCGAGCACCTTCTTTTCGGTGATCGGGTCGCCGATTTGAACCGCGGTCGAGTCGATGGTGTCCGACTCTTCGTGCAACGCTTCACTGGAGAAGGTTGCACCGTGAATTCCATCGCGTCCGGTGCGTCCGCCAATGGCAACGATGACGTCCCCGGGGCGCACTTCTTTGTCGACCTTGTCGCGCGGGATTTCACCAATGCAGCCGGCGTAAACCAACGGGTTAGCCACGTAGCCGGGGTGACGAATCACAGTGCCGGATACCGTCGGAATGCCCATGCGGTTGCCGTAGTCACGAACGCCTGCAATGACGCCTTCCAACACGCGATCAGGGTGCAACGTGCCTTGCGGCAATTCCTCTCGCGGGAAGTCTTCCGGCCCCACGCAGAACACATCGGTAGCGGCAAATGGGCGCGCACCTAGTCCCGTACCGAGGATGTCGCGAATCACGCCGCCAATGCCGGTTCCGGCACCGCCATAAGGATCCAATGCCGATGGGTGGTTGTGCGTTTCCACCTTAATCGCAATGCCGATGTCATCGGTCATCGCAATCACGCCGGCGTTGTCTTTAAACACGCTCCAGCACCATTCCGGCGACAGCTTGCGCGTAGCTTCAAAAACCGTTTCTTTGAGCAGGTTTTCAAAGTTGCGTTCGCGAATCAAATCGCCGTCGGCGGCAAACTCGCGGAAGCAAACCGGACCGGTCAAGGTCTTGTGCTTGCAGTGCTCCGACCAAGTCTGAGCAAGCGTTTCCAGTTCTACATCGGTGGGCTCGCGACCTTCTTCTTTGTAGAAGTTTTGGATCTCGCGCATTTCCAACGTGCTGAGCGCCAAGCTCATGTCGCGCGAAATTTGATCCAGTTGTTCGTCGCTCGCTTCGAGCATGGGTACCTCGGTGCGCTCAAAAGTTCGCACCGCCGGAACCGGGTGAGGATGAATGGCTTCGTTACCCAACGATGCGCTTTCGATGGTTGGGTTCGCCAATGCGCGCGAACCGATGCGCACCAACTCATCCGAGCAAACCTCGCCTTCGACGCGGAAGGTGCGGAAGCATTGCACCGGATCGTCGGCCGAAACTTCGACGTCAAACAACGACAAAGCGCGCCGCGTCGAGTCGGCTTCGGGGTCGGCAACACCGGGAAGGCGTCGAACTACCAGCGTGTGATCGCCGTCGGCCTTGACCTCGCCGGGTTCGACCACGGCGATGGTTTCGGTCACCGGATCGGCGAGCAACTCGCCGGCAATGCGATCCACGACCGCACGATCCAGCGATGCCGGCAGCAAGAAACCTCGTCCGCTGCGGACCTTGTGTTCAATGGGCAGACCACGGTGGGTGAGCGCCGCGCGAGCGGATTCACCGACGGGGTCAGGACGGCTGGAATCGAGTTCCAGCTGGATGCGCCAGGCTTGAGTTTCCATGGACAGTGGTCAATCGTCGACCGAAGCGGATATTCTAGGAGGGTCCGTTCCCCGGATCTACGCCACTTCGTCATGGCCCGTAAAGCGAAAAAGTCCACCTCCCAGCCGTCGGCACTGCCGTTCGAGCAACCGATCGAAGACGTGCGCACCCGGCTGCAGGAGCTGGAAGAGCTGGCGCAGCAGACCACGCACGATCTCAGCGAAGAACTCGAGTTCTATCGCGAGCGGCTGAAGCGATTGACCCAAGAGGTCTATTCCAATCTGACGCCTTGGAACCGCGTCCAGGTCGCGCGTCACCCGAAGCGACCGCTGACCGGCGATTACATTGAGTACCTGTGCGAGGACTTCGTCGAGCTACACGGCGACGGCACCTTTGGCGACGATCAGGCGATTGTGACCGGTTTGGGCACGATTCGCGGCCATCAGGTCATGGTCATCGGCCATCGCAAAGGCCGCAATACCAAGGAGCGCCTCGCTTGCCACTTCGGCTCGGCGCACCCGGAGGGCTACCGCAAGGCTTTGCTCAAAATGCAGCTGGCCGAGCGCATGGGCCTGCCGATCGTTTGTTTTGTTAATACACCCGGTGCTTACCCCGGAGTGGGGGCCGAGGAGCGTGGCCAGGCGCGGGCTATTGCCGAGAACATTTACCGCATGTTCCAAGTGCGGGTGCCGATCATCGCGCTGCTGATTGGCGACGGCGGCTCCGGTGGGGCGCTCGGCATTGCCGTGGCCGACCGCGTCGCGATGCTGGAGAATTCCTGGTATTCGGTGATTTCGCCGGAGGGTTGCGCGTCGATTTTGTGGCGCAGCGCCGAGGGCAAGGAAAAAGCGGCTGATGCTTTGAAGCTGACTGCGGAAAGCATGCTCGGCCTCGGTTTAGTCGACGAGGTGGTCGACGAGCCGGTCGGTGGGGCACACGCTCACCCCAAACAAGCGATGGATATTGTGGGTGACTATGTTGCCCGCGAATTGGACGCCTTGGGCTCCGTCGCCGTCGAGAAATTGCTGGATCAACGCTACGAGAAATTCCGGCAAATCGCCCGCACGGAGGCGAAAATTCAGAAAGAGGCAGCCGAGGAAGCCCAACAAGGCCAACAAGCAGCCTCTGATCCCTCCGTTGTGGTTCCCGGAGAACCGGATGCAAGCGGCCCGGTGCGACGCACCCCTGGCTCCCCGCGGGGCCGGCGTCGGACCTAATTTCCTTCGAATGAACCCAACAGTAGGTCTTTGCCCAGCGTAAGCCGGGCAAGAACATGAGTTCCCCCGCTTTGAGATTGGTCCGTACCCCTTCCCTAGAGTCTCCGCCCGATGCTGGCGTTGACCCTCGTGCCCAGTTGACGGATGAAGAACTGTTCGCCCTCTGCATCGATGGCGACCGCAGTGCTTTCCGCGTCATTGTTGAGCGCTATGAGGGCAAGGCCACTCACACCGCCCGTGCCATCGTCGGCAGCTACGAAACTGCTCGCGAGGTCGCGCAGGAGGCATTCCTTAAGGTTTATGCTCACCGCGCTCGTTTTGACCTGAAGCGCAAGTTCAGCACCTGGTTCTACCGCATTCTGCGCAACCAAGCTGTTGACCGCGCTCGTCGTCAATCCGCCGGCACGCCCGGCGCTGCGGTTGAGTTGACCGGGGATTGGGATTCCAATCGCAATGGTCCTGTCCATGAAGCTTCCGCTTCGGAACGGCAGAAAATGGTCCGCCTGATCCTGGCCGATCTGCCTGAGAAATTCCGCGTGGTTCTCGCCCTGCGAGATCTGGAAGGTCTTTCTTGCGGAGAAATTGGGGAACGAGTCGGTGCAACTCCTGGTACGGTTCGTTGGCGTCTGCATCACGCCCGCAAGCTGTTCCGTGAACACTGGGAACGCACCCTTGGAAAAGAAGAAGGAGCCGAACTGCTATGAGCTGCAACCTCCCTGAAGAACTGCTAGCCCTCCACGCGGGGGGAGACCTGACCGTAGCTGAAGCTTCCCAAGTGGAAACGCACATCGCTAAGTGTGCGCCCTGTGCCGCCGAGCTTGAGGCCTTCCGGGCCGCACGCTTGGCGCTGCAGGAAATTCGCGAGGAAGCCCAGCCCGAAGTCAGCCTGTGGGCCGAACTCGATGCCCGTCTTGACGCTGTTGACGCCGCCGGTCGCCACCGTTTGCCGTGGTTCCGCCGCTTCAACTTTGCCCCGGTGATGATGTCTGCCGCCGCATTATTGCTGGCGGTTGTTTTCTATCCGGAAGGCAAGGACAACATTGGCACCGGAGACGAGCCGGTGATCAGCACCACGCCTGTGCTCGACAACGATCTTGAGGAGCCCGGTCTGCGTCGCGCCTCTTATGACGAGATGCTGCACTTGCTGCGCTTCTGCCCGCACAAGATGGATCAAGGCGTGCCCGCTGCCCACGACGAGAACGACGATGCCGCTGAATCCAAGAGTGCGGTCAACGTCGAGACTCTGCCTCCGCAGGGCAACAAAGAAAAGTTCTAAGCCATCCCGGCAATGATTGCGGCAAACCTCATCCTTGGGCTGGCCGTGGCAATAGGGCAGGTGGATACCTGCCCTGTTCCCGATTCAGGCCTCAAGCCCGGCCCGCTGGAACTGGAAGAGACTTTCAGTCAGCTCGGGCGTTGTGAAAACGAGCTGATTCAGATTTACCGCAGCCTGCGTCCAAGTTTGGTGCAGGTCCAGGTCAGCCCGGCATCCGAAGCCGACGCCGAAGGCGGGAAGGGGCAAGCCGGTTGGAATTATGTAGTTTCCGGCGTGGTCCTACGCGAGACGGAGAACGGCTGTTACATCGTGGTTCCCGGCATCTGGCCCAAAGAAGAGGGCGCGGTGAAAGTCGTCGATCTTGACGGGCGCAGCTACGCCGGCAAACCATTGGCGCAACGCCCAACCTATGGATTGACGTTGGTTGAAGTCGAAGGCTTGGCATTGGAACCGCCTGCTTTCGGGATGCCGCAAATAATGCCGGTCGGCTCGCTGACCTTTGGCTTGGGCAACCCCTTTGGCTTAGACGGCACTTTCACGATGGGCATGCTGTCGGGCCGCGGGCGAACCATCGGTCCGGCTCATGGATTGATTCAAACTACCAATCCAATGAATCCCGGTGACGGTGGCGGAATGATTGCCAACAGTAAGGGCCAAGTCATCGCCATCGCCCTGTCCTCGCTACGCGATGTGCCGACGGAGGAAGGATCGATGTTGGCGAATGCGCCGGCATTGAACCGCCAGTTTTCCAACGGCGTCAGCTTTGCCATTCCGGTCAACAAAGTGCTGCGCCTCTTTGAACAGCACCTGGCATTACCTGTGGATCAGCCACGGCCAAGGTTGGGATTGGAGGTACAAGTTGCGGTGATCCCACCGAAGTTGAGGCGTCAGCTCGGGCTGTCGATGCGCACTGGCCTGCGCGTCCTTCATGTTGAGCCCGGCTCAGCAGCGGCTGCCGCAGATTTGTGCGCCAACGATTTTGTGCTCGGCTTGGACGGCTATTTGACCGAAGACTTTGCCTCGCTTTTTAATGCGTTGCGCCTGCTTCGTTCCGAAGCAACCTTGCAGCTATTGCGCGACGAACAGTTGTTGGAATTAGTGATGCAAGTACCGTCGACTGAGGAGCCATTGCAAGCCGCCAAAGATGACGGACCGCGCGTTCAGTTCACCCCGCCGGTAGACGATAAGTAGCCGGTCCGTTGCCGGCTGGACCGGTTGCCGTGTGATTAACCCTCGAATTCGCCGAGGATGGATAGCGCGCGCTCGACCTGTTCCGAGTCCGGCGACAGCTTGGTTTTGCCCAGGAAGCTACGCATATCGTTGGCTGCACCTTGCAGCGACCCTTGGAAGTAGCGAGCCAATCCGCGGTTGTAAAACTCGTTGGCACGATTGGGTGACAACTTCAGAATTTCGGTCAGCTCGTTTTCGGCCAGTTCCCACTGCTTATTGTTCATCATGATGGAAGCAGCAAGGCCACGAGCCTCAACTTCCCATGCGATGTCTTTGAGCAGCGAATCGCGCCAAAAGGTTTCTTGAGCGATGTCCAGTTGTTGCGTGGCCAAGCGCGAATACTTGCTTTCGCGCGACCGCTTCAATACTTCACACAGTTGATCAATGGCTTGCAGCGATTCTTGATCACGCTTTAAGTGAGCCAACGTCGAAGCACGGTGCTGCAAGGCTTCCACCCATTCACTGCGTTCGGCTAGTGCTTCGTCCAGCAGTATCAACGCGGTGTTCAAGTGTTGAAGAGCGCGCGTTTGGCGGTCATCAATGTCGGCTTGCATGGACGCGCGCGTATCGGTTTCGTCGGCGCCGAGCTTGGTCATCTTGGCCTCCAAGATGACGGATGAGCCGATCAACAATTCGGCGTGGCGCAAGTTGTATTCACCCAGCGAGTAGGCCGTCTTGAAGTCGCCAATGACCTCGTGCGCCAATTCCAAGTGCTGCCGCGCCAGTTGCACCGAGCGGTGGTCGCCCTTCTTCAGCAGGGTTCGGCCCAGCAAGTGTTGAAGATCGCCGTTCTCCGGATCGACCTCCAAGCCCAAACGCGCCTGTTGTTCGGCACGCGGCAAATCATTGACGTCGTAGTACTGGGCGGCGCGCTGGCGGTATTCGGCGATGCGGTCCAGTTCTTCCTGCGAAAGGGAGCAGGCCGATAGGAACGGCAAGAAGCAAAGCAGCGCGAGTAGGGGGCGAATCGACGTCATGACGGGGGGTAGGGGGTGGGGGCCGCGAACACGGCCCCCGAAGGGCATAGCCCATGCCTGTTGCGTTTAGAGCACCAGGCGCGGTCGGTTACTCACCAGAGTCCCACAGCCACGGTGCCTGGATGGTGTCCCACTCCAGGAGGCCGTCCGGGAAGTAAATTCCCAGCTCGCGGGCTGCGCTTTCCGGCGAATCGGAGCCGTGCACCAGATTGTAAGACTTGGAGCAGCCGAAATCGCCGCGGATCGTGCCGGCTTCGGCGTCGATGCCGAAGGTCTTGCCCATCAATTTACGGGCGACGGCGATGGCATTCGGGCCGCGCAGAGCCATGGCGATGATCGGCGACGAGGTCATGAAGCCGACCAAACCGGCGTAAAACGGTTTGCCGACGTGCTCTGCGTAATGCTCGGCGGCAATTTCGTCGGTCATTTGCATCAGGCGCATGCCGACAATCTGGAGGCCTTTGTCCTCGAAACGGGACAGAACGCACCCGACCACGCCGCGGTGCAGCGAGTCTGGCTTGAAGAGAATGAGTGTGGTTTCCACTGTTTGGTCCTAGGAAGGAAGTGATCAGGCGCGAAAGCATAAAAGTCCCGCACAAAGTTCGCCACTTTCCCGTTGATGCAATTGACGGCGGGCCTAAAATACCGGCCCCTTCTGTGACCTAGGCACCATGTCTAAGAAAACAGCGGGGATCGCTCTTTCGCCCCTTCGGAAGAGACTTGTCAGAACAGGCTCCAAAATCGCCGTCTGGAGACAGGTCTTCCGGATCCCGGAAGCACCTGCAAAGCCAGCGAGATTGGGCGCGCTTTTCGAGCTTAAGCTTTGAATTCGCGTTCACCGTAGGCGGTTTGGGCTACCTGGGCTGGAAGTTGGATGGTTGGTTCGGCTGGGCCGAGACCTTCCCATTCCTGCTTTTGGTCGGCATCTTCCTCGGCATGGGTCTTGGCATCTACCGCATGAATTACACGTTGAATGCATGGGTGCGAAGCCAAAAGCGTGCTGCGGAAGAAGACAAGGCTGCAGATTCAGATCGCCACCAACCATGAGTTTCGGAATCGTCGTCCTCAACACGGGTTTCCTGCTCGGCCTAATCGGCTTTGCCCTTTGGGCTCCCGCCGACGGCACCCGTCAGGCTTGCTTGGCCGGTTGGCTGATTTGCGCGGTGATCGAGGCTGTGCTGCTGCGTCGCCGATTTCGTGTTCTGCGAGCCGATCAACCGGCGGTTTCGTTCGCCATCGTTTTGGCGGGCGGCTTTGTCGTCAAGTTGGTCGCGTTGGCCGGCATTTCCCTGCTGGCTCACTTTGCCACTCTCTTTCCACCCATGCCATTCATGCTCGCCTTTTTGGGCGCGTTGGTCTGGGGCGAAACCCTCTCCCTCATTCTTCTGAATCTGCACCTCTCGCGCCGCGATGGGGCCAGGCAGACCTCCGAAGACACTTAAATCCTTCCCACCGTGAGCTTGCTCTCGTACCCCGCAATTGCCGTCTCCGCCTCTCCTGCAGGAGGCGAAGGTCAGAACCCGTTTGAGGCTCTGTACGCCCACATCGTTGCTCACCATTCCGGTGAGTTTCTTGGCTTGCAGTGGTGGAACTTTCAGTGGTTCCAGCTTGCGTCGGTGGTGCTGGTTTTCCTGGCCTTCGGGTCGGTGCGGAAATCGGTAGTCTCCGGCGGCAGCGGCAAACTCGGCAAGGTGCTGGCCGGTTGGGTGACGTGGATTCGGGATGAGATGGTTTACCCGAACATGGGAGAAAAGGACGGCCGCAAGTTCATGCCGTTCTTCCTGTCGCTTTTCTTCTTTATCTTGTTTATGAATGCTTTCGGCCTGGTTCCTGCCGGGGCGACCGCAACAGCCAGCGTTTATGTCAGCGCGGCTCTTGCCACCATCACCTTTGCAGTGATGATTTTGGGCGGCATGATCGTCCAGGGACCGGTCAAGTTCTGGACGAGCTTGGTTCCGCACGGGGTTCCAGCCTGGCTGCTGCCGCTGATTTTCCCGCTTGAAGTAATTGGCCTCGTCATTAAGCCGATTGCTCTTACCGTTCGTCTTACGGCGAACATGATGGGTGGACACTTGGTCCTTCTGTCGTTCATGGGCTTGGCCTTCTACTTCGGATCCGAAATCGGTACCGGCGTAGGTCTGGCTGTTACGCCCGTAAGCATCGCTTTGGCGGTGTTCATCATGATCATTGAGGGCTTTGTCGCCCTCTTGCAGGCATACATCTTCACGTTGCTGTCCATCATCTTCGTGAGTCACAGCTTGCATCCTGACCACTAAACAAAAACTTCCCAAACTCAAACGGAACGATGTTGCACACCCTGGTTGAAGCCGCAGGTGATCCTTCCCACGCAATTGCCGCCATCGGTGCCGGCCTCGCTGTAATCGGCGCTGGCTACGGTATCGGCAAAATTGGTGGCGATGCTAACAACGCAATTGCTCGGCAGCCCGAGTCCACTGGTGACATCCGCGGTTCTTCGCTGATTTTCGCCGCGCTGATCGAAGGTGTTGCCTTCTTCGGCGTTGTTGTGGGTCTGTTGTTCGCCATTAAGTAACCCCTAGTTCGGGAAGTCGTGCTGCGCTCGGTTCGCTGAGCGCAGCATCCACGACTCCTGAAACCACTCATGTACAACCTTCTCCTAGCAGTCGTAGCAGATCCGGAAGCCGGCGGCATCAACTCGATGTTTGATGTCGGCAAGTCTTCCTTCATCTGGACTCTGGTGATCTTCCTGTTGTCTCTTCCCTTCATGTGGAAGATGGTCTTCGGTCCGATCGTGGCCGCACTGGAAGAACGCGAAGATGCGGCTCGTGAATCCGCCCGCGCAGCCGAAGCGGCGCGAGAGGAGACCGAGCGCATGAAAGCTGCAATCCAGGAAGACCTGGAAGCAGCTCGGCGCGAAGCCGCCAATCAGGTGGCCGAAGCCAAAGCACGTGCTTCCGAGCGCGAACAAGAATTGATGGCCGCCGCCAAAGCGGAAGCCGAGCGTGAGCGCACCCGCGCGCGTCAGGAAATCGAGAACTCGCTGGCGAGTGCTCGCGAAGTCCTGCGCAAAGAAGCCGTCAACTTGGCGGTGGGTGTAGCCGAACGCGTCATTGTTCGTGAATTCAACGAAGCCGACCAGAAACGCCTCGTCGAAGACTTCCAAAGCGAAGTCGCCAAAAATTAACCATTTAGGCACGAAGGCATGACTCAATCCCAGCATTCCAGTCCTGCAGCG
Organism: uncultured Planctomycetales bacterium; assembly: GCA_964344765.1. Taxonomy (GTDB): domain Bacteria; phylum Planctomycetota; class UBA1135; order UBA1135; family UBA1135; genus JACNIZ01. Next base: position 83,358 of record CAYFOM010000005.1, on the reverse strand, counting down.
CGGCGTTACGCGCGGGCACTGTTCGAGCTCGCCACCGAAAAAGGTGTGCTCGATCGTGTTCATGCGGGCATGAAGCGATTGGGCCAGTTGGCAGCCGAGAACGAGTTTCGCGGTTTGCTGCTGGATCCACGCCTCACTGAAACTCGCAAGGCTAGTGCCATTCAAGAATTTCTCGGCGGCGACGCCGAGGGCCCACTGAATGGATTGCTGGACCTGCTCCAGCGTCGCAAGCGCACCGCGCTTCTGGCAGAAATCCCCGCCGCATTCGAATTGCTGGTGGACGAATCTGCCGGTCGTGTGCGTGGAGTCGTTGAGTCTGCACAAGAGCTCGACGATGCGGCCTTGGCTGCCTTGCAGTCATCCCTTTCCCAAGGCACCGGCAAAGAGGTCATTCTTGAGCCTTCGGTGGTGCCTGAATTGCTCGGTGGGGTGCGCGTCACCCTGGCCGGCACTCGTTACGACGGATCCGCTCGCGGCCGTCTCGACCAGATCACCAAACGCCTTGCGGCAGCCGAAATCGGCTGAAGCACTTGACCATTCAACGCTGCTCCGCACGCAACAAAAATAGCCATGGAACTTCAACCCTCCGAAGTCACCTCGGTACTCAAGAAAGAGATCGAAGGCTTTGAGGCTTCTGCCTCGACCGAAAAGGTCGGCCAGGTCCTGCAGGTAGGCGACGGTGTCGCCCGCGTGTACGGCTTGGAAGACTGCATGATGTCCGAGCTAGTCGAATTCCCCAACGGTGTGATGGGCATGGCCCTGAACCTCGAAGAGGACAACGTCGGCTGTGTGCTCCTGGGTGACGCTGCTTCTGTAAAAGAAGGCGACACCGTTAAGGGCACTGGACGCATTATTTCGGTACCTACCGGCGATAGCCTGCTGGGCCGCGTAGTCGACGCGCTCGGTAACCCGCTCGACGGCAAGGGTGCTCTGGCCGCCACCGACGAAGACCTGCGTCCGATCGAACAGACGGCGCCGTCGGTAGTGGAACGCGAGCCAGTGTCCGAGCCGATGCTTTCCGGCATCAAGAGCTTGGACGCCATGATCCCGGTCGGTCGCGGTCAGCGTGAACTGATCATTGGTGACCGCCAGACCGGTAAGACTGCTCTGATCATCGACGCCATCATTAACCAGAAGAATACTGGTGGTGGTGATCCGAAGAATCCGGATCAGGTACTTTGCATCTACGTCGCTGTGGGGCAAAAGCAGTCCACCGTGGTGGAAGTTCAGCGCCGCCTCGAGCAGGAAGGCGCGATGGACTACACCATCATCGTCAACGCTTCGGCTTCGGAAGAAGCTGCCATGCAGTTCCTGGCTCCTTATGCCGGTACCGCAATGGGCGAGCGTTTCCGTGATGCCGGTGGCCACGTCTTGATTGCTTACGATGACTTGACCAAGCAGGCATACGCCTATCGTCAGGTGATGCTGCTGCTGCGTCGTCCTCCGGGTCGTGAAGCCTATCCTGGTGACGTCTTCAACCTGCACAGCCGGTTGTTGGAGCGTTCGTCGAAGGTAGCCGCGAACGCGCACGAATTGAACCCAGAGAAGTTCAGCAAAGGCGGTGGGTCGATTACTTCTCTGCCCGTGGTGGAGACTCAGGAAGGTGACGTTTCGGCGTACATTCCGACCAACGTGATCTCCATTACCGACGGCCAGATCTTCCTCGAATCCGACCTGTTCTACAGTGGTATTCGCCCGGCGGTTAACGTCGGTATTTCGGTATCGCGAGTAGGTGGTGCGGCGCAAACGCCGGCCATGAAGAAGGTCGCCGGTGGTTTGCGCATTAACTTGGCGCAGTACCGCGAGCTGGAAGCTTTCGCTCAGTTCGGTTCGGACCTCGATGCTGCAACCCAGCAGACTCTGAACCGCGGTGCCCGTCTGGTGGAACTGCTGAAGCAGGGTCAATACAAGCCGCTGAAGAACTCCGAGCAGATCGCCGTGATCTACGCCGGTACCAGTGGCCTGCTGGATGACCTGGACACCGACAAGGTGCCGGCATTCGCCGAAGGCTTCGCCGAGTTCATGAACTCCACTCACCCGGAGTTGATGGCTGAGTTGGACAAGTGGAACACCAAGTGGACCGACGAAATGGCGGACCAAGTGGGTGAAGCTTGCAAGACCTTTAAGGCTCAATTCGCCTAAACACTGGCCCCTGAGTAACCGTGGCAAACATTCGCGACCTTCGTCAACGCATCACCAGCGTCGGGAACATCCAAAAGATTACCCGGGCGATGGAGATGGTGGCGACGACGAAACTGCGTCGTTTTCAAGACCACACGGTTGCCGCTAAGCCTTACACCGAAGAAATCGAAAAACTGGTGCGCGGCCTGTCTGGCGCGGTGGCTTCCGAGCCATCCGCAGCCGGCGACGCCGCGCCGCTGTTTTCGCCGAACGCACCTGATGCGCCGGTCGGAATTTTGTCGGTGGGATCGGACCGCGGTCTTTGTGGTGCTTACAACGCGAACATCCAGCGTGAGCTGGATCAGTACATCGATGGGCTGAAAGAGCAAGGTCGGGACTACCGCTTGTACGTGATTGGTCGCAAGGCGATGGATCACGCCAACCGCGCCGATCACCCGGTCGAGTCTTACCTTGAGCAGCTCAACCTCGAGCAGCTGGAATTCATGGATGCGGCCAGCGTCAGCAACATGCTGGTGGGCGCCTTCCGTGACGGCAAGGTATCCGAGATTAAGTTGGCCTTCACCAGCTTCGTCTCGATGGTGAAGTATCAACCACAAGTGGCTCACTTCCTTCCCATCGCCCCTGCATCGGAAGACGCGAACTCTTCCGAAGCCATCCTCGAGCCCGGCGGCCCCGAATTAATGGGACGCTTGGTGCCTCGATACCTCGAGACGTGCATTTTCCACGCGTTGCTCGAGTCCATTACTTCTGAATACGCATCGCGCCGCTTCGCTATGACCAACGCGACCGACGCTGCTGCGGACATGAAGAAAGAAATCACGCGCGTTTACAACCGCGCTCGCCAGGCCAAGATTACGGCCGAGATCTCAGAAATTGTTTCCGGGGCCGAAGCCCTCTGATCCGTCAATCCCTAGTCTGACCCATGACCGCTCAAGGATCCATTAAACAGATTTTCGGCCCCGTCGTCGACGTAGTCTTTGACGGTGATCTGCCGGCAATCTACGACGCCGTAAAGGTGCCTCGCGAAGGCGAAGCCGACCTCGTCCTGGAAGTCGCCCAACACCTCGGTGATGACATGGTTCGCTGCGTGGCGATGGCCTCGACCGACGGCCTGCAGCGCGGTGTTGCCGCTATCCCGACGGGTGCGCCAATTTCGGTGCCGGTTGGCGAAGTAACCACTGGTCGAGTCTTCAACCTGCTGGGTGAAGCGCTCGACTCCAAAATTAAAGGCGAAGTTAACGCCGACACCTACTGGCCGATTCACCGTCCCGCTCCGAAGTTCGACGAGCAGGAAGCGGTGTCTCAGGTCTTCGAAACCGGCATTAAGGTCGTTGACTTGCTGTGCCCCTTCGCACTGGGCGGCAAGATTGGCCTGTTCGGTGGTGCGGGTGTAGGCAAGACCGTTCTGATTCAGGAGCTGATCCGAATCACCGCGGTGGAGAAAGGTGGCTTCTCGGTGTTCTGCGGCGTGGGTGAGCGTACTCGTGAGGGTACCGACCTGTGGCTGGAGATGACCGAAGCCGAATTCACCACCCCGGATGGCGGCAAGGCTGCGGTGATCGACAACGCCGTTCTGGTGTTCGGCCAGATGAACGAGCCTCCAGGATCTCGTCTGCGCGTGGCGCTGTCGGGTCTGACCATGGCGGAATACTTCCGTGATGAGCAGAACAAAGACGTGCTGCTGTTCGTCGATAACATCTTCCGTTTCACCCAGGCGGGTTCGGAAGTATCGGCGCTGCTGGGTCGTATTCCTTCTGCAGTGGGTTACCAGCCGACCTTGGGATCGGAAATGGGTGCGTTGCAGGAACGGATTACATCGACCTCGAAGGGCTCGGTTACCTCGATGCAGGCCGTCTACGTACCTGCTGACGACTTTACTGACCCGGCGCCAGTGGCTTCCTTTGCTCACTTGGACTCGACCATTCTTCTGGACCGTGCAATTTCCGAATTGGGCATCTACCCGGCGGTACACCCGCTGAAGTCCACCTCACGGATGTTGGACCCAGAGGTCGTGGGTGAGGAGCACTACAGCGTCGCCACTGAAGTTCAGCGTGTGCTACAGCGCTACGCTGACCTGAAAGACATCATTGCCATTCTGGGTATGGAAGAATTGTCGGCGGAAGACAAGCAGGTGGTACACCGCGCTCGTCGTCTGCAGCGCTTCTTGTCGCAGCCCTTCTTCGTAGCCGAATCGTTCACCGGTACTCCGGGTCGCTTCGTTTCGAAGGAAGACACCGTGCGCTCCTTCCAGGAAATCCTGGCCGGCAAGCACGACGAAATGCCGGAGATGGCCTTCTACATGGTAGGCTCCATCGACGAAGCGGTCGAAAAGGCCAAGAACCTGTAAGATTTAAGCCGTGAACGCGTCCAATCTGACCCTGAAGGTGGTCTCCCCAACAGGAACCCTGTTGGAGACCGAGGCCACCTCAGTCCAGTTCCCGGGAGACGATGGCCTATTCGGCATCCTCCCGCGGCACGCGGCGATGACATCGCTGACCACTAGCGGCCTGCTGCGGGCGAAAACCGGCGGCGGGGAAACGGTGGAAATGGTCGTCCATGACGGCTTTGCTCAGGTTGCCGATAACACGGTAACCGTGCTCACCCGTTCGGCAGAGAAGCCGGACGAAATCGACCTCGATCGTGCCCGCCGCGCAGCGGAACGTGCACGTAAGCGCTTGGCCACGCGTCAAGCCGAGATCGACTTCGTGCGCGCGCAAATGTCGTTGCAACGGGCGTTGATTCGCGAAAGACTCGCGCGCGGCCGATGAGCACAGCCTCGAGCTGGCGAACCCATCGTTGTGGAGATCTACGAGCATCCGACATCGGCGAGCGGGTCACCGTTTGCGGTTGGGTGGCGAACCGCCGCAATCATGGTGGCGTATTCTTCGTCGATCTGCGTGACCGCGCCGGGATTCTGCAATTAATCGCTGATGACGACGCCACCGAGCAGGTGCGCGATCAGCTCAGCAAGTTGCATCCGGAATACGTCATTCAGGTCGAAGGCTTGGTGCGTCCGCGGATCGAAGGGCAGCGCAACAAAGATCGCGCCACCGGCGAGGTCGAATTGTTGGTCGAGAAGGTGCGCGTGCTTTCGAAGGCACAGCGACTGCCGTTCGAGATCCAGGATGAACTGGATGTGCCGGAACAGCTGCGCATGAAGCACCGCTACTTGGATTTGCGCCGTCGGCCGATGCAAGAGTTGGTCGAGCAGCGCTCCAAGGCAAATCATGCGATGCGTTGCACTTTGGTCGAAATGGGTTTCACCGAAGTGGAAACGCCGCTGATGACTCGGTCGACTCCTGAGGGTGCGCGCGACTACCTGATCCCAAGCCGGGTGCGTCCGGGATCTTGGTACGCGTTGCCGCAATCTCCGCAGGTGTTCAAGCAGCTTTGCATGGTAGGGGGGCTGGATCGCTACTTCCAAATTGCGCGCTGCCTGCGTGACGAAGATTTGCGAGCCGACCGTCAGCCCGAGTTCAGCCAGCTCGACCTTGAGATGTCCTTCGTTGAGGAGGAAGAAGTTCTCGCCACCGTCGAGCAGGTAATGGCACGCATCTACCAAGATGTATTGGGCCGCGAGATCAAGCTTCCGGTCGAGCGCATGCCGTACGCCGAAGCGATGGATCGCTACGCGTCGGACAAGCCTGACCTGCGCATCCCGATCGAAATCGTCGACCTAGGCGACGTAGCCGGCAACATCGGCTTCGGTGTTTATAGCTCGGTTTTGGAAAGCGGTGGTTGGGTACGCGGTTTCCGCGTCCCGGGTGGCGCTAGTCTGAGCCGCAAGCAAGTCAGCAGCATCGAGCAAACCGCACGCGATGCGGGAGCTGGTGGTGCCGCATGGTGCAAGGTCACTGCCGATGGAGCCACCGGCCCATTGGGTCGCTTCCTCGGTGAAGATAGCGGGACTGCATTCCTCGCGGCTCTCAATGCCGAAGAAGGTGATTTGGTCCTGACCATTGCCGACCAACCGCGTCGCACTTTGGTGGCATTGGATGCCATCCGCCGCGCCGCCGGCCAGCTGATGGATATGGTCGCTGACGAAGACCGCCTCGTCTGGATCACCGAGTTCCCGCTGTTCGAGCAGGACGACGACGGCGAGTGGGCACCGGCTCACCACCCGTTCACCATGCCGGTGGCCGAAGACATCGACGCGATGATCGGCGGCCAAAAAGACGGCGTGCGCTCCCGCGCATACGACTTAGTGCTAAACGGCGTCGAATTGGGATCGGGTTCGATCCGGATTCACGATCGCGAACTTCAGGAAGCCGTGTTTGCCGCAATCGGCATGGACGCCGAAGAGGCGCAGCGCCGCTTCCAGCACCTGCTCGAGGCTTTCCGCTACGGCGCCCCGCCGCATGGCGGCTTCGCAATTGGTCTGGATCGCCTTTATGCGCTTATGTTCGAGGCCGAATCCATCCGAGATGTGATTGCGTTCCCGAAAACCGCTTCGGCCGCCTGTCCGCTGACCGAAGCCCCAGCGCCGGTAGATGCGGCGCAACTAGAAGAATTGGGCCTGGCCTTGCTTGAGCAGCCCACACCAACTGAATAAGGCCGAGAATTAAGAGGTTTTAACCATCCCACCGAGAAGAAGAAGAAGATTTGGACCACCCGAAAAGGAAAAGTATCGGGTGAACCGGCGGATCCGCATCCGCGAAGTTTTTGTCATTGGTCCAGACGGGGAACAGATCGGCGCGATGCCGACATCGAAGGCGTTGCGCATGGCGGAAGATGCCGGCCTCGATTTGGTCGAGGTCGCACCGAACTCGCGCCCGCCGGTATGCCGCATCCTCGATTACGGCAAATTCAAGTACGAGCAGAAAAAGAAGGCTCGGGGCAAGCCTAAGTCGCACAGTTCGGTGCTGAAGGAGATCCGGGTCCGCCCGAAGATCGACGTCAACGACGTTTCGATCAAGGTGCGTAAGGCGCGCGAATTCCTTGAAGCCGGCCACAAGGTGCAGGTGACTTGTTTGTTCCGCGGTCGTGAAATGGCGTACCAAAGCCTAGGCCGCGATGTTTTGATGCGCGTGGTCGAAATGCTCAGCGACATTGCCCGCCTCGAGCGCACGCCGCGCATGGAAGGACGCCGCATGAACCTGTTGCTGGCTCGCATTCCGGGTGCCCAAGCCAAGCCTAAGAGCGAAGGCGAGGGCGGGACGGAATCCTCGGGAGGCGACAAGCCTGCGCCGGCAGATTCCACTGCCAAGCCGGCTGCATCCGATTCGGAAGCCAAGCCAGCGGCCGAAAAAGCGCCGGAAGCTGCCCCCGAACCCGCACCGTCGGATTCCGATGGTGGAAAAGAGGGCTAATCAGCCCCAAATCGACGTCAAAAGTTGACTTCCTGGGCTGAGAAGCTAAAATTCTCGGCCAACTTTCCCTTGGACCCAAGCCACGTGTAACAGCCGTGCCCAAGCAAAAAACTAGAAAAGCAGTCGCCGGACGCGTCAAATTGACCAAAACCGGCAAAGTCAAGCGCGGTCACCAGATGACCCGCCACCTTCTCAGCTCCAAGTCCTCGAAGCGCCGCCGCGCCCTGCGTCAGCAGGCCACGATGGAAGGCAAGTGGGCCGCGAACTACCGCCGCATGATGGGTGCGTAGTGCGAACAGCTAAATTAGAAAACTAAGGAACTGAGGAGAAACCATGACTCGCGCACGTAACGTCGTCCCGCGTCTTCGCCGTCGTCGCCGCCTGATGCGGCGCGCCAAAGGGTACTGGGGTGCCCGCCACAAGCTTCTGCGCACGGTTAAGGAAACCCTGCTGCGCTCCGGCAACTTCGCATACCGCGACCGCCGCATTAAGAAGCGTACTTTCCGCAAGCTTTGGATCCAGCGCATTAACGCTGCCTCCCGCGCCAACGGCTTGAGCTACTCGAAGTTCATGCACGGCATTAAGTTGGCCGGCATCGACATCGACCGTCGGGCTTTGTCCGAATTGGCCTTCCATGATCCGGCGGCTTTCGCCGAGGTCGCATCGCGGGCCAAGCAAGCACTGGCTGCTTAAGTAGAGTCGGGCCTCTGTGATGCGGGAACGTCTCGAACAACTCCGCAGCGAGGGGCTGACATCCATCGCTGAAGCGGATGCCGAGGGCGGCCTCAAGGCAATTGAGGTCGAGCTACTCGGGCGCAAAGGCGCAATCACCGGTCTGCTCAAGACGCTGGGCACTTTGCCCGCCGACGAGCGACCGGTGATCGGTCAATTGGCGAACCAAGTCAAGCAAGAGCTGAACTCCGCGCTGGAGCAGCGCCGCACCGATTTGGCTTCGTCGGCGATGGACAAAGAACTGGCCGCCGAAGGCTTCGACGCCAGTTTGCCTGGGCCGGCCGGTCCGGAGGGTGGCTGCCACCCGATCAATGCGGTGACCCGCGAACTCGAGGACCTGTTTTTATCGATGGGTTTTCAAGTCGTCGATGGTCCCGAAGTCGAGTTGGAAGAAAACAACTTCGACGCGCTGAACATTCCCGCCGATCACCCGGCGCGCGAATCGCATGACACCATTTGGGTGACTCCCGAAGAGAAGCGCAAAGGCGATGGCAGCGGTGTGGTGATGCGCACCCATACCTCGCCGGTGCAGATTCGGGCGCTGCGCAAATACGGAGCACCCTTGCGAGTGGTTGCGCCCGGCCGGGTTTTCCGTCAGGAAACTTTGGATGCCACCCACGAGCACACCTTCCATCAAATGGAAGGCTTGGTCGTCGATAAGGGTGTCGGTGTAGCTCACATGCTGCACGCGATGAACACTCTGATTGAGGGCGTGATGGGTCGCAAGTTGGAAACGCGGCTGCGTCCCGGCTTCTTCCCATTCGTGGAACCCGGCTTTGAATTGGATGCCCGCTGTCCGTTCTGCAAGAACGGCTGCAAGGTTTGCAAGGGCTCCGGCTGGATTGAGCTGATGCCCGGCGGATTAGTGCACCCGAACGTGCTGCGCGCCTGCGATTTGGATCCGCAGGAGTACAGCGGTTATGCCTTTGGACTGGGCTTGTCGCGCATCGTCATGCTGCGCTACGGCATTGCCGATATCCGCTGGTTCATGAGCGGATCGCTGAGTTTCCTCGGCCAGTTTCCCGCCTAGTCGCCTGCAATCAGGCGGCCCAACCCCGCACGCGCATGAAAATTTCCCTGAATTGGCTGAATGATTACGTCGACCTGAGCGATGTCTCTGCGGATCGCGTAGCTGAATTGCTGTCGTTGCACACTGCCGAAGTGGAAGGCGTCGAAGTCTTCGGCGAAGCCATCCAAGACGTGGTGGTCGGGCATGTGGTGGAGTGCGGTCAGCACCCGGCCGCCGACAAGTTGTCGGTGACCGAAGTGGAATACGGCGCCGGGGAAACCGTCACCGTGGTTTGCGGTGCGTCGAACGTGCGCAAGGGTTTGAAGGTGGCGTTTGCGCCGGTAGGCAGCAAGTTGCCGGGTGACTTCAAGATCAAGAAGGCCAAACTGCGCGGCGTGGAATCGCGCGGCATGATTTGCTCGGAGCGCGAACTTGAGTTGTCGGACAGTCACGCCGGCATCATGGAACTGGCCGACGACGCCCCGATCGGCACGTCGTTGGTGCAGTACCTCGGCATTCTGGATCATGTGCTCGAGCTCGACAACAAGTCGCTGACTCACCGCCCGGACTTGTGGGGTCACTATGGTTTTGCCCGCGAGTTGGCCGCCATTCTTGAACGCGATTTGAAGCCGTTGCCGATGGCCGAGCTCGATGTCACCCAAGCACCCGCACCCGGCGAAAATGCCGGCGACGGTGTTTGCATCGGAATCGAGGACTCGGACGGCTGCGCTTATTACGCCGGTTTGCGCGTGGAACTCGATGGACCGCCGACGGATTCGCCCGATTGGATGCAGCGTCGACTGCAAGCCGTCGGTCAACGCCCGTTGGATGACTTGGTGGACCTGACCAACTACATCTTGCTGGAAATCGGTCAGCCCACGCACGCCTTCGATATGGATCAAATCGGCGGCAAAACCATTCGCGTGCGTGCCGCCGACGATGGCGAGGTTTTGCGCACCTTGGATGAGCAAGATCGCAAGTTGCAGCCCTCGGATTTGGTCATTGCCGATGCCGATCAGGCGGTGGCGGTTGCCGGCGTTATGGGCGGACATCACTCCGAGGTCACTGATCAAACCCAGCGCATTTTGCTGGAGTCTGCGGTGTTCCACCCGACTCGGGTGCGTCGCACCTCGCATCGACTGGCGCTGCGCACCGACGCTTCGGCGCGGTTTGAAAAGTCGCTGGACCCAAGCTACGCGCTGCAGGCGTTGCGCCGTTTTGCCCACTTGCTCGGCCAAACCCGACCGAAAGCGAAGGTGGTGCAACCGGTGTTGCAAGCCGGGAGTGACGAAGCTGCCCACATTGAGCTGGACTTCCATCCGCAGCGCACCGCCGAACTGCTGGGGTTGGATCTATCCGCCAGCCGCATGACGGAAATCCTTGAACGCTTAGGGTTTGGTGTAGAAGCCAACGACGACGCAATGCGGGTCATCGTGCCCTCCTGGCGTTCCAGCAAAGATGTCACCACCGAAATCGATTTGGTCGAAGAAGTTGGGCGTCTTGCCGGCTATCACAACATTCAAGCCGAGCCGTTGATGGCACCGGTGGAGGTACCGCGCCGTGATGCGATGCGTGAAATGTGCCGCAAGCTGGCTGCTCGCATGTCCGGCGCGAACCAAGCCTTCGAAACTCAGGGCTATACCTTTCTGCAAGACAGTTGGTCGGAACGCCTGGGTTTGAAAATCGACGACTTTGTGCTTGTCGATAACCCGGTGCAAGAAGGCTTGCGCTTGATCCGCCAAGACCCGATCCCCGGGCTATTGGAGCAAGCCGCCGGCAATCGACGCGAGTTTAACCGCGGTTGCTTGTTCGAAATCGGCAAAGGCTACCGCAAGGCCGGCGACGAACTGCCTACCGAAAAACGCTTTCTTGCCGCCGTGCAATGGCAGCCGGTAGGGGAAGCCAGCCATGGACCCGCAAGCGCATTTGGTCAGGCCAAAACCTTGGTTGCCGACCTGTTGCGTAGCGTAGGCATCGGCAAATTGCGTACTGGTAATCAAGAACCGCAACCGGCGCCGGCGTGGGCCCACCCGGGACGTTCGCTGGAGTTGCCGCTGGGTTTGGGTTGGGTTGCCGCAGTCCATCCATCGCTTTCCAAGGAATTTGGATTTGAGCTAGGCGGATTGATGGCCATCTGCCTCGACCTCGAGGCCCTGCTTGAGGTCAGCCGCAAGCACACCGCCGGTTTCACTGCGCCCTCGCGCTTCCCGGCAATTAAGGTCGACGTCGCGCTGGCGTTGCCGAAGACGGTGGCCTACGGCGAGGTCGAGCAAGCCTTGCAAAAAGCCGGCGGCAAGACTTTGGAATCGCTTGAGTTGTTCGACTTGTTCGAGGGCGGCAGCTTGGCCGAAGATCAGCGCAGCTTGGCCTTCCACGCGGTGCTGCGGGCGGCCGATCGCACTTTGTCGGACAAGGACGAGCAAAAATTCCTCAAGAAGGTCACTCAGACCGCGGAAAGGCTAGGCGGGAGTTTACGGTCGTAAGGGCGTTGCGCTAAGCTGGGCCTGGTGCCTTCCCACCCCAGTTCCCCCCCGTCCATTCCCTTAGACTGAATCCATGAAGTGGTTCCGAACCAACTTCGATACCTGCTTTATCATCCTGCAGGTATGGGTGGATGGGTTGATGGTGCTGCTGAGCTGCATCCTGGGGCTGTCGTTTTTCCGTTGGATGGAATCCGGACTGTTCTCCGACACGACGATGGCTTCGTATGGCCAGGTCTTCGTGCTGATCACCGGGATCACGTTGGGTTGCTTCTGGGCCTTTGGACTGTATCGATGGCGTAAGTCCATCCTCAACGTTGAGGAATACCAGGCGATTTTCAAAGCCGTGGTAGCGTCGTTCTTCGTCAGTTGTACGGCGATTTTGTTTTTGCGCAAACAGGACGGCGAAGAGGAGCAAAACAACTTCATCTACCAGCTGCTGCAGCCGCTGCACGAGTTGCTGTACTTGGACAAAAACATTCTCGAGTATTCGCGTGTGTTGTTCTTGGTGGTGTTCACGGCGATCTTTTTGGTCACCGTTTTGCAGCGTGGCATTGCCTTCCAAATCCTCAGCTGGTTCCACGCCAAAGGCTTCGGCAATACCAACGTTGCGGTTTTCGGCACCGGGCCGATGGCGTTACGCATTGAGAAGAAGCTGCGCTTGTTCCCGACCTTGGGCTACAACTTTGTCGGCTTCCTCGATGACGACCCGAGCCGCCACGGCGAAAAGTTGCGCGGCTATCCGATCTTGGGCGGGCGCAAAGACCTCGCTCGACTGAAGCAAGCGCACCAGATTTCGCGCGTCTTCGTGGCTTCGCCGCTAATGGATGAAGACGAGTTGGTCGATCTTTGCAGCCGGTTGGAAGACATCGGCATTGAGTACCAGGTGGTGCCGAGGCTGTATCACTTCTTCTCGCGTCGCATTACCGTCGACAACTTGGATTCGGTACCGTTGATTACGCCGTCGGAAGATCCGGTTCGCCCGCTGTACCGCGCCGGCAAGCGCATCATTGATTTGACCGCCGCGCTGACCATTTTATTGTTGGCCGCGCCGGTGCTGCTGTTCATCGCGTTTTTGATCAAGCGCGAATCGCCAGGGCCGATTTTGTTTAGTCAAATCCGCGTCGGTTTGGGTGGCCGAACCTTCCGCATGCTTAAGTTCCGCACGATGTATACCGAAATGTGTGGAGACGCGGTATCGCCGGACAGCAAGCAAGATCCACGAATTACCAAAGTCGGGCGCTTCTTGCGCTCGAGCTCACTGGATGAGCTGCCGCAGTTCTTAAATGTGCTGCGCGGCGAAATGTCGTTGGTCGGCCCGCGACCGGAGATGCCGTTCATTGTCGAATCCTATTCGGCGATTGACCGCTTGCGCTTGGATGCCAAGCCGGGAATTACCGGCTTATGGCAGGTGTCGGAAGCGCGCAAAGCGCCGATTCACGAGAACATTGATTACGATCTTTACTACATCGAGAATCAATCCATCGTGTTGGACCTGGTGATCTTCTTCCTGACGGCAACCGCGGTCCTGCGCATTAAGACCACTCACTGATCCGCTTGTTCCATGTCCGAACGCAAACCGCGCCCCGGTTATTTCATCGACAAAGACGGGGTCGAACGTCCGGACCGAAGGGGAAAGCCGACGCCGCCGCTGTCCAAATATTCGTTTTTCGGCGGACGGCGCAAAGGCGTGCCCTTTAAGGCTGGTGGCGATCGCACCTACGTGGATATTTATTCGCTTCCGGTCTGGGCGGTGCTGACCATCTTTTTGGCGCTCAACCTTCTGGATGCGCACTTCACCTTGATCTATTTGCAGCGCGGCGGAGCCGAGGGCAATCCGGTTGCGCAAAGCCTGCTGGATATGGGGGCTGGAACTTTCATCACCGTCAAAAACCTAGGCATTGGTTTAGGTGCGGTGTTGTTCTGCATGTTGAAGAACTTCCCCAATGGCCGCCGCGGTGTCATGGTTGTACTGTTCTTCTACCAATTGCTATTCCTTTACCATCTCGCGCTGTATTTCAATTACGGCGGGATCGGTATCGACGCTTAGATTCCTGCGAAGGAAAACAAGAGCAGCCGCACCAGGGAACGGTCTACAACGGCGACAATGTTTGCTCGGCTGACCATGCCAAGCCAACGACCCGGGGAACCTGATGCTCGGTGGAAATCAATACCGGTTCAGCGCCCAGTTTGTCGGCGAAGCGCTTGAGCAATAGTCCTAAGAAGGGCGGCGGGGCTTGGGTGCCGGCACGGTTTGGGGCGGCTGGTTCAGCCAAATGCCATTGCAGTATCGCCCAGTTTTTATCGCGCCGGCAATGCAACACCATTTCACTTTGGTTGGCGCCACCGAACAAGTTCAACAGTGCACGCGCGCATTGCAATCCGGCGCGAACCAACTCTTGATCCGTTCGCAACAGGAAGTCTTCGTCCAGCGCAAGCTGAACCGACAAACCTGCGCGTTGCGCTTCCTTGAGCGCTTCAATGGCCAAATGTTCGCCGCTGACCTTGCCCGGTTTACTCGGATGGGAGTCGGAGGCCAAGTAAAGAACTTCGAGCGCTGTCTCGATTTCCTTGGCTGCGCGAAGGGCCGGTTCCACCAAGCTTTGGTTTTGCTGCTCATTGCCATTCAGCATTTGCAGATAACCGGAGAGGCTGGCCAATGGATCACGAAAACGCTCGACCAAGCCATCGAGAAATTCGCCGGCGAAGGCGTCAGTCTGTAGCGCAGCTGCCGGGTTAGACCGCGATGGGGGCGCTGAGGTCTTGCGCGGTTGCGGCGTGGCCGCCTGAAGTTGAGTCAAGCGTGACTGAGGGCGCTGCAATCCAGAATCGCTGGTCGGCGATGCTGGTTGCTTGGCACTGGGCAGCGGCTGGCCGGACTTGGGATTGCCCTCAGGCTCGGCCTCGGGCACGGATTTGGGCAGCTCCGATGCGGGGCGGCACGGGCTGAAGCCGGCTCCGCCGGAATGGGAGTAGTTCGGTCGGTGCACCCGGTCGCCTACATCGGAGGGAATCTCCGACTTAGACGACGCAGAGTCGTCGGATTCATCACCTTCGTCGCTGCTGTTTTTGGACGCTTCGATCTCCTTAGCCGCGCGCGGTGTACCGCTTTGCAAAGTCTGCGGAGCGGGTGGCCGCGGAATTCCGATCAGCTGGCGCAACCCAGCGACGGTCCACGGCAGGGGCAGCAGTTTGGCTTCGCCGTGTTGCAGCAATTCTTCGGCGCCGATGAGCCCACGTGCGCCGACGACCAATAATGCCGGGGTTTGGGGATGACTCTTGAGCCAAGCAGATGCCGCCTGCAACTCACCACTTTCCATGCTTTCCAAAAACAGGATCAAGCCTCCTGAGGGTGGGTCGCGCCACAGCGTTTCCAGCCAGGTCGTCATCGGCCCGTCCTGTTTTTCCACTCGCAAATGAGGCTGCCACAGGCGCACCAAGTCCAACAAATCCAAATCCGGATTGTGGCCCAGTACCATCACCGTGGCGGCTTCTTGAGGGGAAAACATTACCCCTTGAATGTATCAATTGAAGCAGATGAATTACAGATTCAATCCGCCAAAATCCGCGTCGAATCTAGCCTTTTAAGCCGGTCTGGTGCAACAGCCACGGCACCGCCTCGGCCAGGTGGCCGACGTACAAATCCGGATCCTTGCCATCTTCGGCTAATTTCTGCCGCGCCTGCCTTCCCTTGCCGGTACCAACCAACACCGACGGGATGCCCACTGCGGCGAAGGCTTGCAAATCACGAACGTCATCGCCGATGCCGGCGGCACGTTTCCAATCGATCTCAAAATCCTGCGCAGCGCGTTCCATCAACCCGGGCAGCGGTTTGCGACAACGGCAGCGACGCCGCTGGGGCGGTACGCCTACAGCCGGGTGGTGGGGACAGTGGTAATAAGCATCGATGCGTCCGCCCACCTTTTCCAACGCCAAGTCGATTTGATGTTGGATGGCCAGCAGATTGCCCTCGTCGAGCAGCCCGCGGGCGATGCCTGATTGATTGGAAACTACGATCAATTGCGCCCCGGCCCGATGCAAGCGAGCCAGCGACTCGGCTACGCCCGGCAGCAGCTCCGCTTGCGAGGCGGAGGCCAGGTAGGGCACCTCGCGCAGGATGGTGCCGTCGCGGTCTAAAAATACCGTAGGGCGAGCGGCCATTGAGTGGTTCCGGCGATCCACCGGGGCTGCTAGGCTAGCCGCCCCCCGGGTGTTTGCCTAGCCGGGGTAGGACATTGCATGGATACATCCCCAAACTCGCCTAAAAACCAAACCATCGGCCAACTGCTGCGCGGGCTGAGCAGTTTGTTCGCTCCTGAAGAGCGTTTGGTTTACGTCAATCGCGATATCGATTTCAGCCACATCAAAGTTGTCGGCTTTGACTTGGATTACACCCTCGCTCGTTACAAGCAAGACGAGATGGATCGGCTGACTTTGCAGGTGGTTCTGCAGAAGCTTTACCAAGCCGGCTTCCCGAAAAAGTTCCGCGTGCCGAAGAGTGAAACTGCGTTTGCAATGCGCGGTTTGGTGGTCGATCGATTAGAAGGGAACATCCTAAAGCTCGACCGCCACGGATACGTCGGCCATGGTTTTCATGGCATGGAGGAGTTAACGCGCAAGTCATTGGCGAAGACTTATCGTGAGCAGCGCATCGGTGTGGAAAAAGCACGCTTCTCGCCGGTCGATACTTTGTTCTCGCTGCCCGAGGTCAACCTCTTTGCCAATGCGGTCAAGCACTTCGACGCCAATCGCGAGTTGTGGGTGAAGGGCGGTGTAGATAGTTATCAGGAAATCTGGGATTCAATCCGTCGCTGCACCGATTTGTCGCACCAAGACGGTTCGATTAAAGACGCCATCCGTGAGGAGCCGGCGCGATACGTGACCCAGGATCCCGACATGTCGGCGATGCTGCACCGCTTGCGCTCGTTGGGCAAACGCGTCTTCTTATTAACCAACTCCGAACCGTCGCACACCGAAACCCTGCTCGAGCTTTTGCTCGGCGAAGCCGGACGCGGTTATCAAGATTGGAAGAGCTTCTTTGATTGGATCATTGTTTCGGCACGCAAGCCGGGATTTTTTACCAGCGACGCGCCCTTCCACAAGGTCGTTGACGGCGAGGTGCAAGAGGCTGCATCGTTGCGGCCCAAAAAAGGTGCGATCTACGCCGGCGGCAATCAAGCCGACTTCCAAAAGACTTTGCGCGTGCATGCCGACCAAGTGCTGTTCGTCGGTGACCACATTTACGATGACGTCGTCAAGTCGAAGAAAAACTACGGCTGGCGCACCACGCTGATCGTCGAAGAACTGGAACACGACTTGATCGTGCGCCGGAATTGGGGATTGGCCATCCAGGAGGTGGAAGGTCAACGCACCTTGCGCAAAGCGCTTTCCCGCGAGATCGCGCGGATGAAGTTTGCACTCAATGCAATGGAGCGCAGTCGTACCGACAAAGGCGTCAAGCTCGACGGCGCGCAAATCCCGATCGAGGATTACGAAGAAGCGCGCAACTTTTTGCTGCAAGAGGTGGCTCGCAAACGCGGCGAACTCAAACGCCTAAGCGATAGCATCCTTGAATTAGCTGCGCGAGTATCGGAAGCCTTCAACCCCTATTGGGGCAGCTTGTTCTGGGAAGCTCACGACATCAGCCGTTTCGCCCAACAAGCCGAAACTTTCGCCTGCGCTTACACTTCACGGGCGTCGAACTTGCTGTTCGTTGCCCCGGATGAAACGCTCTATGCGGGCACCGGCAAACTGGCGCACTCATGGTTGCGCCGCTAGGCCGGTGACCGCAAGCGGACCGACGGCTTAAGCTTCCGGACCGTCGGCGCGACCGAGGAAGTCGCCGGTTTCGGTGTGGATCTTGATCCACTCGCCGGCGTTCACGAATGGAGGCACACGAACCTCCAGGCCGGTTTCGCACACCGCGCCCTTTTTGTCGTTGGTCACGGTGTCGCCTTTGGCTGCAATTTCAGCCTCGGTGACTTTCAATACTACGTGAGCCGGTAGCTCTACCGAAAGTGCCTGGCCCTCATAAAAGGTCACCGCAACTTCCTGGTTGTCGCGCACGTACTTCATCTTGTCGCCGACCAAATCGCCGCCCAAGAAGTACTGCTCGTAATTCTCCTTGTCCATAAAGACGAAGGTGTCGCCATCGGCGTAGGAGTAGTTGCACGGCCGCGTTTCCAAGAACGCAACTTCCAGAGTCTCGTCCGAACTCAGCTTCATCGACTTGAACGAGCCGGTGTGAAGCTGCTTGCATTTAATCTGGTTAAAGGACGAACCCTTGCCCGGCTTGCGGAACTCGTGATCGGTGACGACGTACAGGTCTCCGTCGAGTACCAGGACTTGACCCTTGCGGACGTGATTGGCTTTTACGTTAGGCATCGGCTTAAGGCGATTTTGGCCGCGTATCATACCAGCAGCCGCCTAACCGGTGGGGGCGCGAAAGCCCGGCCGACCTTGAAGCCAGCCGCATCGACGCCGCTGGGTTTTTAGTATGACTTGCGCATCGTCGACGACGGAATTTCCATCGCCTTGCGGTACTTGGTTACCGTGCGCCGCGCCACCTTGATGCCGTCGCGCTCGCGCAGCACGCGGGCGATTTCCTCGTCCGATAACGGCGAGCGACGGTCTTCGGCATCGACTATGTCCTTAATGCGCTCCTGAATAGCCACTCGCGAACGCTGGCCGCCGCGGCTGGTGGATTGGCCACCCGAGAAAAACGCCTTCAGCGGCAAGATTCCCTGAGGCGTTTGCGCGAACTTGCCGCGAATTGCCCGCGAGATGGTGGAGATATGTACCCCAACCGCGTCGGCAATTTCTTGCATCTTCAGCGGGCGCAAACGCTGCGGCCCGTAGTCCAAAAACTCACGTTGGCGCTGAACAATCGCCGTCGAGATTTTAAGCAGCGATTCGCGGCGGTGATTAACCGCGTCGAGGAACCAGCGCGCGCGCTCCAGCTTCTTCATCAAGTAGGCGTGAAGCTTCTTATCCGTCTTGGCTTTGTCCAACGCCTCGCGCGCAGCTTGACTGAGGCTGAGTTCGGGCAGGCCTTCGCGCACCAGACGAACTTGATATTCCTCGCCCACCAATTCGACGATGACATCCGGCGAAATGGTGATCGATTGATCCGGCACGTAATCGCTGAGTGGCCGCGAATCCAGGTGGCTGAGGTCTTCGATGACCTCGCGCAATCCTTCCATCGTCAACTTCATCGAGTCGGCGATTTGCGGCAACTTGTTGGCCAACAACTCGTCGAAATGATCGCGCACCAATAACTCGGCGTTGCGATGTTCGCCGGGCAAGGCTTCCAACTGCAGCAGGTAACACTCGCGCAAGTCGGTGGCGCCCAACGCAGGGTGCGAGACCTGACGCAGGTCTTCCAGCGCCAACTCCAATTCGTGAACCGGGACTCCGGTCAGCTTGGAAAAGGGTTCCAGACCGTGCACCAAAAAGCCGCGCTCATCCAAGTTGCGTAGCAGCAAATCGGCGTGCTCGATTTCCGATGCGTCGATGTCGTCGACGCGCAACTCAGACAAAATGTTGCCGGTTCCACCCATTTCCGGCGCCGCGACGTTTTGCAGCGCGTCAAATTCTTCTTCACCGCCGGCGCCAGCACCGCGTCCGGAAGGACCTTCGCCACGAAAAGCTTCGAGCAAGGGCTCGTCCATTTCAAAGACATCCTCGGCGCTGGGATGCTCTTCGGCAGGGGCGTCTTCACCGGGTAATTCGGCTAGGGCGGCATCGTCGGAAGCCCCTTCTGCAGGGCTGGAAGCCGAAGTTTCGGCACCATTTACCGCTTCAGAGGCGTCGCGGGTCTGGGTAATCGGACTGTCCGCCGATGCCTGCGACTCCAAAAACGGATTTTCCTCCAACTCAGCCTCGATGCGGTGGAGCAGCTCGTGAGTGGTGAGCTGCAGGATTTGCATCGCCTGAATCATCTGCGGCGACTGAACCAGTCGCTGCTCCATTTTCAGATTCTGCGTGTATTGGAGTCTCATCCGTGTCAGAATCTTATCCTGCGAACGCGGCCTTGGTACAGCTTTTGCAGGAGGCTTCTTTCGATGCGCATATTATTGGTCGAAGACGAAAAAACTTTGGCGATTCCGCTGGCGGATGCGCTGCGGGATGAAGGTCACCAGGTGACCATGCTACACGAGGGACCGGCAGCTTTAGCTTGGCTTTCTGCCCACCCTTGCGATTTGCTAATCACCGACGTTCGCTTACCCGGTGCTGACGGCATTCAAGTGCTGGAGCGCGCACGTCGTCAAGATCCGCCGGCCGCGTGTTTGGTCATGACCGGCTTCGCAACCGTCGAACAAGCGGTCAAGGCGATGAAGCTCGGCGCGTCTTCCTATCTGCAAAAGCCCTTCCCAATGGAAGCCTTGCTGGGCTTGGTCGGCCAGGCGGCCGAAGTGCGCGAGATGCAGGAGGAAATTCAACGCTTGCGCGCTGCTGAGGATAGCGGTTCCAGTCTGGGATTAACCGGTGTGAGTCCGCAAGTGCAAGACGTCGGTCAACGCATCGAGGCGGCGGCTCGCAGTTCGGCGGTAGTGTTAATTCACGGCGCCAGCGGTACCGGCAAAGAACGCGTCGCTCGGGCCATTCATGCCAAGAGTGTGCGCGCCGATCATCCGTTCTTGCCGATCTCTTGCGCAGCGATTCCGCAAAGCCTGGTCGAAGGCGAGTTGTTTGGTTTCCGTAAAGGCGCGTTCACCGGCGCCGATGAAGATCATGACGGGCTATTCACTCAGGCGGGGGAAGGCACGGTGTTGTTGGACGACATCGAAGATTTGCCGTTAGATGCACAAGCCAAGTTGTTGCGTGTTTTGCAAGAGCGCACTTTCACGCCCTTAGGTTCGCCGAAGCCGCTTCCCTTCCATGCCGGGGTCATTGCCGCAACCAAACAAGACCTCAGCGAGCGCGTCGCCGAAGGCAGCTTCCGCGAAGATCTTTATTACCGCTTGGCTGTGGTCCCGCTCGAAATCCCACCGCTGCGTGATCGACCGGAAGATATCTCGGTTCTGCTGGGTGAGTTTTTAAAGCGGTTGGACCCTGAAGGACGCTACCGCATTCACGCCGATACGCTGCGTCAATTGGCGCGTTATGACTGGCCGGGCAACGTGCGCGAATTGGAAAACGCGCTACGTCGAGCCTTGGCCTTATCCGGACGGGCTCGCTGGCTGCGTGCCGAGCACTTCTTCCCCGGTGGTCCGGCCGGCGATTTGCGCGGCCAAGAAATCCTGCCGCTGCGCGAAGTGGTGCGCCGTGCCGAAACCGACGCCATCCGCAAAGCGATGGCCTATACCGGCGGCCGTAAAATCAAAGCCGCCGACCTGCTCGGCATCTCGCGCAAAGTGATGTGGCAGAAAATGAAAGACTTGGGTTTGGATCAAGCCCCCGATGCAGCGGCCGATTCGACCAGCGGCAAAACAGCCGACGCCAGTAGTACCCCGGCCCAGGAGCCCGGCACGTGACCCAAGGTTCGGTGCTGCCTTTGTTGCATCTCAAAGCCGACCAGGTGTGGATCTGGGCGGACTTGCATTTGCACGAGGAGCAAGCCGACGAGATTCAGAACTTTTCTGACCAGATCCGCAGTGTGGTCGACGATGTCGAGGCCGTGATCGTGCTCGGCGATTTGTTCGACGCCTGGGTCGGGCGCGAAATGTGGACCTACCCTGCATTCCAACCGTTGGTCGAAGCCTTCGCCGAGTTGCAACAGCGGCAAATTCGCCTAATTCTGCTGCGCGGCAACCGCGATGTGCTGATGAATCCGCCCGACGTGCAGGCCGTGGGGGCGGTGCTCGCCGACCGAGTGCTGCTGCAAAGCACCACCGACGAGCCGCCGATGTTGCTTAGTCACGGCGACGAATACTGCCTCAACGACCATCCCTATCAGCGCTTGCGCCGCACCTTGCGTCGCCGACCGATCCGCGCCATGCTGCGCCTCCTTCCGCATGGCATTCGGCGCCGTATCGCCGCCAAAATGCGCGGTCATTCTCAGCGCGCCGTTGGTCGCAAGCCGATGGACATGATGGCGCTGGATGAAGGCGCGGTAGAACGGGCGCTGGAGGAAGTAGGAGCCGGTCGCGCCGTAATCGGCCACCTCCACCAAGAACGCCGTCAAAAGCTCGCAGGCGGCGGTTTTTTGCATGTTTTGCCGGCGTGGGAGCCGTCGGCGGCGGCATGGCGGGCGGCAGATGAGAAACGGCTTGCGGAAGACGTCGGCAATGCTTGACCGGAGGGCGTATTCGCCTAGAATTTGTCTGCTCCATGTCCGGTGGTCCCCCTTCGCAAAAAAGACCCGTCATCACCTTGGATGGGCTGTCCGGCTCGGGCAAAAGCACGCTGGCTCGCAAGCTGGCTGTTGAGCTTGGGTGGGCCTACTTGGACAGCGGTGCTTGGTACCGCGCCCTGACTTGGGCGGTGGTCGAGCGCAACGGCGATCCGGCCGACCCGCGGAGCATCCTTCCCGTTCTTTCCCAGCTTGAACTCAGCTGCCGTCCCGACGGCATGGTCATGGTCGATGGTCAAGTCCTCGATCAAGAGTTGCGCACGCCGGCGATCGACCGCGCAGTGTCGCTGCTCGCCGACCATCTCGAGGTACGCGATGCGCTCAATCTGCGCATGCGTCAACTGCGCGAACTACCCGACATTCTCGGTGTAGTCGCCGACGGCCGCGATGCCGGCTCGATCATCTTCCCCGATGCGTCGTTGAAGGTGTTCGTCGAAGTGCCGGTCGAAGTTCGTGCGCAACGGCGGTTCGAGCAACAACAACAAGCTGGACTTTCGGTGGATTTTGCATCCACCCTGGCGGCTCTGCGCGATCGCGATCAACGCGATCAAGCGCGCGGAGAAGCCGCACCCCAGATCCGCGAAGGTGACCGGGTGCTGAACAACGAAACCGTTACCGTCGAAGAAGCGATCCGGCGCCTTCTTTTGTGGGCGGGGGAGTTGACTGCGGCCTAAGTCGCATCACTCTTCCACTCGCAGGCTCTGCCCGACATTCACCGGCCTACTAACCCATCCCGCCTTTATGGCTTCCAAAGACACCATCCGCCGCTTCTCAATCGACGACGCGGCTCTCGAACAGGAACTCGCTGCCATTCTCGGCACCGACACCGATGTCTCCAGTGCAATTGGAGACTCGACCGGTGACGTCGAGCGTGACCAAATTGTTTCCGCCACCGTGCTTTCCCTCGATGACAGCCGCCAACGCGTGCTGGTAGACATCGGCGGCAAAGCTGAAGCACCGATCCCTTACGAAGAATTCGAAGATGCAATGCCGTCCGTCGGCGACACCTTCGAGGTCTACTACCGTGGGGATGACCGCGCCACCAACGTACCCGCCGTATCCAAGCGCGAAGCCGACCGCGAACGCGCCTGGGCCAAGGTCATCGACTTCTACGAAGTCGACAACGTGATCGAAGGCGAGGTCAAGAAGAAGATCAAAGGTGGCTTGTTGATCGACGTCGACGGCGTCCTGGTCTTCATGCCTTCCTCTCAGATCGACCTGCGCCGCACGCCGGAGCCGGGCGACTTCATTGGTCGGACCATTCGCGCCAAGATCGTCAAGATCGACTTGGAGCGCAAGAACATCGTTGTTTCGCGCCGTCAGCTGCTGGAAGAGGAGCGCGCCGAGAAGCGTGCCACCTTGCTGGCAGAGATCGAAGAAGGCCAGGTCCGCGAGGGCGAGGTCAAGAACATTGCCGACTTCGGTGCATTCGTCGACCTCGGCGGCATGGACGGTCTGCTGCACATCACCGACATGACCTTCGGCCGGATCAAGCATCCGCGCGAAATGGTCAAGATTGGCGACAAGCTCGACGTGATGATTCTGAAGATCGACCGCGATCACAACCGCGTCGCGCTGTCCCTGAAGGCCCTGACCAAGGACCCGTGGGAGAAGATCGAAGAGCGTTACCCGATCAGCACCGTGCACAAGGGCCGCATCGCGAACATCATGCCTTACGGTTTGTTCGTCGAGTTGGAGCCTGGTGTCGAAGGCCTGGTTCACGTTACCGAGCTCAGCTGGGCACGTCAGAACCCGAACCCGGAAGCCGAATTCGAGCGCGGTCAGGAACTGGACGTGTTCGTCAAGGACATCGACTTCGAGAAGAAGGAAATGTCGTTGTCGCTGCGTGAGGTCGAAGGCAACCCTTGGGACGAGATCGCCGAAGCTTACGCTCCGGGTACCGTCATCGAGGCTACCGTCAAGAACCTGGCTTCGTACGGCGCATTCGTCGAGATCGAAGAGGGCATCGACGGCCTGCTGCACAACACCGACTTCCACTGGACCCGCAAGGTTCAGCACCCGTCCGAGGTCGTGCGCAAGGGCGATCGCATCCAGTGCGTGGTGTTGGCGGTCGACCGCGAGAAGCAACGCATCTCGCTGGGTATGAAGCAGCTGACCCGCAACCCGTGGGAAGATTACATTCCGGCCAACTACCACGTCGGCGACATGATCGCCGGTACGTTGACCAAGGCCATCTCCGCTGGTTGCTTCATCCAGCTGGAAGAAGACCTGGAAGCCTTCCTGCATTACTCGACGGTGCCGCACGAGTGGCAGTCCGATCCGGAAAACCACTGCATTCCTGGCCTCAAGGTCGAGGTTCGCGTGGTCCGCGTCGACTGTGGCGAAGAGCGCATCGGTCTGTCGTTCATCCACGCCGACTTCGAGGAGAACGACGAGATCCGCACCAAGTTCGAGGAAGCCAAGGCCAAGAAGGCTGCTCGCAAAGCCGCTCGTAAGGCTGCTGCTGAGGAAGCCGCTGCGGAAGCACCGGCCGAAGCCGCTGGCGACGCTGAAACGGAGAAGCCGGCTGACGCCTAAGCTTCATGAAATTGTCTGTACTCACAGTCAACGATCACAGCCCGGGCTTTTTGGCCCGGGCTGTCTTCGTTTGCATGATGCTGGTTCTGGCCGGCGGGCTAGGCGGATGCGCTTGGCTGGCCCCCGAAGAGGATCCTGTCGAAGAAGCTTCGCTGAATGCCAATACTGAAGTTGGGATTCAGGTGTTGCGCGGCAAGGTTTTGCAGCAACAACTCGCTTCGCAATGGCGGCTGGAGGTTCCCTCCGGTCCGCATACCTTCGGCGACGTCATCGCCGCCGAGGTGGTTTTGAACAACCCATTTGGCCAGAACTTCACCGTCATCGAACCACCAAGTGGTTTCATGATTGAGTTCAGTTGGCGAGTCGAGCGCTGGATGCCCTTTGCTTCCAGCGAAGTGCTCCATCGCAAGCACGTTGCCAGCTTTGATCGCTTGCTGGACTTTGCCGAAGGCCAGGAAATTCGCTATCCGGTTGACCTGCCCGTCGGCCAGAAAGGCGAGCCGGCTGCCGTTTGGCGTTTGAGCTTGACCGCGTTGCTGCGTTGCGATGGTTTACAGATGGATGGCGAAGAGTTTCCGGTGCCGACCATTCCGATTCGCGGCAAGCGGCTGTTGGTGTTGCCTGGCAATTGGCAAAGCTTGGCCGATACGCCGTATGCCAACTTGGAGCGGTTGATTTCGATTGCTGATCCGCAGGTCGACCGCCACCTTCTGGTTTGCGCCGCGCTGTTGCCGCGCAGCAAGCGCAAAGACGCAATCAACCTGCTGGTCACCAATCTGGAAACCGCGCCCAGCGTGCGCCGCACCGACACGATGATGGCGGCGTTGCGCTATTTGACCGGCCGTGATTTCGGCGAACACGTTCTGCTCTGGAAGGACTGGTGGGAGGAAGCCAGAATGGGGGGGTCGTGATGGACCTCACCCCTCAACAAGCGGTCGCCCAGCTCAAGCGCTTGGCTTCCGATCTGATTACCGAAGAAGAATTGGAGAAGCGCTTGGCCAAAGCGGCCGAAAGCAAAACCCCGCTTCGGATTAAGTTCGGCATCGATCCCACTTTCACCGATGTGCACATCGGTCACTCGGTGCCGATCCGAGTCTTGCGTTTGTTCCAACGCATGGGCCACATGCCGATTCTGCTGCTCGGCGACGCCACCGCCCGACTGGGCGACCCGACCGGCCGCAACGAGCAACGTCCACCGCTATCCGAGGAAGAGGTCGCGCACAACGCCGAAACTTACTTGGATCAAATTGGCACTATTTTGGATTTGTCCGAGGGTGCTTGCGAAATCCGGCGCAACAGTGAGTGGTTCGGCGGCATGGACTTCTTCGATGCGCTGCGCTTGCTCGGTCGCGGAACCGTCGCCCGTATGTTGGAGCGCGACGATTTCCAAAAGCGCATGGAAAACCGCCTACCGATTCACCTGCATGAAATGATGTACCCATTGATGCAGGGTTGGGACTCGGTGATGTTGGAGTCCGACGTCGAGTTGGGCGGCAACGATCAGTTGTTCAACTTGCACATGGGACGATTGCTGCAGGAACGCAATAACCAGCGACCGCAGATTTGTTTAACCACACCGCTGTTGCTTGGCACCGATGGCCGCAAAATGAGCAAAACCTACGGCAACCACGTACCGTTGAATGCCGGTTCGGATGACATGTACGGCAAGGTGATGAGCCTAAGCGACGAGGTCATGCCGGATTGGTTCCGCATGGTGACGGAGCTTAGCGATGAAGAAGCGCAGAAGTGGTTGGGCGGCCATCCGCGTGAGGCCAAGGGCAAGTTGGCGTGGGAGGTCTGTGCCGAAATCCATGGCGCCGAAGCTGCCGACGCAGCCGCCGAGGAATTCACCCGCCGCTTTAAGCAGAAAGAATTGCCGCAGGACATCCCTGAGGTTGCACTGCCTAGTCAATCCTTAGCGCTGCCGAATTTGATGAAAGATGCCGGATTGTGCAAGTCGACTTCCGAAGCGCGGCGCTTGATTAAAGGTGGTGGTGTTCGTTTGGACGGCGAAGTGCAAAGCGATCCCAACCGTCAAATCGAAGTTGTCGCCGGAGTGGAATTGTTGCTGCAAGCCGGCAAGCGCCGTTTCGTCAAAGTATCGGCCGAATAATTATTGCTTAGGGATTTCCGGCAACGGCAACGGCGCCAACGGAAGCAAGTCGCCCTCATCGCGCAACGGGTGATGGGGGTCGGCGTAACCCAGCGCTTGCAACTCCTTCTGCTCCTGCTCGCCGGTGACGTTGAGCGACGACCGCAGCTGGAAGTCGGATAATTGAATCTTCTTCCGCGCCTGATCTTGGCGCTCAAAATCCTGTGCCATCTTGGTGACGGCATGCAAATATGCAGCGTGCGTCGGCGGAATGGGCTTCAATTCGTTCGGGTCTTGCTCGCGATCGTAAACGTAATAAGCCGGCGTATTGTTGGGAAAACGTCGCTGCACCAAACGGATGTACTCCGTATCGCGCGGATCCATCGTGAACGGCCGCATCACGGTGAAGCGCGGTCCGCGCCAGCATTCGACCAATCGCAGTCCTTGAGCAGTGTTCACCAGCAGGTGACTGAAAACCCCAGCGGCAGCGGTGGCCGGTTTCGTCGAAAGCAAGGAATGCCCCATCGGCTGCGCCCAAGGCGTCGGCAGGCCGATTGCTTCGATCAACGTTGGGGCGACGTCCATCATGCCGGCCATTTGCTGACTGCGCATCGGTTTACCGAATCGCCCCGGCACGTGCAGCATGAACATCATGTGATTGAGCTCGGGGAATAGCGAAATGCGGTGGCCGATGTCACCGTGATCAAAAAACTCTTCGCCATGATCGCTGACCACGGCTACGACGGTGTTGTCGGCCAAATCCAAGCGTCGCAACTCATCCAAGATCTTGCCGATGTGCTGATCCACCCAATAAATCTCGCCGTCATACAACGCTTCGACGTGTTGCAAATCGCGTTCACCAATGCGGCGCTCGTACGGCGGCTCGGGATTACGTACCGCCAAATTCCCGTGCCAATCCTGACCGGTCATGACGCCGGTGTAATCCGGATCAAACTTTGTTTTTAAACTGGGATGACCGCGCCCAGGCACATAATCGTAATGCACGTCGTAGTAGTGCAAAAACAGAAAGAACGGCTGATCCGATTGCGCGACTTCTTCCAATACGCGTTTGGCTCTGCGGTTGACGCGCGGCGAGGTTACATCCCAAAGGGTGACATAATCCTTGACCGCCTGAACCTCCTCGGCGGTGGGTTCGGCAAACCCGGCCTCCACTTGACCCTTGATCCATTGCGCCATTTCGCCTTCCAGCTGCGCACGGGTCATCATCGCCGATTCATAGCGTTCAAAGCCTCGGCCAAATCCCCAAGCCGGTTTCAAAAAGGGGCCGCTATAGACGCCGTAACAGCGATAGCCAGAGTCGGTCAAATACTCGGCCAGAGTTTGCTGTGCTGGGTCCAAAACAAAAGCTTCGTTAACCACGCCATGGCCGATGTCGTCCAAGCCGGTGAACAACGAACCATGAGCCGGCAAAGTCCACGAAGTGCTGGTCCACGCCTGATCAAAGACCAACGAGCGCAGCGCCAAACGATCTAACTCGGGGGTCGTCGATTGGTCGGGTGTAAACAGTGGCCGATATCCATAAACGCCGGTGTGATCGGTGCGCAACGAGTCGATCGAAATGACGAGCAGGTTTTTGACCGCACCGTTTGACGCCGCCGCCTCGTTTTGCTGCGGCTCGCTTTCGCCACAGCCCGCCAGCAGCAAGCAAAAAATTCCCGCAAGCAGCCGATGCAAATCCGGCATGCTAATACCCCGATTTCAACGGCGCCGGGTACGGTGCGAATGGCGGAGGACGATAGTTGGTCGAGCTCCCTCGTTCAGCGGCTTCGGTGTAGCCCAGCGCCTCTAAGGTAAGAATCTCTTCTTCCGTCATTGCCTGAGGCCAGCGTTCCGATGGATGGGAGGCCGGCAACGCTTGCTGTGACGCAGTCAACTTGCGCGATTCGGCGATGTATCGCTCCAAAGCACCTGCGAACTCGGGGTGAGTCAGCGGTAACGGTTTTAACTCGCCGGGATCAGTGCTGCGGTCGAAGAACATGTAGTGCGTATAGCCGCCACCGTATTTGGGGAATGCTTTGGCTTGGCTAAATCCGGGCAACTGTGTCGACCCGTCGGCAAATGGCTGGGTGCGCATCACTCGTTGAATGGAGAAACGCGGATCTCGCCAAAGCTCGGTTGTTTGTGCAATCCATTGTCCCTGTCCAGCCGGGCCGGTCATGGTCAGGCTCGAAACCATATTGCGCGGAGCCGCATTGTCGTCGTCGACCATTTCGCGCACCGAAACCCCTTGGGCTTCAGCCATTGGCGGTAAGCCGGCATAGTCGACCAGGCTCGGTGCCAAATCGTAAAGGCGCATGTTGTTGCTTACTCGTTTGGCAGGCGTCGAGTTGCCGGGCACGCGCAACACAAACGGCACTTTGCACACCTCGGTCCACAAGGTCGTTCGGTGACCAATGTTGGCATGTTCAAAGAACTCGTCGCCATGGTCGGCCATGATCGCAATGATGGTGTTTTCATAAAGGCCCAATTGCTTCAATCGATTGACGACTTGACCGACGTGCCGGTCAATCCAATGAATCTCGGCGTCATACATCGCTTTGATGTGACCTAAGTCGCGTTCATTGATCACCCGACGGTATCGACCTTGCCCAAGAGCTACACGTACTTGCTCATTGAAGTACCACCGGTCCGGCGAAAAGTTGCCGGCATAGTTGGGATCAAACTTCTTGCCCAACCCCGTTTCCATTTTTTCGGGAATGTGGTCGTAATGCGCATCGAAATAATGCAGAAACAAGAAGAACGGCTGATCTTCGGCCATATCCAAAAAGTCCAAGCCAAGCTCATTGATCCGCGGTGAAGTAATGTCCTCGTGCGACAGCCGATCACGCAGGTTGACGATTTCCATTTGCGTTAAAACCGGATCCTCGCCGCGCGCCGCTTTAGCATCGGAATATTTCTGCATTTCGCGGGCGATGTCGTCATCGGACATCATGCCGGAAGCATAAAAATCAAAACCCTTGCCAAAGCCGTACTTCGGATCCAAATAAGGCCCGCTATAGAAACCGGCAGTTTGATAACCGTTGGCCTTAAAGTGCTCGGCCATCGTTTGCCGTTTAGGGTCCAGCTTAATGTAGTCATGCACGACGCCATGGCCAGCATCGCTCAAACCGGTAAGCGCCGACATGTGCGAAGGCAGCGTCCACGAACTGGTCGACCAACATTGATCAAAAACCACGCCTTCGGCACCAAGTTGATCGATCACCGGAGTTACTTGAACGTTCGGCGCGTACTGCGGCGTGTGCCCATAGACCCCAAGCCGGTCCTGGCGCACCGAATCCAAGCTGATCAGCACGACGTTGTAGTTTTCACCGCTACCCTTCGCCGCGCCGCCAGAACTTTCAGATTCGTCCTGACCGCAAGAGCTAATGAAAGCAACACACAACAAAGCCGCTCCAATCCACGGAGCAGACAAGAAGGAGGATTTTTCGGCACTCTTCATCGAGCATTAAGGGCGGGGGAGGACGACGACCGGGATGCGCACTTGAGGCGTGTCCTCGGATTCGAGTAGCAGCAACAGCTCACCTTGCAAACGCTCGGCGGGGGGCTGCGCTACATCTAATAACACACGATAAGACTTGCCGGGCTGCAATTCATGCGTGCGCACCTTTACCAATCCATCCGGCAATCCCGAAAGCACCGCCATGTCGAGCACAATTTCCTTTTCCAGCGAGGTGCAACTGACGCTGACCTCAACCTGAGCCTTGCCGTCCTCATCGGGTCTAAGCACCACCTTGCGCGGCGACCAGTCGACGTCGGGAGTGGCGATGCCCATGATTTGCAGCGTCAACTGAGGCGAATGCTGCAAATCGGTGCGCACCGGAATGGAGACGGTGAACGGTCCGATCGGCAGCGCTTCGGGCGCTTGAAACTCGATGTTGTATGCGCGAACATCCGAGCTGGAAATGGGTTTGACCTCAATTTTCCAACCGTCCACCTCTTCAGGAACGATGAGCTCGAAATGATCTTCATCGTGAGCTTTGATCGATGCAAATCCGCGTGCCTGTTCCGTGGCAGCCACCCGGCCCAAGTCGACGCCCCACGGTTCCATCCAAAACGGCGTCCAAACATCGACCGAATACTGCAAGCCGACGCCGCGCGCGCCTTCGACGATCACGGCAAAGGAGTCGGTGCGCCGCGAGATCGGCCGGCGATTGCGGGCAGTGTCGAACAGCACCTCCAACTCGGCGCGTTCCTGCGGTTGCAGCTCTATGTCAAGTTGGCCGCCGTTGACGCGGCGCGGTTCAAAACCCTCTCGATCGGGCAGATGCAGCGTCAGGGTCGTGCAGCTGCAATTCGCCGGACCAATTCGCATAATTCGCTTCGGTTCGTCCGAGGTGTTGCGAATCTGAAAAATACCGGTGGTGCTTTCGCCAAAGGTGACCTGCTCAAGGCTGAGATGGAGCGGGTCGATTTCCAGCCCCGAATCCAAGATCACTGGCGCAGTCTCCACTTTGCCGCATGCACCTGTTAGGGCCATCAGAACGGCAATCAGCCATAATGAACCCCAACACGTCCGTTGCAGCGCAGCGGTACCGGGTTTATGAACTTCCGCATTGTGGGCGTTTCTTTGCATCACAATCACCCGTATCCTACGCGAGCGGGGCGGTTTCTCACCCCACTCCCTCAACCCAAGTCAATCATGTCTGCGGTTTACCCTCACGCCGGCCACCAAGATCCTGAAATCCATCGCATCCTTCTCGCTGAGCTCCAGCGCCAGGAGGACCAGATCGAACTCATCGCCAGTGAAAACCAGACCAGCATGGCGGTCATGGACGCCGTGGGTTCGGTGCTGACCAATAAGTACGCCGAAGGCTATCCCGGCCGTCGTTACTACGGCGGCTGCGAGCACGTCGACGAGGCCGAGTCGCTGGCCAAGGATCGCTTGGTTGAGCTGTTTGGCGCCGAGCGCGCCAATGTTCAGCCGTCGAGCGGATCGCAAGCCAACCAGGCCGCGCTGCTGGCGCTTGCCGCGCCCGGTGCCAAGGTTTTGGCAATGGATTTGAACCATGGCGGCCACCTCAGCCACGGCCACCCGAAGAACCTTAGCGGCATTGCTTATGAGTTCTTCCATTACGGCGTTTCGCCGAAGGACGAGCGCGTCGATTACGAAGCGCTGCGCAAGCAAGCCCACGAGGTCAAGCCGGCGGTTTTGTTGGCCGGTGCATCGGCGTATTCACGCACACTCGACTTTGAAACTTTGGCAAGCATCGCCCAAGAAGTCGACGCCGCGTTCATGGTCGACATGGCTCACATCGCCGGTTTGGTCGCCGCAGGTGTGCATCCGTCGCCGGTTCCGCATGCCGACGTGGTAACGATGACGACGCACAAAACACTGCGCGGTCCACGCGGCGGCGCCATCGTCTGCAAGAAGGAGTGGATCAAGAAGATCAACTCGGCGGTGTTCCCGGGCATGCAAGGCGGCCCGCTGATGCACGTCATCGCCGCTAAGGCAATCGCTTTCGGCGAGGCATTGCAACCAGCCTTTAAGGATTACCAGCAGCGCGTGGTCGACAACGCGCAAGCTTTGGCAAACGGCTTGCAGCAACGCGGTTGTCGCTTGGTTTCCGGCGGCACCGATAACCACCTGATGATGGTGGACCTGCGCGGTCCGGAAGGTCCGGGCATTACCGGCGCCGTTGCCGAAGATGCGCTACATGCCGGGGGGATTACGGTGAATAAAAACCTGATTCCGTTCGATCCGGAGAAGCCGATGCTGACATCCGGCATTCGCATTGGAACGCCGGCGGTGACTACGCGTGGTTTCACGACCGACGATATGGATCAGGTCGCCGACTGGATGAACCAGCTGTTGCGCGAACCGGAAAATAGCGAACTGCAGCAGCAGATTCGCGCCGAGTCGTTGGCGCTGTGTCGGCAAAAGCCGATTTATCCGCAGCTGCAGTCTGAGTCGGTCTGCTAAAACGCAAACCGGATTGCATGGCGGGGGAGGACCAACCTCCCCCGCTTTTTGTTTTAGACGCGGGCTTGCAGCGCCGCGTCCTTTTCAAGTACACGATCGTGCTGAGCCACGCGGAAGTCATCCATGCGCTTGGCGAATTCCGGATCGGAAACGCCCAAGATGCGCAGTGCCAACAACGCAGCATTGACCGGGCCGCCACGACCAGCACCCACAGTCGCCACCGGTACACCACCGGGCATCTGCACAGTTGCCAACAATGCGTCCAAACCGCCCATCGGCGGGTTGTCGAGCGGAATGCCGATCACCGGCAAGCTGGTATGAGCCGAAATCACGCCGGCGAGGTGGGCAGCGCCACCGGCGGCGCAGATCAGCACGCGGTAGCCGTTTTCACGTGCTTTCTCAGAGAACTCGCAGGCTTCGGCCGGAGTGCGGTGTGCACTGAGCACCCGCACGGTCGGTACGACGCCGTGCTCCTTCAAGGTTTTGACGGCAGGCTCCAGGCGCTCGAAGTCCGAGTCGGAGCCCATCAGGATGGCAACGGGAGTGGTCATGGGGGGAACGAAGGTTCAGACGGTTTGATTTTGCAACGCCAAGCGCAGCAGTTCCTGGAAGTCGGCGTCGGTGCCGAGTTCCTCGCGCGCGCGTGCTGCGGCGGTTTGAGCCGCCTTAGGAGTGAAGCCCAAACCACGTAGCACCTGAGATAGGTCATCGTGGTCGACGGCTTCCTCGCTGGCTGTCGAGGCAGGTGCAGCCAGTTCGGTGAGGTGCTCTCGCAACTCGATGATCAAACGCTCGGCGGTCTTTTTGCCGACACCTTTGATCGCAGTCAATGCGCGCAAGTTTTCATCCAAGATGGTGCGCGCCAATTCCTCCGGCGGCATCGCCGAAAGCAGTCCCAACGCCGAGGCTGGCCCAACGCCGTTCACTTGCAGCAGCCGCCGGAACAGCGTGCGTTCGGTTTTGGTGCCGAAGCCAAACAGCGTGTGCGCCGAATCGGTGACGTGGAAGTGAGTCCACAGCCGCACCTTGGTGTCGAGTTGCAACGGCCCCAGCGTTTGCCGCGACGCCATTAGCAAATAGCCGACGGAATCCGTCGCCAAGACAACGGAGTTCGTGCCGACTTCCGCGACTCGGCCCTGCAAGAACTCGTACACGGTGATTCAGCCAGCGGCGTTCACGAGGGGGATCAGCCTTCGGGGATTTCCTTCGCCTTGCGCAACCGCAGCCCAAACTCGGTCAGTTTGTTTTGCAATTCGTTCAGCGAGGTAATGCCGAAGTTCGGCATCGCCAGCAGGTCTTCCTCGGTGTAGCGCAGCACGTCGCCGACGCGCTGCAGGTTGAGGCGTTCCACCAACGCACGGTGGCAGCGTACCGACAAGCTCAGCGCGGAGATCTGCAGATCCAAAGCTTCGACTTGCTCTTCGCTAAGTTCGCCCAGCCATTCCAAGTCCAAATCGGAGGCACCGAAGCCGCCTTCGAATTCGTCGGGAACGATGAACGAGCCGTCTTCGCGGCGCAGACCCAAACGCAGGCCTTTGTGCGACAGCACGCGCTTGATCTCGTTGAGCGAGGTTTCGCCGAAATTCTTGAACTCGAGCAGTTCCGGCTCGCTGCGCGAAACCAGATCGCCCAAGGTGCGAATGTCCATGTTGGCGAGGCAATTGCGGGCGCGAACCGACAACTCGAAATCGCTTATCGGCGTACGCAGGATTTGCATCAGCTTGTCTTCCTTGCGCTCGAGATCCTCGTCGTAGTACATGTCGAGGCTTTCATGCGCATCCTTGAAGAACAAGCGCGCAACCGGGTTGGCCGGATCTTGACGCAACACCGCGCCGAAGCAGCCACATGCTTTTTCGAAGTCATTGCGATCTTCGTAGAGCACGCCCAGGTTGATCAACACCGAAGACGGCGTCGGACGCAGTTGCAGCAGCTGTTCGTAATGACGAATCGCTGCGCTGTCTTCACCCATCAGGTCCAGACGGAATGCCATGCGGAAGCGGGCATTCAAGTGATCCGGGTGCTCCTCGAGCAGCGCACCATAAGCGCGCATCGCGTCGGCATACTCACCGGCGGCTTCTTGCAGCAACGCTTGGTAGTAGGCCTGGTCGGCAGCGCTCAGGCTGGAATTGGCCAACGCCTTTTCCAGTTGTTCCCATTCACCATTTAGCGCCAACGCATCGAGTACGGTGGCAGCCATGACCGGATCCTCGGATTGGAGGTGACCCTTCAGGGCTTCCAACGCTTCGGCCGGCTTCGACATCTCGAGCAGCGACGAGCCGCGGATGAATGCCGCCAGTTCGGCGTCGCCTTGAACGAATTCCAACGCGTGTATGTATTGGCCAGCGACCCAAGAGCCGGAAGCCGCCATGTCGGCGTTGTTGGCTTGGCGCGCTTCAGCGACCGCAGCACGGAACTTGTCGGCGCTCGTGGCGTCGGCCAGTACGCCAGTGCGGGCGGCGAGAAGGGCGGAGGGGGTTGCCGGAGGGGCGGCGAAAAATGCGGCCGGGGAGGCCGGCGGCGAAACTACAGCTTCAATCATCAGTGCGACTCTTGTGCAGACTAGTGCCTAAACCCGAAAAATCGGTCGCATATTGTAGTCAAAGCCTTTGCCAAACGTCAAACTGAGCGCGCATGGATTGCTTCCGGATCGAGGGGGGTACGAAGCTGCACGGAAGGGTTGCAGCCGCCGGTTCCAAAAACGCTGCGCTGCCGATGTTGGCAGCGTGTCTTCTGATGGACGGCCCAGTCCGTCTCAGCCGCCTGCCGACGCTCGCCGACATCGGCACGATGCGCACGCTATTGGCCGATTTGGGCGCTCAGATCGAAGTGTCGGACGACGCCAGCGAGTGGAACATTCAGTGCCCGCCGCAAGGCCCGACTGAAGCCCCATATGAGGTGGTGCGGCGCATGCGAGCGTCGGTGGCCGTGTTGGGCCCGCTGCTCGCCCGCCGAGGTCGTGCCAAAGTGTCGCTGCCGGGCGGCTGCGTGATCGGCGTGCGGCCTATTGATTTGCACCTTAAAGGACTGGCTGCGCTGGGCGCAAAGATTCACGTCGAGCACGGTGAGGTGGTTGCCGAAGCTCCGCCCGGTGGTTTGCAAGGTGGGCAGGTTTACCTTGCTTCGCGCTGGGGTTCGACGGTGCTTGGAACTGCCAACGTGATGATGGCTGCCACGCTGGCCAACGGCGAAACCATTTTGGATGGCGCCGCTCAAGAGCCCGAAGTCGTCGCTCTGGCCAACTTTTTGAATTCTTGCGGCGCGCGCATTCACGGCGCCGGTGGACCGCAAATCCGCATTGAAGGCGTGGCATCTCTCGACGGCGGCGAAGGACGAATTCCCGCCGACCGCATCGAAACCGGCACGCTGCTGCTCGCTGCCGCTGCCACTTGTGGTGATGTGCAGGTCGACGATTGCCAACCCGACGAACTCGCGGTACTGCTCGATTTGTTCCAAACCTCCGGCGTTCCGTTCGAGCGTGGCAGCGATTGGTTACGAGTCAAGCCATGGACCGAGCGCCCGCGCGCGTTGGACGTCTGCTGCCGTCCTTACCCGGGTTTCCCAACCGACCTGCAAGCGCAATGGATGGCGTTTTGCACCGTTGCCGAAGGTTTGGCGATGATCACCGATTCGGTATACCCAGATCGATTCATGCACGTCGCAGAACTCCATCGTCTCGGCGCCCACATCCGTCGCGAGGGCGGCAGTGCTTGGATCCTCGGTCCCGGCAAACTGTCCGGCGCGCCGGTGCTCGCCAGTGATCTGCGAGCCAGCGCCGCGTTGGTCATCGGCGGTTTGGCGGCCAGCGGCGAAACAGTGGTGCGGCGCGTTTACCACTTGGACCGAGGTTACCAGCAGT
This sequence comes from uncultured Planctomycetales bacterium, assembly GCA_964344765.1. GTDB lineage: Bacteria > Planctomycetota > UBA1135 > UBA1135 > UBA1135 > JACNIZ01. Next base: position 46,965 of record CAYFOM010000005.1, on the reverse strand, counting down.
TGGAGCGCAAGCTAGGGGAGTTGGGAGCTGTGGTCCACCGCGAGAAAGACGAAGAGCCGGTTTAACAAGGCTTTCTCCTCAGCGGTTAAAGGCGTAGAATCTGCGGTCCCGCAAACCGAGCCGACGTTGCCAAGTGGCGGTCGGATCCAGCGCACCATGCTCGAGAACCTCACCTCATCCTTCAACCAAGTCCTCGATCGCTTCCGCGGTCAGCGCAAACTCTCGCCCAAAGAGGTCGAAGAGGGTCTGCGCGATGTGCGCCGTGCGCTGCTCGAAGCCGACGTCCATTTCCAGGTCGCCAAGCGCTTCACGAAAAAGGTTGCCGAGCAGCTGACGGGTGGCAAGAAGATCAAGGGTGTAGCCGGCCAAGATCAGGCCGTGCACGCCTTCCACCAGGAATTGGTAGCCCTGATGGGCAGCGATCAAAAAGCGCTGCCGCAAAACCCCGGTCACCCGATGGTGCTGCTGCTGGCCGGTTTGCAGGGTGCGGGTAAAACCACCACCGCCGCCAAATTGGGCTTGTGGTTGCGCAAGCGCCAAAACCGCAAAGTGCTGTTGGCCGCATGTGACTTGCAGCGTCCGGGCGCCGTCGACCAATTGGTGACGCTGGGCAAACAGCTGGAAATCGACGTGCACGCCGAAACTCCCGGCGAGAAGGGCGTCGATCCGGTTTCAGTGGCCAAGCGCGCGCTGAAGAAGGCCAAAGAGGGCAAATACGACGCGCTGATCGTCGACTCCGCCGGTCGTTTGCACATCGACGACGACCTGATGGCTGAGATCACCTCGGTGAAAAAGACCGTCGATCCCGACGCCACTTACTTGGTGTTGGACTCGATGACCGGTCAGGACGCGGTCGAATCGGCCAAAGCTTTCTCTGAGCAGCTCGATCTGTACAGCGTCATCCTGACCAAGATCGACGGCGACGCCCGCGGCGGTGCCGCCCTGTCGGTGCGCGAAGTCACCGGCCGCCCGATCGCTTTCCTCGGTACCGGCGAAACGCCGTCGGACCTCGAGGAATTCGACGCCTCCCGCCTAGCAAGCCGCATCCTCGACATGGGCGACGTCGTCGGCCTGGTCGAAAAAGCGCAAGAGTCCATCGACGAGGAAGTCGCCGCTGAGGACTACATGCGCATGATGCAGGGCCGCCTGACGATGGAGGACCTGCTTTCGCAGTTCAAAATGCTGCGGAAAATGGGTTCTATGAAGAAGTTGTTGGGCATGATGCCTGGAGCAGGTAGAATGTCCGGCCTTTTGGATCAGGTGGACGAAGGAGAAATCAAACGCATCGAAGCGATTGTTCTCTCGATGACACCTAAAGAAAGGCTCCACCCGGAGATTCTTGACGGCAGCCGGCGCAAACGCATCGCCAAAGGTGCGGGAGTGCAGGTGTCCGACGTCAATCGTCTCTATAAGTCCTTTCAACAGATGCAAAAGCAGATGAAATCGATGAGCAAGCTGATGACCGGCGGGCGCTCCAAGAAGCGCATGCTGAAGCAGCTGAATCAGAAAGGCCGTCTGCCCAACATCCCCGGATTCCCCGGTCTGCGTTGACCATACACCTCAAGCCTGAAAAATAGCCTCCATGGCCGTTGTCATGCGACTCAAGCGGATGGGACGTCGTAATCGTCCTTTCTACCGCATTTGCGTAATGGATATCCGCACCCGTCGTGACGGGCGCGCCATTGAAGAATTGGGCCATTACGACCCGATTAACCCAGAAAAAGGACGCCACTTCGAATTGAACGAAGAGCGTGCCAAGCACTGGATTAGCGAAGGCGCTCGCCCAAGCGAGACCGTTGCTTCGTTCCTGAAGGAGCGCGGCATCGAGATTCCTGTCAACCGCCGCACGCGGTTGCGCACTTCCAAGAAGGCCAAAAGCTAGGTCCCGGTCCTGATCATGGCCACCGTTACCAAAAAGGTGGGCGATCTCAGGGCCTTGTTGGACCTGCTTGACGGCGATCATTACGTCGTCGGACCGCGCAAGGAAGGCTTCACCGCTCTGGAGCGTCTCATGGCTTTGGTTATCCAAGGCAGTGGGGAAATGGCTTCGGCGGAGAAGGGCATCCATGCCATGCAGGGCCGCTTTGGCAACTGGAGCGAGGTACGCGTTGCGCGTGCCTTCGAGGTGCGCGATGTGCTGAAAGCACACAGCGTTGCCTTCGCCGCCGAGCGATCGCTGCTGGTTCAGGAGTACCTGCGCCGCGTTTTCGGTCTGCAGAACCACCTGGAGCTGGATTGGCTTTACGACGCCACTTCGGAACGTCGCGATCGGTTGTTAACCCAACTGACGATGGCGCCGGACCACGCCGCTGCGGTGCTGGATTTGGATGCTCTGGAAGAAGAGGACTCCATTCCGGTTTGCAAGCAGATCAAACTGCTGTTTGCACGTTTGGGGCTGGTGAAGTCCAATCCGAAGGAAGCCGATGTACGTGCCATCCTCGAGCCTTTGGTCGAGGAAAAGGAGATGTACTCGAACTTCATCAAGTTGCGCTTACTGGCGCACTACGGATGTGATCCGAAGAACCCTCAAGGGCGCAGCGCGCATCTGCTGCAGATTCTTTGGAAAGAACGTTCGGCTAAGAACCTGAAGGCTTTCGCTGAGGCGGCCAAGGAGATTGGCTTGCCAATAGAAGGCAAGTTGGCGCAGGCTTTGAAACCGCCGGCCAAGAAAGCGACGAAGAAAAAAGTCGCCAAGAAGAAGGTCGCCAAAAAAGCTGCCAAAAAGAAAGTCGCCCAAAAAGCGACGAAGAAGAAGGTAGCGAAGAAGGCCAGCAAGAAAAAAGCGGCCAATTAGGTCGCCGGCTACAGATAGGGGCTTGCCATGACCGAACGCGATTCCGTCGCCATCGTCCTGGCAAGCACGTCGCCGCGGCGGCGCAGTTTGTTGGCAGAAGCCGGGCTGAGCTTTGATTGCCTAGATCCCGGTCCAGACGGCGAGTCCGATGCCGTCGATCCGCGTGAGCGGGTAATGGTTTTCGCCGCAACCAAAGCCGCATCCGGACATCAAATGCGGCCTGATGCCATTGTTTTGGCGTCAGATACGTTGGTTTGGTGTGATGGAGAATTCCTCCCCAAGCCGACCGACCGCAGCGACGCCGAGCGCATGCTGGCACTGCTGCAAAACCGCGTACACCAGGTTTGGACGGCTGTGTGTGTGCGCAATCCCAGTGGCGAAAAATTCGCCGACGCCGCCGTTTCCGATGTGGAATTCGGAAGCATTCCGGCTAATCAGCTCGACCGTTACCTAGAAGGCCGCGAATGGGCTGATAAAGCAGGGGCTTACGGCATTCAGGGCAGCGCCGGAAACTGGGCTAAAGTAGTAAAAGGGGACATGGATACCGTCATCGGCCTGCCGGTGAAGCTGTCTTTGTCGTTGTTGCGCCAAGCTGGGGCTTGTTCCTGAGCCATTTGGCGCTAAAATCTTCGGTCCCCTTTGCGTCGTCCTCCGTGCATAGAGATGAAAAAAGGCATTCACCCCGAAAACTACCGCCCGGTCGTCTTCCGCGACCGTAACGCGAACTTCAGCTTCCTGTCGCGCTCGTGCGTACACACGGAAGAGACCGTGACTTGGGAAGACGGCGAGGAGTATCCGGTTTACAACCTGGATATCAGCTCCGCGTCCCACCCGTTCTACACCGGCAGCCACACCTTTGTGGACGCTTCCGGTCGTGTCGATCGCTTTAACAAGCGCTACGGCCGCAAGTCCGAGAAGTAAGAGGTTGGAGCGCGTTGCGGCGCGCTCTGCAATATGGATCTCGTCAAGATTCTAGAGGATCGGGTTCGTGCCTTTGAAGAACGGCAAGCCGAACTCGAAGCCGCCATTGCTGATCCGGAACGGTCGGGCAAACCCGATTTTCCGAAGCTGCTGCAAGAGTTAGGCGGGATTCAAAAAGTGCTGGGTCCGTGGGGCGAGTTCCTGCAGACCCACCAAGCACTGGAAGAAGCGCGCGAGCTGATCGCCGGCGACGACCCCGATATGGCCGAATTGGCCAGTGAGGAATTGCCCGAGCTCGAAGAGAAGTACGCGCTGCAGGAGGAGGACATCCTCGACCGCGTGTTGGAGGATGACGAGGACGTCGACAAGCCGGCGATCGTCGAAATCCGCGCCGGTACCGGCGGTGACGAAGCTGCGCTTTTTGCCGGCGACCTTTACCGCTTCTACACCAAATTCTGCGAGATCAAAGGCTGGAAGCATGAGTTGATGGAAGCCTCGCCGACCGAAATGGGCGGCTTTAAGGAATTGGTGTTCCGCATCAAGGGTGAAGATGCTTTCCGCTTGATGCGTTACGAAAGCGGCGGCCACCGCGTGCAGCGGGTACCGGCCACCGAAACCCAGGGCAGGATTCACACTTCGGCGGCAACCGTCGCGGTGATGCCCGAAGTCGAGCAAGTGGACTTTGAATTGAATCCGTCCGAGCTCGAAATCTCGGCGATGCGTAGTTCCGGCCCGGGTGGTCAAAGTGTGAACAAAACGTCATCGGCAATTCGGGTGGTGCACTTGCCGACCGGGGTTGCCGTGAAGTGCCAGGTCGAGAAGTCGCAGCTTCGCAATAAGGAAATGGCGCTGAATCTGCTGCGCGTAAAGTTGTATGAGATGGAGCGTGAGAAGCGCGATTCCGAGCGTTCCGATATGCGCAAGTCGCAGGTCGGTTCGGGGGACCGCAGTCAGCGTATCCGCACTTACAACTGGCCGCAGAACCGCGTCACCGACCACCGTTTGGGGGCTAACTTCAGCCTCGAAAACATTCGTGAGGGCCGATTGGACAGTATTCTGTCTGCCCTGCAAAAAGCCAAGCGCGAGGCGATGATCGCCGCGCTCTGATCCCGTCCCCCGATCGCCATGACTAAGGAAAACGCAGACAAGTCCATGATGTCCCTCGGCGCTGAATTCGAAGTCATCGAAGACAGCCCGGCTGCCGAGGCCGCACCGTCCACCGAAGCTCAGCCCGCTCCGGCTGCTGCCGCAGCTGCTGCTCCTGGCGCCGGACCTGCGCGCGGAATGGGCGTGCAAGCCGCTCCTGGTTCCGCCCCGCATGATCCACCGTTTGGCCCGATTCGCTCGGCAAACGCCTGGGCCAGCATGGGCTTGGTCATTGCCGCAACCGGCCTTTTGGGCCCGTGGGCTCCGGCCGGCGCCAACATTGTGCACGGTGGCTTGCTGGCGTACACCCTGTGGTTCCTGATTCGCGGTGGTTTTCTTGCTGTCCAGCGCACCGGCCAACAGTTGCCGATCGTGCTGCCGGCGTTGTTGCTGGTCTATGGCGTGATGCGTCTGGCTCTGCCAGGCGGAATGTCGGCATTGGGCTGGGGAGCAACCGAAGGCATGCTCGATACCTCCGGCGCACTGCTGACCGCCATTGGTGGTTTGGTCGCGATCTTGATGCCGAAGACGGCGAGCAAGAAAGACGCCAAGCTGCCTCCTCCCGGCAACCCGCTGCAGCTGGATAAGCAGTTCTCGCTGTCGTTGCTCGCTTACTTGATGATCTTTGTCGGCTTGATGATGCCGTGGACCGATCAAGCTCGCGGCGTCGACTCGATGATGGGCGTGGTTTCGCTGCTGCTGGCGATGTTGATGATCTGGGCTTCGTGGGTGTCGATGTGGCAGCTATGGCAGAAGCCGTTGGTCATGGGCAAGATGGGTTTGCTGCTGTTCTTGGCTCCGTTGGAATGCTTCCTCATGGGTGCGATCGGCCTGGTTCGCCTGATGAACATTGAAGGCGAAGAGGGCGTGTATACCTTTGGAACTGCATACCCCAGCGACGGTCCAGTCGACTTCATGGCTTACTCCGGCGGCCCGCTGTTGGTGCTGTTGGCAAGCTGCTACGCGCTGTACCTGATCGGTGCCGGCGCCAAGGAAGCCATGGCGCTTTCCAAGCAGAAGAAGGCCGACGAAATTGCCGCACGTAAAGCTGCTCGCGCGAGCAAGAAAAAGAAATAAGGACTAAGCTCCTCGAATGTCCTTCGACTCCACTGGCCGCCCGCAAGCCGTTCAACAACGCTTGCAGGCGGCCAGCCGCATTTTGGAGGGGGCAGGCATTACCGATGCGCGTTTAGAAGCCGAAATGCTACTTGCCGCAGCGGTTGGGATTCCGCGCAAGCAGTTGGTATGTGCAACCCTTCTTGACATCAGCCTGGAGCAGGAAGAGCGCTTTCAAGGTTGGCTGAAACGCCGATTGGAAGGCGAGCCAGTTGCTTACTTAGAAGGCTGGCAAGGATTCTACGGTTTAGAGTTCGAGGTCACTCCGCACGTACTTATCCCGCGAGCCGACAGCGAGTGCTTGGTCGACGCCGCGTTGGATTTCTTGCCCACCGATAGCCAGGCAACCATTGCCGATTTGGGAACCGGATCCGGATGTTTGCTGCAGGCCACGCTGAGCCAACGCAGTCAATGCCGCGGTTTGGCCGTCGATTTATCGCTGCAAGCTTTAAATCTCGCGCGCCGCAATGCGCAGCAATTGGGTTTGGCCGACCGCATTCAATTCCTTAACAGCAGTTGGCTGGCAGCGGTGGCGTCGGACTCGTTGCAATTGATTCTGTGCAACCCGCCATATGTGCACCCGGACGAGGAGCTCGGCCCGGGCGTCGCCGACTTCGAACCGCCAATGGCATTGTTCACTCCGCACGAAGACGCTTACCGCGAATACCGCCAAGTTTTGGCCGACGCGGCTCGGGTACTGCAACCCGGCGGCCAACTTCTGTTCGAAGTCGGCTTCGGCCGAGCCGACGACGTCACTCGCCTCGGCCTTGCCGCCGGCATGGAGTTGGTGCGAGTGGAAAAGGACTTGGCTGGGATTGAACGCCTAGTGCAGTTCCAACGGCCGATGGTTTAAACCGCCGGCTCCCAGTCGATCCTGGATGCGCCTAAGCCAGCGCGCGTTCCATGTAAGCCTTCAGGAAATCCAGCGAGCCCTTTTCCAGGTGCTGGAAAAAGACCGCGATTTCGTAATGACCGAGGGCCGGAGACAAGCGTTCGCAGCGCACCACGGCGCCTTCGCCGGTGATCATGTGCTCGTCCTCGCCTTCGCCGGCGGGAAGCGCAATTTGAAATTGCACCCGCGTCATCAGCGGCACGGGTGACTCGGAGTAAAAAGCCACTCCGGACTGTGAAATATCGCGGACGCGCAGCACATGGTCGCTGCCGATCAGCGTCAGCGGTAATTCGGGAGCTTTCGCTCGTGGGTGGGCGCGGCGTTCTTTTTCCAGGGGGGGCACGGGTTGAGGAGATTTTGGAGGTTCGTAGTGGGGGAGCTACTGCTGTAGACAGCTACACAGTAGAATGGCCTATACTGCCCGTCCATGTCCAGTAAAACCCGGTCTGGCAGCCCCAAAACGCAATGGCATCCTTCAATCGCATCATTTTAATGGGCAAGCTGACCCGAGATCCCGAGGTCAGACAGTCCCAGTCGGGCACCTACATCGTGCGTGCCGGTCTCGCCGTCAACGAACGCATGCCCGATGGCCAGGGCGGTTGGAAGGAAGAAGCAAGCTTTTTCGATATGGTGATCTTCGGCAAGCGCGGTGAAGCGTTCAGCCGCTTCATGAAAAAGGGCCGCACCGTGTTGATTGAAGGCAAATTGCGTCAAAGCCGTTGGCAGGATCGTGAAACCGGCCAGAATCGCTCGAAGATTGAAGTCATCGTCGACGATTGGAAATTCGCCGGTGGGCGCGGCGACGATCAAGGCGGTGGCGGTGGCGGTGGCTACAACCAACAGTCGCAAGCTCAGCCGGGCGGATTCCCGCAAGGTGCGGCGCCGGACTTCCCGGGGCCTTCGGACTTCGGCGGAGCGCCTGCCGGTGGCAATAACCGCGGTGGCGGTGGTCAGGCTCCGGGCGGCTTCCCGGATGACGTCCCGTTTTAAGGATTCACGAGTTCAATCGGAAACCTGATGCGCGTGCTCTTGTTTGCCGGGCTGGCCGACTTAGCCGGATCCACGCAACTCGACCTGAATTTGGCCGAGCTGGAAGAGGGCCAGTCCTATCACGTCAGTGATTTGCGGGCTGCGTTTGAACTCCAAGTTCCGGCTGCGGCGCAAAGCTCCTACCGAGTTGCTCTGGACCACGCCTACGCCAACGACGAAGACCCGGTGCAGGACGGTCAAGAGGTCGCCTTTATCCCGCCGGTCTCCGGTGGGTGAGCCGGCGCATATGTGATTGCCCTACCATCCGATGGCTACTTTGATGAGTGATTCGCTGGTTCATTTTCGCCTCCAAGACGGGCCGTTAACCACTACTGAAGCGCACGACGCCGTTGCAGGAACCGATGCCGGTTGCGTCGTCGAGTTTCGCGGCACGGTGCGCGACAACGCGCGCGGCAAAGCGGTTCTTCGGTTGGAGTACGAAGCTTATGCGCCGATGGTTGAAGCCGAGATGCAACGCATAGCTGCCGACGTCAGTGCCAAGCACCAAGTTTTGCGCATTGCAGTGGTGCATAGTTACGGCATCGTCGAGGTGGGTGGTTGCTCGGTGGTCGTCGCCATTGCCGGTGCCCATCGCGCTGAAGCTTTTCGCGCGGCAATTGATTTCATGGATGCGTTAAAAGAGCGTATTCCGATCTGGAAGAAAGAAATCTACGCCGACGGCAGCAGCTGGATCGGCCAAGGATCGTGATCCACCATGCTTGAAATCCACGAGATTCCAGTCACTCCGTTTATGCAAAACTGCACGCTATGGGTGTGCAAAGAAAGCAACAAAGCGGCGGTTTGCGACTGCGGCGATGCCGGCCCTGTAGTCGAGGCCGTTGAGCGTTTGGGCGTCGAGGTGGAATCCATCATTGCCACTCACGGGCACTTGGATCACATCGGCGGCACGGTAGAGTTGCAGCAGGTTTACGACGTACCGTTTTGGTTCCCGAGCGGCGATGACTTTTGGCGCGAGGGCATCTCGCAGCAAGCGCAAATGTACGGCTTGCCGCCGATGCAAATTCCGCAGCCGGATCATGACTTGGTCGACGGCCAAATGTTCCGCGTTGGCAAGCAGGAATTGCAGGTGTTGCATTGCCCGGGTCACACACCGGGCCACATGGTTTTTTATCACGAAGCCAGCAAGCAACTGGTTGCCGGCGATGTTTTATTCGCCGGATCCATCGGCCGTACCGATTTCCCGCGTGGATCGTTCCCTGATTTAGAGCGCTCGATTCAAACCAAAATTTACACGCTGCCCGCAGACACTTTGGTGCATTGCGGTCACGGTCCGACGACCACGGTTGGACGCGAAGCGGCGAGCAATCCCTTCGTCCGCCCCAAGGCTTAGCGCGACGCCGATTACGTCGGCGGGTGGCTGGGTAAAAAGCGCTTTTTCGGCCCATTCTCGACCGATTTGAGGCGGCGCAGGAGTATCCTGTTGCAGCCATGGAACGCGAAACCCTTGAAGTCGATGTCTTGGTGGTAGGAGCCGGTCCGGCCGGCTTGGCGTGCGCCATTCAGATGGCCCGTGATTTCCAAGAGAAAGGTCTAGAGAAAGCCATTCTGGTATTGGATAAAGCCGAGGAACTTGGGCATCACACGCTCAGTGGCGCGGTCATGGATCCGCGCGGCATTCTTGAATTGTTCCCGCATGCCGAAAGCGACGGCTTCCCGATCGATGCCAAGGTCAGCGACGACGCGATGTGGTGGTTTAGCAAAACCAAGAAACGCGTGTTCAAAGGCGCGTTGTGCCCGCCGCCGTTCCGCAACCATGGCAAGTGGATCTTAAGCGCGAACGCGATGGTCAAGTGGATGGCCGAGAAGGCCGAAGCGGAAGGCGTCGAAGTCTATCCGGGCTTTGCGGCTGACCAAGTGCTGTACGGCGACAAGGGCGAAGTCATTGGTGTGCGCACCGTCGATCAAGGGCGCAACAAAGCCGGTGAAGAGAAGGGCAACTTTGCGCCGGGCTATGACATCAAAGCCGAGTTGACGGTGTTTGCCGAAGGCACGCGCGGCTCTTGCACCAAGCAGTTGATCGCCGATAAGAAGCTCGACGAGGGGCGCAACCCGCAGATTTGGAGCGTCGGCGTCAAAGAGGTCTGGAAGATCAAAAAGGATATGACCGGCCAGGTGTATCACACCGGCGGTTGGCCGTTGGGCAAGAAAGCTTATGGCGGTGGTTGGATTTATGGTCTGCCGAACAACCAACTGTCCATCGGTTTTGTCACGGCGATGGACCATGGTGATCCGTCGTTTGATTACCACGCCAAAATGCAGGAGTGGAAAACCCACCCGGCGATGCGCGAATTGCTGGAAGGCGGCGAGTTGGTCAAGTACGGTGCCAAGTCGATTCCGGAAGGCGGCATCCACTCGATGCCGCGTTGCTGGGGCGACGGCTTTTTGCTGGTCGGCGATGGCGCCGGCGTGATGAATACGCAACGCCTGAAGGGCTTGCACTTGGCCATTAAGTCGGGCATGGTTGCCGCACAAACCGCAGCCGAGGCCTTTGCCGCCGGCAACGTATCGGCGGCCGAATTGTCGCGTTTCGATAAGTTCTTTGAAGAGTCTTGGGCTTATCAGGAACTGCACAAAATTCGCAACTTCCGCCAAGCCTTCCAAAAGTCATTCACTTGGGGTTTCCTGCGCGGCGGCCTCGACATGATGTTGGGTGGACGTCTGCCCGGCAAACTTGGTTTGGAAAGCGATCACCATCGCTACAAAAAGACCGGCAACAAGATTGCCGAACCACGTCCGCAGTTTGACGGCAAGCTGACCTTCGACAAGTTGACCGATGTTTATTACTCGGGCAGCATTCACGAAGAAGATCAGCCGTGCCACTTGAAGGTCAAAGACACTGACCTGTGCACTAGCCGTTGCACCGAAGAATACGGCAACCCGTGCCAGCACTTCTGCCCGGCAGCGGTTTACGAATGGGAAGCCGGCGATGACGGCAAAGACGGTAGTTTGATGATTAACGCATCGAACTGCGTGCATTGCAAGACTTGCGATATCGCCGATCCTTATCAGAACATCGATTGGGTCGTGCCCGAAGGCGGCGGCCCGGTGTTCTCTGGAATGTAATCCTTCGGCGTCTCCAACGCCTGAACTCACAACCACAATGCGAACCGTCCTAACCGACAAAGTGGCCTCCGGCCGCAGTGAACTGGTGGCAATCGTCGTGCCGGAGAAGGCACGCGTCACCCTCCCCGACAACGCTCCGGCCGCCAACACCTGGAAAGGGGATCTCGGCGACAAGCCCGGCGATACCTTGATGCTGCGTGGTGTCCAAGGGCATCGTTGGCTGCTGATTCGTTCGGCCAAAAAAGCCGGCATGACTGCCGAGGATCTGCGCACCGCCGGCGCCATCGCCCGCAACCAAGCCGAAAGCATGGAGCGCGCCAACGTCACCATCGATTTGACGCTGACCAAGCAGACTGCGGTGCAACTGCAAGCGGCTGCTGAGGGTGCCAACATGGCTTCTTACGATCACGCTGTCTGCAAAGCCGATCGCAAGAAGGCTGGGGTGAAAAAAATTGCGTTGGCCGTAAGCGAGGTCAACGCCGAAGGTCGCAAAGCAGTGCGTCAAGGTGCCGTCAGTGCGGCTGCAAACTTGTACGCGCGTGAACTGCAAAACCTGCCGGCCAACATTTTGACGCCGAAGCACTTCGCCGCGATGGCGCGCAAGGTTGCACGTGGCTCGGCCAAAGTTTCGGTCAAGGTCATTGGCCGCAAAGCACTGGAAGCTATGGGCGCCGGTTCGCTGCTGGGTGTTTCCCAAGGTTCGGTGAACGAGCCGCAGTTGGTGCACTTGGTTTACAAGCCGGGTAAAAAAGCCAAAGGCAAGATCGCTTTGGTTGGCAAAGGTCTGACCTTTGATACCGGTGGCATCAGCTTGAAGCCGAGCGCCAGCATGGAGGACATGAAGTTCGACATGTCCGGTGCCGCAGCCGTACTGGGTGCGTTCGAAGGCTTGGCCAAAGGCGCGCAGTGTGATTACGAAGTGCACGGCATCTTGGGCTGCGTCGAAAACATGCCGGGCGGCAAAGCACAGCGCCCGGGTGACATTGTCACGGCAATGAACGGCAAGACCATCGAGGTGTTGAACACCGACGCCGAAGGTCGCTTGGTGCTGGCTGATTGCTTGGTTTACACCGACAAGAAGGTCAAGCCGGATTGCATTTACGACGTCGCCACTTTGACCGGTGCCGCAATCCACGCCCTGGGTCACCTGACCTCGGCCGTCATGGGCAACAACGACAAGGCCGTCAAAGGCTTGATCGACGCCGGCTCGCGCGCTGGCGAAGCCTACTGGCAACTGCCGATTACCGAGGACTATCGCAAGCTAACCCTTGGCCAGTACGCCGACCTCGCCAACATCTACAAGCCGGGTCAAGGTGCAGGCACCATCGCCGGGGGCTGCTTCCTGTCCTACTTCGTCGGCGACCGCGACTGGGTCCACATGGACATCGCCGCAACCGCCTGGAACCACCCCGCAAAACCGTATCACGCCAAAGGTGGCGGCAGCGGTGTTGCTGCGCGTACTTTCTTGGAGTTGCTTCGGGACTAGTTTTAGTTCCGAATTTTGGACCGCGTCGTTTTTGGGCGACGCGGTCTTTTTTTATGGGTTCTTGTGTGTTTTCGCGGGTTGCGCCGCGGGCTCCACGCTCCGCTGGGCCGGCTACGCCGGTCCCCAGTCGCCAGCGGCGCAACCCGCGAAAACACGAATGCATCCACAATCACCGCCGATCCAAATTCGAGGCGGGAATCAAGTCCAACTAGATCAGGTCAGAGCCCGTCAAGAAAATGCGAGCCGAACGGGGGGAGCTACCGCCCCCTTTTTGTTCCCACGGGCCAACTTGATTGTGGTGTGTGCGGGTTTGGCCTTGGTTTGTTGGCCTCGCACTACTGAGGAAACAGTCCATGTCGCCGCACAAAGGAATGCCCGCACACCGTCTGCTGGATGTGGGATTGTTGGATGGGGTGAATGGGGTTTTTTGAAGTTTGCCCGCGGTCGCGACTGGGGACCGGCGAAGCCGGCCCAGCGGAGCGTGGAGCGCCGCGGGCAAACTTCAAAAAACCCAACCACCACAAAAAAACAACCCCACCTGAACCAAATCCAGGTGGGTCGGGAATTCCAGCGAAAGGTGGTAGGGGAGACGGGACTCGAACCCGTACTGGAAGGATTTTAAGTCCTTTGCCTCTGCCAATTGGGCTACTCCCCCTCAGGGCAGGGGACCCCGAATCTTTCCGATATTGGGGTTGGAGGCGGCAACCAGATTCGAACTGGTGATAATGGATTTGCAATCCATCGCCTTAGGCCACTTGGCCATGCCGCCATCCAAGGGCGGGAATCTTACCCTTCCCGTCGGCCTATGTCCAGAATTCGCAATCAGGTTTGGCGCTTGGTTAGAATGGTGTCGGACGAATCCTCCATCGTCCAACCGAACGATGAAAAGAAAGATCTTCTGCACCTTTCCTCAGGCCCTGATTAAGGAGCCGCTGCTGTTCACCTTGGGCACTCGCTTCCAGGTTGTTCCGAATATAAGAGGAGCGAGCGTTACCGAGGAATTAGCAATCCTCTCGCTTGAACTGGAGGGGGAAGATGCGTCGGTGCTCGCCGCAGTCGATTATTTGATCGAGCAAGGCGTCAAAGTCGAGGATTTGTCCGAAGGCGAATAATTTTTCGGACCCCACTTAGCCTTCATTGGCTAAGGACAAACAAAAAGGGATTTGCCATTTGGCAAATCCCTTTTTCTGTTGATTCAAGAAATGGGATCAGTCGTCGAAGAAGTCTTGAGCGGCGTCGCCCATCATGTCGTCTTCGGGTTTCTTTTCCGACTTGCCTAGGCCGCAGAAACGGTTCCACGATTCCTCGTTAGTTGCGAACTGCTGGACGAACCAGTAGCGGTGCCAAGAGGCGGCAATCTTTTTGTTCAGCAAAGCCTTGGCCAAGAACTCGTCGGAACCTTCTTCCAAAAGGTCGACGGCTTCCCAACCAAAGTTGGCGTTGCTATTGCAAAGCTTGTACATCAAGTCGTTCAGGGTAGTCAGGACGTAGGTGCCGTCCTTGGTGCCGAAGTCCTGCTTCAGCATTGCATTGACTACAGCTGGGTAGGCTTTGCGGCCCATCGTCACCAAGCGGTCGCCGGCGCGCGTGGACATGGCGCCTTGGTCGTCCATGAACAATTCGAGGTCTTCTCGAATGGAAGCCCAATCCTCGTCGGAGCATTCGCTCCACTTGTCCATCGGCGGGACCAACTTCAGGTCGAGCACATCAAAGTCGGTAATGCCCGTGGTAACGCAGCCTTCGCCCGGCGCCGGCGGATTGAAATCGGCACCTTTAGCAGCCTGCACCGGCGGAGCGGGTGCGGTGGCTTCGGAAGCACCGGCGTTGCTGTCGTCGGCATTGTTTGCCGAAGCATCTTGGGCACCGTTGCCGGAGGCGTCGGCTCCACCATCGGAGGTGTCGGAATCACTGACGTCCAGCGGTTCAGCATCGGTGACGTCGAGCGGGGTGGCGTCGGTCAAGCCCTCGTCACTAGTTCCGGCAGCCCCGGTTCCAGCCGCGTTGCTGGCACCCGGGTTTTGTGCGGCTGTGGTTTCGGTAGTTTCGACCGGAGCCGGATCTTCCTGCTGGCCTTGCCACCAGTAATAACCGCCAGCCATCGCCGCCAAACCGACCACGCTGACGATCAGCATCGAAACCGGCGGGCCCTGCTTGATGTGATGGTGCTCGCGCGGTCCGTCGTCATCGTCGCGGCGCGAACGTCCGCCCGCGCGTTTGGTGCTCTTGCGGCCACCGCCTGCAGCGGCTTTCTTGCGGCCACCTGCAGCCTTGCGGCCGGCTGCCGACTTGCGACCGCCACCTGCCGGCGCAGCAGCTGCCGGCGCCTTCTTGGTTTCGGCGTCAGGAGCGTCGCCACCCTTCTTGGCTTTGAGTTGGGCGATCAAGTCTGCACCGCTTGCCTTTTTCTCGCCGCCAACGTCTTCGGCAGCGCGCTTGGCTTTAGCCTTGGCAATGATGGCAGCGGCTTTGGCTTTCTTGGCGGCATCGTCCGATGCAGGCTGAGCGGCTGCGGGCTTGGCAGCGGGCGCCTTGGGCTTGGCAGGAGCGGGCGCCTTTGCAGCCGGCTTGGCTGGAGCCTTCGGCTTGCTGACCGGGGTAACCGGTTTGGCCGGCGCTTTGCCTACCGGCTTAGCCGGGGACTTGGGCTTAGAGCCGCGTGGGGTGAAGACGGGCTTGGCCGGGGCTTTTCCGGCCGGTTTCGCTGCAGGAGCCTTGGGCTTGGCCGGAGCCGGCTTTGCCTTCGGCTTGGCGACGTCGCGATCCACCGGCTGAGCTGCCGACGGGCGTTCGACCTTTTTGGGTGCCTCGCCGATCGGCTTGGCGCCCAAGTCGGAGTCGTCTTCCGGTTTGGCTTCAGGCGCAGGCGCTTCTGCCGCCGGCTTGGCGTCGGCTGCCGGTTCCGGCTTGGTTTCGGCCGGGGCTGCAGCAGCAGCGGGGGCTTCGGCGGCGGGGGCGGCCAGAGGTGGAATCTCGACGGTGCCTCCGCAAACCTGGCAGCGAACCTTGGTTGCGGTCACCGAATCGGGAATGTCACCGTAGCGTTGGCCACAGTCTAAACAGATGCCTGTGCGTTCACTCATGGGTTCTAAGGGGCGACGGTGTGGGGGCGACCGCCGCCTGATGCCTCTAGAATAGTCAACTTGCCCCGCTTCGTGACAAGTGTCTAGGAACTTCCAGCTCGAAAGCGAATTTCAGCCCAAAGGCGACCAACCCAAGGCCATCGAGGAACTTGCGGCGGGTCTGGCCGATCCCGAGGCGCGCCGCATCCTGCTTGGGGTCACCGGATCCGGCAAGACCTTCACGCTGGCGCATGTGATTCAGCGCTTGCAGGTGCCGACGCTGATTATCGCGCCGAACAAAACTTTGGCCGGCCAGCTCTATCAGGAGATGAAAGAGCTGTTCCCGAACAACGCGGTGGAGTATTTCGTTTCGTACTACGACTACTTCCAGCCTGAGGCGTACATCCCGTCGTCGGACACCTATATCGAGAAGGATGCACGCATCAACGAGCAGATCGATCGCATGCGCAATGGCGCGACGGCGGCGCTGCTGGCGCGGCGGGATGTCATCGTCGTAGCCAGTGTTTCGTGTATTTATGGCTTGGGTGACCCCGGGGTTTATCAGGAACTGTCGGTGACGTTGACCCGCGATAGCGAGGTGCGACGCGATGCGCTGATGCGCGGTTTGGTTCGCACCCAGCACACCCGCGCCGAGGTGGATTTCCGGCCGGGGACTTTTCGCGTGCGCGGCAGTGCGGTGGAGGTTTGGCCGATTCATGAACGCGATCGCGTCTGGCGCTTTGAATTGCTGGGCGATCGGCTGGAGGAGATTTTGGTCGTCGATCCGCTGACCGGTGAACTGTTGGACGAGCCACAGCGGGTGACCATTTATCCGGTCGGTCACTACGTGCAGCCGGAGGACAAGATGCCGAATGCGATGGTCAGCATCCGCGAGGAAATGGATGCGCGATTGCGCGAGTTGAACAAAGCGCAGAAGGGGTTGGAGGCGGAGCGACTGGAGCGGCGAACCTTGGCGGACTTGGAAGATTTGGAAGAGCTGGGCTTTTGCTCGGGCATTGAAAACTACTCGCGCCACTTTGAAGGGCGTCGGCCGGGACAGCCGCCGTTTACTTTGCTGAATTATTTTCCGCGCAACTTTTTGTGCGTGTTGGATGAAAGCCACGTGACCTTGCCGCAGGTTTATGCAATGGTGCGCGGCGATGGAGCGCGCAAACAGTCGTTGGTGAATTATGGTTTCCGCTTGCCGTCGGCAGTGGATAACCGGCCGCTGAAGGAAGAGGAGTTCGAGTCTATTGTTGGCCGTGTGCTTTATGTCAGTGCAACGCCAGGTTATCGCGAGCGCGGGTTGGCGAATGGAGCAGAAGCCGAGGAGGCCGAAGGCAATCCGGTGCCCGGGCTGGGGCAATCCAGCATTGTCGAACAGGTGGTCAGGCCAACGGGTTTGTTAGACCCTGAAGTGGAAATCCGTCCGGCTGGTGCGCAGGTGGAAGATGCGTGTAAAGAAGCCAAGGCGGTGGTCGCCAACGGCGAGCGCGTTTTGGTGACCACATTGACCAAGCGCAGCGCCGAGGACTTAACCGAGTTTTTCCAGGAGAGCGGGTTGCGCGCGCGCTATTTGCACGCCGATATCCACACTTTGGAGCGTGCCGAGATTTTGCGCGATTTGCGCTTGGGTGTGTTTGATGTACTCGTCGGCATTAACTTGCTGCGCGAAGGCTTGGATTTGCCGGAAGTGGCGCTGGTCGCGGTTTTGGATGCCGATCAAGAAGGCTTTTTACGTTCGACTACCTCGCTGATTCAAACCTGTGGTCGTGCCGCACGCAATGCACATGGCAAAGTGATTCTTTATGCCGACAAAGAAACCGAAGCGATCCGCCAAACCATTGCCGAGGCGGATCGGCGACGCGAAATTCAACATGCGCATAACGTCATGCACGGCATCGTGCCGAAAACAGTGCGCAAAAAGATTTCGGATTCGCTTTCGTTGTTGCTGGCCGGAGGAGAGGGTGGCGACGACGGCGAGGGCGTTGCGGCCGTAGATGCCGCGACTTTGGAAGCGCGCAAGCAAGAAAGTCAGCAGCAGATGTTGAAGGCGGCGTCGGAGTTGGACTTTGAAAACGCCGTGAAACATCGGGATGAGATGCGCCGACTGGAGGCGTTGTTATTGGAGCTGAGCTCATGACCTTCCAGCGCCAATTGCAGACGGCGCCCGCGCGTCCGGGTTGTTATTTGTTTTTTGATGACGACGACCGTGTACTTTACGTAGGCAAGGCCAAAAATATTCGCAACCGGGTACAGGTTTACCGGCGCGAAGGTGCCGACGGACGCGCAAGATTTGCCGAGTTATTGGAGTATGCGGTTCGCGCCGAATTCCGCGTCACCGACTCGGAGATGGAAGCGGTGCTATTGGAGGAACGGCTGGTCAAAATGCATCAGCCGCCATTGAATGTGTTGTTAAAAGATGACAAAGCGTTTTTGCTTTTGCACTTGGACACTACCCATCAATGGCCGCGGTTAGGATTGGCGCGCAAACGCAGCATGCGCGGCGAGTTTTTTGGACCCTATCCCAACGCCGGGGCGACGCGTCGGGCCAAGCGGCTGCTGCAGAAGGCTTTTGGTTTGCGCGATTGCAGCGACCATACTTTGGCCAACCGGCGGCGCGCTTGTTTGAAGTATTCGGTGGGCTTGTGCAGCGGCCCGTGCGTCGGCAAGGTGGATCACGAGGAGTATCAGGAGGCGTTGCACTCGGCGCGCCAGGTGTTAGGCGGCAAGGTTAAGGAGCGCATTTATCAGGAGCAGATGCGCATGGAGAATGCCAGTAAGGTGATGGAGTATGAAATCGCATTGCGCGCTCGAAATCGCATGGATGCGTTGCAAGCTTTAGCCGCTCCGCAAAAAGTGCGCTTGCAAGCCGGTCGCGACTTTGATGTTTTGGGGATTGATGAGCGCGGTTTATTTGCCTTGTTGGAGTATCGCGACGGCGATTGGATTGCGACGCGATACGGACGCATCCCAGTAGTCGAAGCCCCGGCGGCGATGGTGTCGGAATTGGTCCCGGCGTTGTATCGAGTGGGTGCAGAGATCCCCGCCGAGATCTTGGTTCCGGCGATGCCGGAAGAGGTTGACGCGATTCAAGCGTGGTTGCGCGATCAAGCTGGGCATGCGGTGCATTTAATTGCACCCGCACGTGGGCAGAAGCGCGCGTTGGTCCGCATGGCCGAATCCAATGCTAGAGCGCGACGCGGTGAGGTCGCACGCGTGGCTTGGCCGATTTTGGCGCGGCGTATTGCGGAAATTACACACTTGGACCCGCCGGCAGTTGTGGACTGCATTGATGTCAGCCACTTGCAGGGCCGCGAGCGCGTGGCATCGAAGGTGAGATTTGTAGAAGGCAAAGCCGACCGTGCGTCCTACCGGCATTATTTAGTCGGTGACGGCCATGGCAATGATGATTTCGCTGCAATGCGCGAGGTGGTGGGGCGGGTGTTGAATCGCGTTGGCGAGGATGGTTTGGCGGATTTAATCGTCTTGGACGGCGGGAAAGGTCAGCTCGGCGCCGGGTTGGATGCAGTCAAAGAAATGGGAATTCATGCACCGCTCATTTCGCTAGCCAAAGCACGGCGTGGACGCGGTCCGATCCAAGCAGAAGAGCGTTTGTTTTTGCCGGGAAAAGCCGAACCCTTCATTCTGGAACCGCAGGGTCCGGAGCGTTTGTTCTTTGAACGGATTCGCGACGAAGCGCACCGCTTCGCCATTACCCACCATCGGAAGCGTCGTGAAAACCTGCGCTTGGTCTTGGAGCAGATTCCGGGTATTGGGCCGGCGAAGCGGGGAACCTTATTGGATTGGTGTGAAGGTGATTTGGCCAAATTGCGTGATGCTCCACGAGAAATCTTGCTGGAACTCCCCGGAATGACCGCCGGTTTGATTGACTCTTTGCAAGAACACTTGCATCAGGTCTTGCCATGAGCGAAGCCCCGCTGGAACTTTGCGCCAACCAGGTCAATGTGGACTACTTGCGCCGCGCTTATTGCGATGACTTGCTAGCGCTTCGGCCGCAATCGGTGCTCGACGTTGGATGTGGGGGTGGACAAATCATGGACATGCTCGCCGCCGCCGGTGTTGCTTGTGTGGGGTTGGAGACCACAGCGCCCAATTCGGATTTGGCGAGGGTTGTCGACGCCCATCGTTCAAAACCTTCGGCCATCCGTTTGGTCCAAGCCCAAGCCGAATATTTGCCTTTCGCCGATCAAAGTGTGGATTGGGTCAGCATGCGCCACGTGCCGCATCATCTTGCCAATCCTCGCGCGGCAATTGCCGAAGCCTTGCGTGTGGCGCGGACTGGCCTTTTCCTGGCCGAACCCATGTTTCAACGCCAACGGCCATCTGAGGCGCTTGCGGAGGACGTCGACTTGTGGCTTAAAAAGCAACATCGACGTTCCGGACGAGTTCATCAGCCGAACCTATCGCTGGATGACATGGCGGACTTGTTGAAGCCATTAGGCGCTCGGGTGAAGGTCGATCATGCTTATCCACCGTTTGGACTGCGGTCCGCAGCGGAGTGCGTCGAAGAAATCCAAACTTGGATGCAACACTTGCCGGAGGCCCACTGCGATCGCTTGAGTGGCGCCGCGTTGGTGGAGCGTCTGCGAAGGGAACCCATTTCGTGGAATGGTTCTCACTGCATGACGGTGTACTGCTCGCGATAAGCGCTTGGCCGCAGCCCGGTCCACCGAAGGAAGGTATTGGAGAACGAGTACGGGGTGGTGAAGCCAACGCGCTCAGCTATGCGCGTTTGATCGTACTTGGTGGTAGCAAGCAGATGTGCGGCGTGTTGGATGCGCAAGTGCATCAAATGTTGCCCAGGGGACCGGCCTAAATGTTGTTGAGTCAGTCGGCGCAAATGCTCGCGGCTCATTCCGGCAGCTGCCGCCAGCCGGTCCAGCGGCCATGGGCTGGCTAAATCGGCGGCCACCAACTTCCATACTTGATGCAGTCGATCCTGCTTGCGGAAGGGCTCGGCGAAATCGGTGACGTAAGAATGGATCAAATCCGACCAACGTCGCATGGCTCCGGCCGATCGATTGCCTTCGGCTTCGCGAATCAACCCGAAAATGGCATGCTCCAGGGCGGTGGCGTCGAAATCGGCGCGGGCGGGAGCGTGCAAGCCGGCAACGGGTTTTCGCGCCCGGTCATCGCGGTAACGCACCCAGCAAAAGCGCCACGGGCGGCGGCGCCTGGCGCGCATTGCGTTGGCAAGGAAGGGCGGTTGCAAACAGGCATTGCCCGAACCGACGTGACGCCAAATGGTGTCCATCAAAACTTCGCCATTCCCTTCCAGGCAGGCTAGGAAAAAGCTACCGGAGGGTTCGATCCTGGCCACTTGCATGGGCACGCTTGCAGTCATGATCCCGCAATGGGTAATGGAATGCCGTGCCAACTCGGGACAGAGCGGCGCTTGGCTTAACCAATCACGAGGATCGAAATCGTCGGCTTTGACCATCTCGTAGCTGGTGTTTTTGCCGAGGATGTGGATCTCACGTATCTGGTTGTGCTTGTGCGTCATGGACAGGCGGGCGCTAGGAGGCGAGTATAAAGGGAGCGCGCCGCGGCGCTTACTCCGGCCCTCCTCGACCCATGGCAACTGTTGCAGTCCTCGGAACCCTAGATACCAAAGGCCATGAGCATGCTTTCGTGGCTGATCAAATTCGTCAGCGCGGACATCAGGTGATCATGATTGACGTGGGCATGATGGGCGCCGACGGTGTAGCGCCGGACGTGTCCAGCCAAGAAGTTGCTGCTACTGGAAATGTGGATTTGATGGCCCTAGTCGAGGGAGGGGACCGTGGTGCCTGCGTGGCTGCTATGGCCAACGCCGCTCCGCTTGCCCTCAAGCGTTTGCATCAGGAGGGCAAAATCGACGCTGTGATCTCCCTTGGCGGCGGCGGCGGAACCGCCATTGCCAGCGCTGCCATGCGTGCCTTGCCGCTGGGCATCCCCAAGTTGATGGTCTCGACGTTGGCAAGCGGCAACACGGCACCATATGTGGATACTTCCGACCTGGTGATGATGCCCAGCATTGTCGATGTTGCAGGTTTGAATCGTGTATCTCGCATGGTCTTTCGGCGGGCCGCCGCTGCAGTTTGCGCGATGGTGGAAGCCGCAGCCGAGGAGGCTCAGGTCCGCGCTTCCTCTGGCAACTCAACATCGGATTTGGCCGCCGCAGATCGTCCGCTCATTGCCGCCAGTATGTTCGGAAACACCACCGAATGCGTAAATGCGGCTATTCCGGTGTTGGAGCAAGCTGGCTATGAAGTCTTGGTTTTTCATGCAACCGGGACCGGTGGCAAAGCCATGGAGGCGCTGATTTCCAGCGGCATGGTCGCCGGAGTTCTGGACATCACTACAACTGAGTGGGCGGATGAACTCGTCGGCGGCGTGCTGTCGGCAGGTCCCGAGCGACTCGATGCCACTGCTACGGCTGCGGTGCCGTCTATTGTTGTGCCTGGTTGCTTAGACATGGTGAACTTTGGCGAGCCCGATACGGTTCCGGCCAAGTTCAATGGACGCAACTTTTACCACCACAACCCGCAAGTCACATTGATGCGAACTAATGCTGAGGAATGCGCCGAACTCGGTCGCATCCTGGCCGAGAAAGTGAATCGCTACTCGGCTCCGGTCAGTGTGCTGTTACCCGCCAAAGCCATCAGCGTCATCAGCGCCGAAGGCCAACCCTTCCATGACCCCGATGCCGACGCCGCACTTTTTGACGGCATCATGCAAAACCTCGATAGCGAGGTTGAGCTGTTGGTCATGAATTGCGAGATTAATGATCCCGCCTTTGCCACTGCTTGTGCGCAAACTCTGTTGCAAAAACTGAGTCAAACCCCAGCTACCGCCTAGTCCTCAAAACTCACCCTTGATCCATGCCTGAAGTCAAACACTACGGAGTCTTTCAATTTAAGGACGGTGTCAGCGACGCCGACATCGACGCGTGCTTCTCACGTATGCGCGGCATGGTCGGTAGCATCCCCGGTTTGTTGGACTTCCACTGCGGTCCGTATGACAGCGCCGAGGGAATGAATGATGGTTTCACGCATGGATTCATCATGACCTTCGACAGTCCGCAATCTCGCGATGAATACCTGCCCCATCCTCACCACGAAGAAGTCAAAGAATTCGTGGTGCCGAAGTTGGAGCGCGTCATCGTTTTTGACTTCAACATGCCGGAGGCTTAGCAATGCGAATTTCATCCATTTTGGCGGTGATGCTTTTTGTGGCTTGGTCCACCGCGTCGGTTTCGGCTCAGCAATCCTTGTTTGATGGCAAAACCTTGGATGGGTGGGAAATCCGCCCCGGTGAGGAAGGCTGGTGGCGCGTCGAGGACGGCATGATCGTCGGCGGGTCACTTGAAAAGAAGGTCCCGCACAACACCTTTCTCAGTTCCACTCAGTCGTTTTTGAACTTCGAGCTGGAATTCGACATTCGCGTGCTTGGCAGCGAAGGCTTCATCAACTCCGGCTTCCAAATTCGCAGTGTGCGCGTCGAAGGCAATCATGAAATGAGCGGCTACCAAGTCGATGCCGGCGACGGTTGGTGGGGCAAGATGTACGACGAATCGCGGCGCAACAAAGTGATTGCCGAATCAGCCGATGGCGATGCGGTGGTTGCTGCGGTGCAATCTAAAGGATGGAATCGCTATAAGATCCGCGCCGAAGGAAGACGGATTCAAACGTGGATCAATGGCGTCGCTGCGTTGGACTACACCGAAAAAGACCATCAAATCCCGCAAGATGGCCACTTTGGTTTGCAAGTTCACGGCGGCGGCAAAGTGCGCGTGGAGATGAAAAACATCCACGTCAAAGAGTTGCCGAAAACAATGGGATTGAATACATGGCGTCTTTGGCAGAAAGCCCAAAGTGTGCAAGGTCAAGGAAGTTCTCCGATCCGCAGTGCTGCAGAAGAGCAAGCCGGATTCGGTGTTCTGGATGGATTTGAGGTCGAATTAGTGGCTTCCGATCCTTCGATGCAAAAAGTAGTCGACATCAATTTCGACGATGCCGGTCGTATGTGGGCGATTACCGCGATTGAATATCCAATCGATGGCAACGAATCCAAAGACGTGCTCAATCTTTACCGCCAAGGTGGGCGCGACCAGGTTTTGGTATTCGATGATGTGTGGAAACCCGGTCCACACAAGCCACGCATTTTTGTTGACGGCCTTTTTATTCCTATGGCCATTTTGCCGGAACAGAATGGTGCTTTGGTTGGCATGGGCCCGGACATCTTGCGATTCACCGACACCGATGGCGATGGACGAGCTGATACACGCGAAGTCGTCCTGACCGGCTTTGGGATTCAAGATTCTCACCTGCTTCCACACCGCTTTAAGCGCATGCCTGGCGGCTGGATTTACGTCGCCCAGGGTGCATTTAACTCCTCGAATGTAGTCAGTAAAACCGGCGAAGTGGTGGCGTTCAACAAATGCAAGGTTGGCCGCTTCCAAAGCGATGGCAGCAAGTTTGAAGTCGTGGGCATCGGCCTCAACAACATCTGGGGCTTTGTCATTGACCGTTTCGGCGATAAGTGGATTCAAGAAGCCAATGACCTCGGCTATTCGATGACACCGTTTGAACACGGCATGAGCTATCCAGGAATCGGCAGCGAAAAATTCCACTCGCATTCGCCGTGGCGACCCACGTTGGCGGATTACCGAGTTGGCGGAACCGGCCTATCGGGCTTAGCCCAATCCGGTGACCGCAATGGCTTCCCACCTCCTTGGGATCAGACCTTTTTCCTGGCCAATCCGATCATCAGTTCGGTGCAGTCAGTGGTTGCCACCCGCACCGCGGAACACCCGGAGCAAGTGGAATTGCAACGTGTTGCCGATCTGCTGGTTTCGGAAGACAAAAACTTCCGCCCGGTCGCGGCGCATTTCGGACCGGATGGTTGCTTGTACATCGTCGATTGGTACAACCCGATCATTTCGCACAACGAGGTGCCGCGCAACCATCCGTCGCGTGACAAAACCAGCAGCCGGATTTGGCGCATTCGACACACGTCGCAAAAGCACCAAAAACCGATTGATGTCACACAAGTCGCAGATGCCGAGCTGGTTCCCATGCTTGGCCATGCCAACACTTTGACCGCGCGCGCAGCGTGGCATCAAATTGTGGATCGCGATGCCCGTCATTTAATTCCGCAGCTGGTAGCGTTGCTGCAAAACCGTTCGCAGCCAGTGGAGGACCGCTTGCTGGCCCTTTGGTGCCTGCACGATTTCCAAGCAATGACGATGGACTTGCTCGAGCAGCTGGTGCAAGCGCCGGAGTTTAGTCTGCGCCGCGGCGCGATTCGATTGGCCGGCGAGCACTTCCAAAGTAATCACGATTTGATCCGCCTGCTTCAGCATGCCCCAGCCGAACGCGATCCGCGGGTGCGCTTGGTGGCCTTGCACGCCATTGGAAAAGCTCAAGATTTCGGCATGCAACATGCCGACTTGCTGTTGCAATTCTTGCAGCCGGACAACCTTCAGGTTTATCGAGGTGCATCCTCTTCCGGCAGCAATAAAGGTGGTCCATCCAAATTACAGCGGGCCGATGAAGCTCTGGAGCGCAGCGTTATTCGCGCATTGTTGGAGCAGAATCCGCAATCCGTAGTGGCTTGGTTGGAGCAGGCTAATCGCGAAGGCGCCAAAGATGCATCATCCGTTGCCTTGCAGCGCTATGCCTTATTGTGCGCCGGTAGTGAAGGTGCTGCCGCCGGTCTTGCTCAACTCTTGCAGCGCATCAGCCAGCCGGCCAGCACGGATGAATTGGTTTTCCTGGCGCGCAATGCCGGCAACGCCTCCGTCCGCAAGCAATTGGAAAGGTGGTTGCAGCAAAGCCAAAGCCGCACCGCAGTGGTGCAAAGCCTGCTGGCTCAACGCGGCCAATGGCAAAACGCGTCACTGAACTCCGCAATCGCCGCCAGTGTGCGCGAAATGATGGCGGACAGCGCCAGCAACGACCATCGCATGCTGCTGCTTCAAGTCGCGCGCGAACTGCGCCTAGCCGAGTTGCAACCGGACGTCATCGCGATGATGGACAACGGAACAGCCTCGCCGCTGGAATGCATGCAAGCCCTGCGTGAGATGGGTTGTCGCGACCACGCGCTTTATGCTCGAATCATTCGTTCCAGTTTGCCCGGTGAAGAGCTGCGCCAGGTTGCGGTGACGTCGTTGGCGGCGATCCCGGATCAGGCGGCGTTTGATTTGCTGTTGGAACTGTGGCCGATTTTGCAAGACCGCATGCGCAGCGAAGCGATTCGTCAATTGTTGTCGCAGCGGTCGCAAGCGCACCGACTCTTACCGCAATTGGCCGAAGAGAAAATTGCCATCAACCTATTGGATGAAAACATGGTTGAGCGGATGGGCAAGCACGTCGGCGACGACGCTCGTTGGAAAGCGTTGGAAGCGGCATTGCTGGAAAGCCAACTTCCGGGTATTCAACTGCGCGGCGGCGGTAATGACTTCGTGCAAAGCAATCTCACCCAAAGCGCCGCATTCACGTTGGAAGCTTGGGTTTGGTTGCATCCCGGCATTTCCAATGCCGATGGTTTACTCGCCGGCCCGCAGTGGGACTTCAACTTTCACGACGCACGCCCACGCCTGTGGTTGGGGCCGCGTGGCGATGTTTTGATCAGCAAGCAGCGCTTGCCTGAAGAAGGTTGGGCGCACCTGGCGTTGAGCTACGACGGCAACGAGCGGTTGAGTTTTTACTTCAACGGCGAACTGGACAAACCGTCAAGGCTCGCCTGCCCGAGCGAACCGAGGGCTTGCAAGTCGGTAAGACCACGCCGAACGTCGGCACCTCGGGCTGGTTGTCCGAAGTGCGTTGGTGGACGGTGGAGCGCAACGCCGATCAAATCGCCGCCAACTACAACATTCGTATGGACCCGGCGACGCGCCCGGAAGGCTTGCAATTGCTGCTTCCGACTGATGAGGTTGAGCTGTCCGGAAACGCCAAGATCACCGGCATGATTCAGCCGCCCAATATGATGACGGCGGCGCAAGCTGAGGCGCAAAAACAACGCTTCGACAAATATCGCGCCTTGGCTGCGGCCGGCGGCGATTTGAAGCAAGGAAAGGTGGCCTACCAAATCTACTGTGGGGCTTGTCACATCGTCGATGGCGTCGGCGGGGACATCGGCCCGGCCCTGGATGGTGTTGGGGCGAAGACTGCGGACGGATTGCTACGGTCAGTGCTGACGCCGAATGCCGGTGTGGAATCGGGTTACCGTATTCTCAACGTTGAAACTCGCGACGGCCAGCTTCTGCAAGGTTTCTTGGCCGCCGAAGACGATCACCACATCACGCTGCGCCGCGCCGGGCGTGAAGACCTCAAGTTGCGCCGCGCCGACATTCTTTCGCTGAGCTTTGCCGAGCGTTCATTGATGCCGGAAGGCTTACTGGATACGATGAAGCCGCAGCAGGTCAGCGACTTGTTCGAATACCTGCGCAGCTTGCATTGATCCCGATTGCTCGATCGGACATCGGCGCAAGTTTCCACCTTGCGACCGATGTCCACCTGGCAGAAATACCTCGTCATTTTCGTCGGACTGTATTTGTTCGGCGCGCTGCTGACGTGGGTGCTCGGTCTGAAAACGCTAGGGCCGGAATTCGAAGCCAAGCGCCTGGAAACCATGTTCGCAGCCGAGTTGGAAGTGCTGCGTAGCATCGCCCGCGACTTGCCGACCGAGTTAGATGACATGCCCGACGTCGGCCATCGAATCTCGCCGGATGAGCTGAAATATTTGATCCGCGAAATGGAAAAGCCATGGGCGGAACTGGAGCGCCGTGCGGAAACCATTGAAAACGAAGGCGTCGTCGGCGCATCCGTGTCCATGTGGCAGGACGACCACCATCGCATCAAGATGGAGCTGATCGGCGATCGCATTTCGCGCCGCACTTGGACCTTCCTGACCCAACGAACCACGCCGACTACGGCATCAGTCAACAAGCTGTTCGGCATGGAAAAGGAGCTCGTGCGCTATCGTGAACGCGTGCCGATGGACGACGGCACCGAACGCTGGTTGGATTTGGTCGTCGACGCCGATTGGGTACGCGAGGCTAGCGTGCAAACAACGCCCTGACGCGTTCTTTCATTTCCGAAGACGCCCAAATCGGCAATTCTTCTTGCTCAAATGCGCGTTGCTGCTGCCCATCAATTTCGGTGACGCGGTATTGAAGCGACTCCTTCGTGCGACGGAAACTATCTGCCGGGTATGCCGCCATCTGCTTGAGCCGGGCTGTGGCGACTTCTTCGGCCGTTGGCTGCGATCCATCGGCAGTCGCCGCCACGCATCGGTCGATCAAGCCAAGGCTCACCGCGGCAGAAGGGGAGTAAAGTTCACCGCCCAACAACACTTCGTAAAGATGCTGAGGATTCAGTCGATGGCGCAAAATGCCCATCATGCGCGGTGGGAAGCAAGCGCCGAGCTTGATCTCCGGCAAACCGATTCGCAAATCGTCACGGTCGACGGAAACGCGGTAGTCACAGCAAAGCGCCAACACGCAACCGCCAGCAATAGCATGGCCGTTGACGTAAGCCACCGTCGGTGCAGGATGGCGAAATAATCTCACCGCTAAATCGTCAATCTGACGCAAAAACTGCGGCGTTTGATCGCCTTCAAATTCCAGCATTTGCTTCAAATCCAAGCCCGAGCTGAACGAATCCTCGCTGCCGGTTAGCAGAATGGGTTGAGTTCCGGCGGCATCCAGCTGCCCGTTCAACCATTGCAACAATTGAGGGCCGATGGCGTTGCGGCCGGGGTGGTCCATGCGAATGACAAACATGAACCACCATGTTAATCAGTCGGGCGACGGCAGGTTGACCGTCCATTCGCGAACCGGAATCAGATCGGCGAGGCTGGCACTGCGAGTATTGGCGCTTCCGGGGTTAAGGTACCAAGTTTGCTTCGAAGAGCCGCCGCTGGTGCGCCAGGTTTCAAAGTCCGGATAGGCCGTTTCAATGTGCACCTTCTCCAACGGCACCGCCCAATTGGTCGGAATTTCAATCAGCCATGGGAAGCCGCCATCGTCCATGAAACTGGACTCGCCGGTTTCCTCGGGCAGGTGGTCGGGGCGATCGGCGAAGCCTTCGTAGCCGGGGAAATGAATGTCGATGATTCCCTTGGATGACGGAATGCCAAAGTACAAATCGTACGGCGCGTTGCCCACAGTGGATTTAGAAACCGGACTATCGAAAGTGATCTTCACCCGCGCCGACGCAGCTTCTCGTTCCACCTGATTGGTGTTGGTATTGGTGAATACCGAATTCTGACTTGGTAGTGCGGCCTGAGTGCTCGGGAAGACGTCGGCGATCCGACGGCTGTCGTTGGCAATCATCGACTGAATGCTTCGTGACAGGTTCTCCACCGTTTCGTCATCGTCCGATAAGAACCGCTCGATGTCGATGGTGCCGGCTGCATCCGCATCCATGTCCGGGAAGTGCATGCCCAGTGCATGATCCAGTCCTGCGCCACGCGTGATCAGGTGGAAGTCGCCAACGATGTCTTTGACCTTGCCGTTGGCATGTGTCACGACTTCGAACGCATACGCCAAACCCACATCGTTGAAATCGGCGTCGCCGCGGTTGGGGTACAGGTCTTCAAAACCAACCACGGTGTATCCGTGTGACGGATAGCGCTGCAAGAAAGCGCGCTCGCCGTCATTGGGGAAGTGGTCATCGATCCCCTCGATGCCGTCGCCGTCGGGGTCGCCTTCCTCATAAACAAAGACGTCAGTTTCTTCGATGGCTTCCAACGGGTTGGCATTGACGATGAAAACCAAATCGTTGAAGTCGTCGTCGGAGCCGCGGTTGCGATTGAGGTCTTCGAAGCCGGAAAGGATGAAATCTTCGCCGCCCAAGAATCCGGCAATGCCATCCACTTTGATCATCGCCAAGTGTCGAGCGAGGCCGATGTCACCCGCATCGTATTCAGGATTCAGCTTCTCCAGCGACGTGTAGCAGCCTTTTCCGCCTGATACCGCCGCATTGGCTGCAGGCGTTGTTTTGGGCAGCGTCGGGTTTTCCGGATCCCAATTGCGCACTTCGGATTCCTGATTCCAACCATTGGCTACAACAAAAAATCCGACCCGTTCGCCATCGGTAAATACGCGCGGGTCGCCCAAGTCATCGAGCAGAGTCGCGGTGTCGCCGGTGTCCATGGTGCCGGCACTGGGGAAGGAAGCGTCTTCCCAAATCAAGTCGGCATCGGTGATGGTGATACCGTCGACGCCTTCGGTATAGGAGAACCATCCAAACGAGTTGCGATAGCCGGCACCTTCATGAACGAAGATGACTTCCACCGTTGCGTCAGCGGAAATGATCAAGTTCGGCGAGTATGCCGAAGATACGTAGGATGCACCTGCGTTCGAATACTCAGGCAAAATTTCGCCGACCAAATCGAGAACTTCATCCGGCACACCGGTGAAATCATCGACGATGGGGGCGTCGGGTAGATCATCTAATGGTGCGTCCAAAGGCAGATCCAACGGCTGGTCCAACGGTCGGTCCACCGGCCAGGGAATACCCGTCAAACCAATGGCGCCGATGACCACTACCCATAAAAGAATGCGTTGATATTGCTGTCTCATGGCTTCGCTTGCAACGTGATTTCTAAGTTCGATAGTTCGGAAGTATCCACCCGCAATCGAGCCGACGGAGCAAACGGCCCGGCATCGGCGCGCAGTTGTTCTTCGGTGAAGTCGCCGACGTAATCGCGATGATTGACGACCACGTCGCATTGCTCAAGATTGGCCAGCAATCGCAAATCGTCGCTGACTTGCCCCTTCCAATCGGTACGACCGCGGAAGTAGACCCGGCCAGTGGTTAAGTCTTCGCGGAATTGACCGCTGCCTTCCGCTGGAAGGTATGTGGGATCGCCAACAATGACTATCGCATCGCGCAACGGCTTGCCATCGGCGCTCACCGTGAGGTGAAACAAGCTGTCGGCGTGCGTCGCCATGGTAAAGGGAGCGTCGGAGCCGCCGGAGGATCCGTCGTCGCCACCACCATCAGGGGACGGTTTCAATCCGCCACTGCCGCCGCAGCTCAGAATGGCCGCCGTGCAGCAAAGGGTAAAAAATGGACCGATTTTCATCAGAAGAGCTTGGGTGGAAATATTCCCACCATGGCCATGTTCCACAGTGTGTTTTTTCTTCGACGAAAATCGGCCGTGCGCTTGATAGAAACAAGCGTCAATGAGTGGACCGCAAGCGCTATTCGCGTGCGGACGGCCTCTTACGGCACCACGGTGATGTCGACGGCTACTGAACTGGCCTCAGGCAACTGCCCGCTCGGGAAGGCGATCGCGGCGGTGTAAAACACCGCACCCACTAATCCCGACGGAATGCCGGCCGGCACCGGCATGCTGGCTGTGGCATCGCCAAAGGCATCCAAAGTCCCGTGCATGCCGCTATGACCCGGCAACGGATAGTTGCCGAAGAAGGTGTCGATTACCAAGCTGTCTTGAGTCAAGGGAATGTCGACGCCATAGGTGGTCGGCCCGGTTCCGGTTTGCGAAATCAGCACCTTGTAGTCCATGCCGCCATTCGCCGCCGGGAAGTCCAGGCTGAAATCAATCACTCCACCCGCCGATGCCGATACCGTCGCCACATTGGTGCTCATGTACGGTGAGTAGGTGTAGGCATATACGGCTCCGGCGTAATTGGGATCCGCGCGATCCGCGCCAATCAGCAGTTCTTGGTTGCCATCCTGATCCAAGTCGCCGCCGGCCGCCAAGCTAATACCGAAAAAATCGCCGTCCGCGTGGCCGTCCCAAGCTTGAATCAGTGAACCGTCAAAGCCGGAATGCAAGAACACGCGGCCGGCATCGCCTAAGCCGGTGACGTAGGCTTGATAAGCGCCTGCCATCACGTCGGCGTAGCCGTCGTTGTTGAAGTCGCCGGCACCGGAAACCGCGTAGCCTAAGTAGTAATACGGGCCGTCGCCGTCGATTTGGAACAGCAGCGCGGCGGTCGCACCGGAGTAGATGTAAGCCGATCCGGCACTGGGTACCGCGTTTGGCGATGCCGCGTCGGCACCGATGATCACATCTTCGACGCCGTCGCCATCGACGTCACCGGCGTTATCAATGGAGCGACCAAAAAAGATGTACGCCGAAGCGCCATCCCATTGCTGAACCAGCGTTCCGGTGGCGCCGGAGAATGCATAAACCGAACCGGCCGACGAGTTGCCACCGGGGTCGGCGCCAAAAGCAGCAACCAACACCTCATCGGTGCCGTCGCCATCCAGGTCACCGGCCATCGCGGCATCGCTACCGAAAAAGTCGTTCGATGCGTAGCCATTCAGTGTGCGGATCAAACCGCCGCCGTTGCCGGAATAAAAGTACACCGCGCCTTGATCGGAAAGCCCGCCCAAGTTGGCTTCGCGAGCCGCAATCACGATGTCGGGCACGCCATCGCCGTTCAAATCGGATCCGCCGGCAACACTTCCGCCGAAGTCACCATTGCTTGCCGTTCCGGTCCAGGTGTAAATCACCGTACCCGTCGCGCCGGAGAAACAATAGGCCTCGCCTTTGCGACTCACTGCGTCCGGTGCACCGATCAAGAAGTCATCAAAACCATCGCTGTTGACGTCACCTGCGCCGCTGACCGCCTCCCCGAAATCGTCACCGCTTTGATTGCCTTCCAAACTGTAGAGAACCGTGCCATCCAAACCGGAGTAAACAAACGCGGTGCCGTTATCGGAAAAAGCACCGGTGGACCGCCCCGGCGCACCAATGACGACGTCGTCATAACCGTCATTGTTGACATCGCCGGCATTGGCGATCGCGTTGCCAAAGTAGTCGCGGAAATCCACTCCATTCCACTGGTACATCTGGTCGGCACCGCCGCCGACGGTTTGTGGAATGGCCGCAGCGCAAAGCAAGGAAGCAAGAATAATCATTGGGAAGAGGGGTTCGAGGGGAACAGGGGGTACTTCCACCCTATGAAAAACTGTCGGATCAGCGGCAAAAATGGCACTGGCAGCCTTTGGGCACGGAAGTTAGGGAACCACAGGGACTTGAGAACTTCCCGCTGGAACCATTCCTGAAGCCACAACCAATTACGACATCCTCGGCGTGCCCGGAGCGGTGGTGCAATCGCTACTGCTGCTGGTATCGCTGATTGCATTCGGTTGGATTTTGAGCCGCCGATTTGCCCTGCTCAAGCGCGCGGCAGCCGATCCACGCGGCGGCCAATGGGGTGAGCGAATGCGGCGTTTGATGGTTATCGGCATCGGCCAATCACGCCAACCTCGCTATTTGGTGGCAGGCGTGGTGCACATTATTTTGTTTGCCGGCTTTTTGATTTTGTCGGTGCGGTCGCTAAGCCTAATTGCCGAAGCCTACGCTCCAGGCGCAGCCGACCTCGGATCGGTTTACGCGGCGATCAAACACTGGACCGGCTTGTTGGTCTTGGCCGGTTGCGTGGTCGCCGCATGGCGTCGCGTTGTGACCAAGCCGAAGCGTTACCACGATCGACACGCCGACGTTTCTCATACCGGCGAAGCCTTGCTCATTCTCGGATTGATCGCCACGTTGATGATCGCCGATTTGATTTACGACGGTTCCACCCCAGGATCGGCCATCGCACTGGCCGCTTTTTGGATTCACAACGCAGCGCTGTTGCTGTTCTTGTGCTTGCTGCCGTTGGGCAAACACTTCCATGTGATTACCGCATTGCCGAATGTGTTTTTGTCGAACCTCGAAGCGCCAGGTCGCATCAAACCGCCGTCTTATTCCGAGGATGATTTTGACGAACTGGAACAGGTCGGCGTTGGCAAGCTGGAAGACTTCACTTGGAAGCAGTTGCTGGATGTTTACAGCTGCGTCGATTGCGGGCGCTGCTCGGACCATTGCCCGGCTTATGCATCGGGAACGCCGTTGTCGCCGCGCATGTTGAGCATCAAAACGCGTGAGGCGGCATTCCGCGATTACCCGTTGCGCGGAAAAGTGACTGAGGCGGAACTGCGGCCGCCGCTGGTTGGCGAAACCATTGGCGAAGAAGAGTTGTGGTCATGTACTACTTGCGGTTCGTGTGAAGAAGCATGCCCGGTGATGATCGAATACATCGATCGCATCGTCGATATGCGCCGCTTTTTGGTCGACGACGGACGCTTGCCGACTACGCTTCAGAAGGCAATGGCGGCGTTGGAAAAACGCGGCAACCCTTACGGCAAGATGGGGCGCAAACGTGGCGATTGGGTCAAAGAGGTCGAGCCGTCGGATTACGGCAGCCTTGAAGTGTTGAAGAAGGGCGGTGAATGCAGCGACCTGGTCTTCACCGATAGTTGCGCAGCCTTCGATCCACGTGTCCAGCAAACCGCAGTTGCTCTAGGGAATTTGATGGTCGGCGCCGGGATGGACGTCGGCACGATGGGTAAGGATGAGGTCGATTCTGGTCACGAAGCGCGTCGGTTTGGTGAAGAAGGCTTGTACTTGGCCTTGCGCGAGCAGAATGAAGAGGCGCTGGACCAGCGACAGTTTGATCGCGTGGTCACTACCGATCCGCATGCGTTGAACGCGTTGCGCCACGATTACGAATTGAAGCAGCCGGTGGTCCACCACAGCCAAGTGTTGGACGAGCTCATTTCCGCCGGCAAGCTGCAGCTCCATTCTTTAGAGGACACGCGCAAATACACCTTCCATGATCCTTGTTATTTGGGCAGGCACAACGGCGAGTACGACGCCCCGCGCAGCGTACTCCAAGCCATTCCAAACCTGCAAACCGTGGAAATGGAACGCAACCGAAATCGCAGCTTCTGTTGCGGCGGCGGTTCGCTGAATCTATTTCACGAAGTGGAGTGCGACAAGCGCATGGGCGAACTGCGGTTGGATCAAGCGGAAGCGGCCGGCGCTCAAGTCGTCGTCACCGCTTGCCCTTACTGCTTGGTCAACTTGGAAGACGCGGTCAAAACTTCCGGCCGCGAACAACAAATGGAAATCATTGACTTGGTCGAATTGGTGGAACGCGCCGCGACCGGGTCGCAAACCGAAGCCGATGCGGCCGCGGCAGCATCGAGCAAGCCTTAAGCAAGCATGGAAATTTACGTCTGCATCAAACGCGTGGCGGATACCTCGGAGGTTGAAATCGAGGTGGACCGCAGCGGCTTAGCTCTCGAGGAAGATGACTTTTCTTGGGATATCAACGAATGGGATAACTTTGCGGTAGAAGCCGCGGTCCAGCTGAAGGAAAAACACGGCGGCCAGGTAACGGCGGTGACCGTCGGCGGTGAAGACGACGAAGAAGTGCTGCGCCGCGCGTTAGCGATGGGCTGCGATCAGGCGATTCATCTGTGCGACGAGGCTTTGGAAGCCACCGACGCATGGGGGATCGCGCGAGCATTGGTGGCCGCCATCGACGGCAAAGAAGTGGATCTTCTGCTGTTCGGTGCGGTTTCCGCCGACCGCTCGCAAGCTCAAATCGGCGGACTAGTAGCAGGTTTGATGAATCTGCCGTTAGTCTCCTTGGCAACAGCGTTGGAAGTTGCCGACGGCCAAGCGACGGTCCGTCACGAAGTGGAGAACGGCATGGAGCGCGTGGTGCAAGTGGACTTGCCGGCAGTCGTCACCGTGCAAACAGGGATCAACGAGCCGCGTTACGTTTCCATTCGTGGCATTCGCAAAGTGGCGTCGATGGATATACCCGTTCAGTCGGCGGCGGACTTGGGAGTCGAGCTCGAACCGCGCGTGCAATTGGAGGAACTGTTCTTGCCCGAACAGGGCGATGGTGCGCAGATTCTTGAAGGCGACGATGAGGAAGTCATCGATCGCCTGGTGGATTTGCTTCAAGAAAAAGGAGGACTGGGCTGATGCGCGAAATCCTTGTCATTTTGGAAGACCTGGTCGACGGCGCCGCTGAACTGGCAGCCGCCGCCCGCAGTCTCGGCGACGTCACCGTCACCGCTGCCGCCTTTGAAGCCGATCTAGGCAATGCCGCAGCACCCTTTGATCGCCTTTTGAGTTTCCCTGCTTCAGCCGACGGCAGCTGGGACGCCGAATGGGTGGCGGCTTGTTTGGAACCGTGGATCCAATCCAATCAACCCGATTTGGTTTTGATCCAGCACACCAACAACGGCTTGGATTTGGCGCCATGGTTGGCCGCGCGTTGCGACCGACCACTGTTGGCCGATTGCCTGAACCTGGAATTCCGCGAGCATGGACTGGGTGCGGTACGTACCTGGTTCGGCGGCAAAGTACACGCCAAAGTGGCAGCGCTGGATTCCGCCCAGGGCTACTTCGCCACTTTGCGGCCAGGCGCTTTCGATGGCTCCAATGCCGGTAACGGTGCCGGAGAAATCGTCGCAATGACGGCGCCTGAAGGCTTTCAGTCACGGCGGCGTTGTTTGGAAACGGTTCAACCGGAAGCGGGGGCCGTCGACATTACTCAGGCAGAGATTCTGGTTGGTGTCGGACGCGGAATCGAAGAGGAAGAAAACCTCGAAGTGGTCGAAGCATTGGCCGAAGCGATGGGCGCCGAAGTGGCGTGTACGCGACCGGTGGTCGACAAGCAATGGCTGGATAAAAGCCGCCAAGTGGGCACGTCCGGCTTAACGGTAAAGCCCAAGGTTTATCTGACCGTTGGTGTCAGTGGCTCGTTCCAGCACTTGGGCGGTGTGAAAGGCGGACCTTTTATGGTCGCCATCAATCAAGATCCCGCCGCGCCGATTTTTGCATCGGCCGACGTCGGGGTGGTTGGGGATTTGTTTGATTTGGTTCCGTTGTTGGAGGAAAAAATCCGCGACCGTAAAGGTTAAGCGGGGGAGTTTGTCATGAAATTTGAACTAGAAAAAGCTCAGAAGGACATTCAAAAAGCCGCCGCGCGTTTTGCCAAAGGCGAATTCGATAAAGAACTGGCGTTGGAGTTGGAAACCGAGCATCGCTATCCCTTCGACATCTGGAAAAAAGCGTGTGAAGAAGGCTTCATCGGCTTGCATTTCCCCGAGCAATATGGAGGCAGCGATTACGGCGTGCTGGAAAATTGTTTGGTCGTCGAAGAATTCTGCCGACGTGATTCAGGTATCGGCGCGGCGCTGATGACGGCGCACTTTGCTTGCGAAATCATCCTCGAACACGGCACCGATGAGCAGAAGGAGAAATACCTTAATCAAGTGACGATGGGCGAAACGCTATCGGCCGGTGCATTCACCGAGCCGATGCACGGCAGCGACATCACCGTGATGGCGACCAAAGCCGAGCGTGACGGTGACGAATGGGTGTTGAATGGCGTCAAAACCTTCATTACCAATGCAGGAATTTGCGGCTTTTACGTGGTGCTGGCGCAAACCGATCCGGATGCCGGCCATAAAGGCCAATCCATGTTCATAGTCGAAGCGGATACGCCCGGAATCGAGGTTGCAAGCGTCGGTGAAAAGATGGGATTGAAGATGATTCCAACCGGCGAGGTCAGCCTGAAAAACGTGCGCATTCCTGCGGATGCGCTGCTGGGCAAGGAGAATCGCGGCTTTTATCAAGTGCTGCAATTCTTCGATGAAAGCCGCATTGAGGTTGCTGCACAAGCGGTCGGAACTGCCCAAGGGGCGTTTGACCGCGCAATGGAACACATCAAAGGGCGCGAGCAATTCGGCATTAAGATCGCCAAGTTCCAAGCCATTCAACACAAGCTTGCCGAAATGGCGACGCAGCTCGAACTGGCGCGCTTGATTACCTACCAGGCTGCGTGGTTTGCCGACAATAAAAAGCCGGACACCAAGCTGAGTGCGATGGCCAAGTACTACGCCGGCAAGGTTGCCAGTGAAGTTGCTAGTGAATCGGTGCAGCTGTTTGGTGGATACGGTTACATCACCGAATTCGAAGTCGAGCGCTTCTACCGCGATGCGCGCATCACCGAGATTTACGAAGGCACGCGCGAAATTCAGAAGAACATCATCGCAAGCCAAGTGCTTGGTCGATTGCGTTAGAGCAACGGCTGCAATTCCACCTTGCGGAATTCGGCAATCGCACCTTCGGCTTGAATGGCGATTTGGCCTTTGCTGGCGGTGCAATCATAGCCGTGGTTGACCAGATCATCGTTCACCCAAACCTTGGTGACGTTGGCTTGGCATTCAATCACCATTGTGTTCCATTCACCGAGTGGCGCTTCGGATCCATCGGTCAAATTCAAAATGCGGCGTGATTTATCGCCATCGACGCCCCATTTCTCTTCCGGTCCGCGTCGCTCAACCATGTTGTCGACAGTGATGTCTTCGCCAATGCACCAGAAGTCGCCGGCATTGTTGACGTACATCTGGCATTCAATCGACTGCGGGAACATTCCATACAAGCGCCGCGGCGTGGATGCGTGCACCAAAATTCCGCAGTTGCCTGGGTCGCCGGGCCAGCGGTATTCGACGGTGAGTCGGTAATTTTCATACGACTCATCGGTAATGAGGTGGCCAGGTGGGTTGCCGTTGCTGATGAGTAACCCGTCGCGCACGCTGAACGACGGTTTGACGTCGGCGTTTTTGTCGGCGGCGGGCACGTCGCTGTGCCAACCACTGAGGTCGCTGCCGTTGAACAGCGAAATTGAAGTGGGCTCGGCTGGGGCCCCGCAGGATGCGATGACGAGGAGGAGGACCGGCAGGAGGGATTTCATGGGCGCAGATTAGCTCTTTTTGGCGGGAATTTGCCATAACCCTCGTGGCCTGGAGTAGAAATGGGATTCCGCCACCGAAAAACGGAGTCACGGCAACGCAAAAAACACTTTCTGCTGATGACATGACTCCCCCGAACTCAACCTCCGCCCTCGACGCTGCTTTTCAGCAGTGGTTGGGGGAACTCGTTCACAACCCAAACGCCGACATCGACGCTTTCTTGGCGGCTCAACCTGCGGAATTGCGCCCCCGCCTGAAGGTCATGATCGAGGATCATCAAGCCATGTGCGAGGTTACCGGCGATGCGCCCAAGGTGTTGCAGCCTCATGCGCGCTTGGGCGATTATCGCTTGTGCCGCAAGCTAGGCGGCGGAGGAGTTGGCGAGGTTTGGGAGGCGGAAAAGCTCAGTTTGAAATCGAGGGTGGCGCTTAAGGTTCTCAAGCCACAGTTCAATTTCAGTCCGGTTTCCCTGGCACGTTTTCAACGCGAAGCCGAAGCCGGTGGCCGTCTGAATCACGATGGCATCGTCCGTACCTTCGGCGTCGGCGAGTCGCTGGGCGTGCACTGGATTGCTCAAGAGCTGGTTGCCGACGGCCAAACTCTGGCCGATCATTTGGCCGCTGCGCGCGCCGCCGACGAATTGCCCAAACACTGGTATTCCAGTATTTGCGAACTGTTCGCCAAGATTGCCGATGCGCTGCAAGTGGCGCATGACGCAGGCGTGGTTCACCGCGATATTAAACCGCATAACATCCTGCTGGGTGCCGACTGCACGCCGAAGATCGCTGACT
Source organism: uncultured Planctomycetales bacterium (assembly GCA_964344765.1). Classification (GTDB taxonomy): domain Bacteria; phylum Planctomycetota; class UBA1135; order UBA1135; family UBA1135; genus JACNIZ01. The sequence goes on along the minus strand of CAYFOM010000005.1, from coordinate 8,049 downwards.
TTGGTTTGGCGCAAATCCACGACGATTTACAAATCAGTCGCACCGGCGAGTTCCTGGGTACGCCGTTCTACATGAGCCCGGAACAGGCGTTGTCGAAGCGCGTCGATGTCGACCATCGCACCGACATCTTCAGCCTTGGCGTGACCTTGTATGAAGCGCTGACATTGGTGCGCGCATTCGACGGCGACACTTCGCAGCAAGTCTTCCAAAAGATCTTGACCGAAGAACCGCCGTCGCCGCAACGCTTGCGCAGCCGTGTACCGTTTGATCTTGCGGTGATCTGTGCCAAGTGCATGGAAAAGAGCCAGGATCGCCGCTACGCATCGATGGCTGAGCTGGCTGCCGATTTGCGTCGCCATCTCAACCATCAACCCATTGCCGCCAAGCCGGCTTCGCCTTGGGCCATGCTGCAAAAATGGCGCCGACGCCATCCGGTGGGCGCAGCCGGCAGCTTGATCGCAAGCGTTGCCTTCGTGGTCATTTCGATTCTGGCAGTTAACTTAGCTCAGCAACATTCCGACTTGGTTGCCGCTCGAAATCAAGCCCAGCATCAATCGCAACTTGCCGTGCAAAAGGCGACGTCGGCCGAGCGGGCGGTGGACTTTTTGATTCAACTGTTTGAGCAAGCCGACCCGGAAATCGGTGCCGGTTTCGCCGCGACTCCGGCCGATTTATTGCAGCGCGGCAGCGAATGGCTGGATTATGGAATTTTCAACGAACCCAAGTTGCGCGCTCGCCTGCTGGACGTGATCGCCGCAGCCTATCGCAATTTAGGCGACGTTGACCGGTCGGTGGAATTGTTGGAGCAAAATTTGAAGTTGCGCGCCGGCTTCAACGAACCCGATTCGCTGGACTTTTTAAGCACGCGAAACCAGCTTGCCCTGAGTTTGATTCATCAAGCGCGTTATGCCGAAGCCGAAGCCATGCTGCGCGACATCGTGGCAATCGGCGAACGCAGCCTGGGAGACCACATGCTTACGATGAACGCGAATAACAATTTAGGGTATTCGCTGAATTGGTTAGGAGAGCGCAAGCAGGCTGAAACCGCATATTTGCGGGCCGTCGCCATTGGCGAACGCGTGGTTGCCGAAGACCATCCCGATCGCTACTTGCCCATTAATAATTTGGGCCACCTTTATTACGGCATGGAAAAGTACAAGCAGGCTGAAAAGTATTTGCAAGAAGCTTGGCTTGCCAGTGTCAGGATTAATGGAGAAGAAAGTCCGCGAACCCTCATTTCGTTGAACAACTATGCCATGGTCTTAAACGGCAACGGCCACTACCAACAAGCCAAGCCGTTGCTCGAAAAAGTCATTGCCATTAGCGAGCAGGTCAACGGTCCCCAGCATGCTTCGACTTTGGCTTATGCCAACAACATAGGCATGGTTAGTTGGAATCAAGGCGATTTGGAGACCGCCCAATCCATCCTTGGCGAAGCGTTGCAAAGCTGCCGCGAAATCTTCGACGCCACTCATCCCGATTTGCTGGCGGCGATCAGCAATTACGGCATGTTGATGGATGAGCTCAAGCGCTATGACGTTTCCGGTCCATTACTGCTTGAGGCAATGCAGGGGAACGAAACGCAATTTGGCGTGGAGCATCCTGCCTTCTGGAGTGCCAAAAGCGACTACGCTCTGCACCTGAAAGCCACAGGCAAGCTAACCCAAGCGGAAAAATTGCTAAGAGAGGTGCTCCAGCAGATGGATCACACTGTTGAAACAGATACGGCTTCCACGACCTATCAAACCAATTTGGCTTTGGTGCTCGAAGATCAAGGCAAGCTGGAAGAGGCGGAAGCTTGGATGCGTAAAGCCCTGTATGGCAGCCGTCATTTGCTTGGCCCGGCCGCGCCCAAAACATTGCAAAGTCAGCAAAGTTTGTGTCGCATCCTTCACGCATTGCAACGCACCGAGGAGGCACTGCCATTGGTCAATGAGTTGTTGGAATTAACTCCGCAAGACAGTCGCCATTACGATGAGAGGCTGCAATTGCAAGCACTCATTCGCGGCCAGTCAGATTAAGGCTCGCGCCTTTTCAATGGCTCGTTGCAATGCCTTGCGCGCTGCTTCCGGACTCAGCGAAAGTTGTTCGGCGACGTCGGCGTTGCCGCCGCCACGCAGGTGAATTTGCAGAACCATCCGATCGCGATCCGGCAGGCGCAGCATGGCGACGGCCAGGCGATCCCACTCTTCGCGATTACCCACTTCCGTCGCCGGTCCAGGTTTGTTTTGGCCGGCCGATGACATCGGTTCGACGTCTTCTAGTTCCAAAGAACGATGGCGATCTTCGCGGCGTTTGGCGGTGCTCATGCTGCGCGCGCGATCGGCTGCCTTCCACTGCAGTCGCTGCCCGCAATAAGTTAGATACTGGCGGCGAGTATGAAATTCGGTCTGGGCAAAGTCGCGCCACAAAGAACCGGCCACCGAGTTGACCAAATCTCCGGTTTCGACAAAGCGGCGCAGCCCATCGCTGACCGTGAAGTGACCGATGCGCATTAATGCGCTGAGGAAATGGCCGAAAAACTCGTCGGCCAAATTGCGGTCGTCGGCGCTTAAACCATGCACCAGTTTGAGCACGGCATCGTCGAGTTCCATGCCGTCGGCGAGTAGTTTTGCGAGCTCTTGCTGCAACAGTGGGTCGCGAAATCGCTCCACACAAGCCGGGCCTAATTGCTCAATGAGAAATAGTTCTAATTCTTGGCGGGGAAGCGGTGGGTGGGACATCGACTTGAGAATCCTAGCGTGAAATTGCATCGCTACAAAATGAGAAGGAAAAACCCGGACCTGCCGAAACAGATCCGGGCCCCTGTCCCATATCAGCTCAGATTTACTCACTCCTCTCGCGGTAAAAATCGAGCACCGGCGTGCGGCGCTGGGCCAGGCGATGGCGGGCGAGCAGGCGGCGAACCATTTTGTCGGCCGTTTGCGAAGCGACCATTTGCTCGCGGATGGCTTGGGCAAGGCCGGGATCGGCTTTGGCGATGCGGCACATCAGTGCGGCGAATTTAGGCGAATTGCGGCGCGGCAGGCTGCCGCAGGGCCAATCTCGGCGTGGTTGAATTTGGGTAGCGGTGTTTTTCATGATGACTTCCGGTTGGGTTCGAAGACATCATCAAAAAGGTGGATTTAGGAAACTGTGACCAATTTCCTAGGATCGCAGTCCGTCGCAGCCGAAAAACTATGGCCAGATCTGCAGCGGCAGCGCCACCGAACTCCATTGCGGCGGGCCGCCGGTTGCTTCGGCGATGGCAACGTAATGAATGGTGCTGCCGATAAAGGTCCACGGAATGCCCGGTGGCAAGGTCATGGTTGCACTGCCCAAACCGTTGGTATCAATAACGCCGTGCATGCCGGTGTGCGTGGCTACCTGGTAATTCCCTAGGTAAGAATCCGACGTCCACTGACCACGCCCGATGGGGATGAGAATGCCAAACCACGACGGGCCGGTGCCACTTTTGCTCATCAGAATTTTGTAATTCAATCCGGCGGCGGCAGTTGGAAAGCTCACCTCAAAGTTCAACTGCGTTCCGGTGCCGGCCGAAACCACCGAGGTGTTTAGGCGTAAAAATGGATTGAACTTTTGCACGAACACCGCGCCGCGGCCATTGCCGGTGGCCGGACCCGGTTCGCCGATCACCAAGTCGCCATGCCCGTCACCGTCGACGTCGCCGGCATCGGCAACCGAAATGCCAAGGTGGCCGACCGGAGTTTCGCCAAGCAGCTCCAGCATTAAAGTTCCATCAAAGCCGGAGTACACAAAGGCGCGACCGGCTCCACCAATTCCATTTGCCGACTGGCGTGGCGCACCAATGATGATTTCAGGAATCGTGTCGCCGTTGAGGTCATCCAATCGAGCTAGCGAAGTTCCAAACCAAGCGCCATTTTCGCCATGCCATTCAAACAGCAAGCTGCCGTCCCTACTGGAATAAGCAAAAGCCGCGCCGGCGGTGAGGGTGCCGTATTTACTTGCGCCGATGACAAAGTCGTCAAAACCATCCAAATTTAAATCGCCGACGCCTTCCACCGCATCGCCAAGTTGTTGCTGCCAACCGGCCGATTGGCCGTGGTACTCATAAATCAAAGCACCGGTTACGCCGGAATAAACCTCGGCGAGTCCAAAGCGATTACTTGCGTAAGGCGAGCCAATCAAAATGTCGGCGGTGCCGTCGGCGTCGACGTCGCCGGCGCTGCAAACGGAAAAACCCATATGGTGGGTGATGCCGCCGTGGAAGGTGTTGAGCACGGTGCCGTCGAGGCCGTTGTAAACCTCAACCTTGCCGAACTGAGTATTGGCCAGCGGCGTGCCGACGGCGTATTCGGCGTAGCCGTCACGATTCAAGTCGGTGAGGCCGGCGACTGCGTGGCCGAATTGTTCGTTGTCGACCAAGCCCACATGCGAACGGATGACGCCAAAGGTGGCACCCGAAATCAGCACCACGGCACCGCGACCGGTCCCGCCAACCGAAGATGCCGGCGCGCCAACGATGAAGTCATCGGTGCCGTCGCCATCGACGTCGCCTGCTAAATCCAAGCTTGCTCCCAGTTGTTGCAAGTCGACGCTGCCGGTCATGCGCAGCAGCACCGAGCCGTCGAGGCCGGAAACCACGCGGAACGAACCTTTGTCGGTTATCCCACCACCGTCATAGGTCGGCTCGCCGATCAAAATGTCGGCGTGGCCGTCAAGGTTGACGTCGCCGGCAGCGCACACGGCATAACCGTACGACGACACCGTTGCAGAACCCATCCAGTGGTGGAGTTGATCGCCCTGGCCGCCAATCACCTGGGGGAGGGCGGCGGCGGCGGAGGCCAGTAGCGAGAGTGGAACGGACCACATGGGCCTATCATTCCACATTAACGAGAATCATGTCCCGTTTTGTAGATGAATTCCTTGGTTGACCCATGCAAATGGTATGCTCGAATTTCGCCGCCGCTACCTCAGGTCGACGCCAACTTCGACCCGGTTAAATGATTTTGGCAGCGGAGTAGAACCCCAAATCCGGTTTCATCCATGAAATCCCTCCTCCGCGCCCTGTCCGTCGTGGCCCCCGGTTTTTGCGCGCTGCTGATTCCGGCTGCGAATGCCGGCGCCCAACAGCTCGCCGACGGCACTGACTTTGCCAGTCAAATCCAGCCGTTAATGAAGCAGTATTGCTATAGCTGCCACGACGCCGACAAGCAAAAGGGCGATTTGCGGCTGGATACTTTGAACCCCGACATGATCGGCGGCGAAGATGCCGAGACATGGGCGCTGGCGCTGGAAATGCTCGAGTTCGAGGAAATGCCGCCACGCAAAGCCAAAGCGCATCCGGTTGAAGCCGAGCGTGAGCTGATGATGCATTGGATGAGCGGTTCGCTGCAACTGGCCGCCGAAGCGCATAAGGAAAAAGCGGCGACGGTGATGCGGCGGCTGAATAAGGATCAGTACAGTTACACCTTGCAGGAGCTGCTTGGGGTCGGCGTGGATTTTGGTCAGGTGTTGCCGGATGAAGCCAAGTCGAAAATGGGCTTTTCGAACAACGGCGAGGTGTTGGAAGCGTCGCCGTTGCATTTGGAGTACTACCAAAGCATTGCTCGCCAGGCGTTGGATCAAGCCATCGTCGACGGCGAGCAGCCGGCGCCGACGTGGTATCGCATTCGTTTCGGGAAAGGCATCGGCAAGGGCAAAGTTGCCGGCCGTACCGGCGGTTATCAATCGGTGCCGATGTCTACCGATGATTTCATCATCGAGATTTTGAACGCCGACGGCTCGATCAAAGTTGCTGTTGATGAAGCCGAGCAAAAGCAGATGAATAACGTGAAGCGCCACATCAGCGTGGGTTTGCGTGGTTCATCTCATAGCCGGTTCCGTGCAGTGGAGGGCGGCGTGATTTTGTATTCGGCACTGCCGCACCGCGAGGTGGCACCAGGTTCGTGGCAAGGTCCGTCGCCGAATTTAAAGATGGAGATGCAGCGCGTCTTCCCCGAGACCGGCGACTTTGTCATGCGCGTGGAGGCATCGCGCGGCCATTTACTGGAGAGCAATGAGCGCTTGCTGATTCCGCTGGAAGAACGGGTGCCGGTGGCGCAACTGGACGGCAATGATGGAGCAACCGAATTTCGAGCAGATCAAGCTGCCAATGTCAAAAACATGGAAATGCGCGAATCCATGTTGCGCGCCGTCGACGTGCCCGCCGATAGCTCAGCCGAATTCGAGCTGGAACTGAATAAAGCCGGCTACTTCCAATTCGACCTCGTCCATCCGCCGGCTGCCACCGATGGTATGCCGTCGGTGCGGCTGACTTTGCACAAAGCGACGCTGGATCATCGCATTGAATTGACCGAGCAGCAGCTACAGCAACCGCGCCTGCTGACGGCTTTGGGTGCGGCATACATTCCCGCCGGCAAACACAAAATCAAAGTGGGCGGTAAGTTTTTCATCGGCTTTGAAAAGCTGATCGTGACCCCGGTTGCCGTCGACCATCCGGCGGTTGCTCCGTTGCAAGCTCGCACCGAGGCCATGGCGGCAGCAGTTGCCGACGAAATCCCGTCGCTGCGTGCATATGTCGGCACACGCACCGACGACGGCATGGACTATTTGACCTTTGGCTCCAGCCAAGAAGTGCATGCACCGCTAGGTTCGCCGCAAACTTACACCTTCCATGGTCGCTTAGAAAACTTGCCAATCCCGGAGCCGGAATCGGGTGATACCGAAGTGCTTTCCGGCTTCATGCTGTTGGGTTTGTGGAACGACCACTTGGTCAAGACTTCCAAAGACTCCGGCCCGCCGGTACTGATTCGCAGCATTGAGTTTGAAGCGCCGTTCTACGAGCAATGGCCGCCGCGCTCGCATCAATTGATTTTCTTTGAAGAGCAAGGGCTGCAAAACGACAAAGCTTACGCGCGCAAGATCATCCGCCGCTTTCTCAATCGTGCCTTCCGTAGGCCCGTGGAAGAGCGCCAGGTCGATCGCTACATGGCGTTCTGGTTGGACATCAAAGATGACTTCCCTAGCGTGCAAGACTCCATTCAGGAAGTATTGGTCGCCGTGCTGTGTTCGCCGAACTTCCTGTACTTGGCTGAACCCGGGGCTCAACTCGTCGCCAACGAGGAGCAATTGAATGTCATAAGCGAGCATGCACTGGCGTCGCGCTTATCTTATTTCTTGTGGAATTCACCTCCGGATGAAACTTTGGTCAGGTTGGCGGCCAACAGCCAGTTGCGCGAGCAGTTGGAAGGGCAAAGCTTGCGTTTAATAGACGATCCGCGTGCCTGGCGCTTCGTGCGCAATTTCGGCCGCGAATGGCTGCGCGTCGATCGACAAGAGTTGATCACTATCAACGTCGACAAGTATCCGGCCTACACGCGCTTTGTGAAACGCGACATGGCCGAAGAGACCTTTCACTTCTTGCATCATTTGATGGAGAAGGATTTGAGCATCTTCAACATGATCGATTCCGATTTTGCCATGCTCAATCAAAACCTCGCCGAGTTCTACGGTGTCGACGGGGTCGACGGAAATCATTTCCGCCCGGTGCCGGTAGCTGCCGATCAAGGACGCGGCGGACTGCTAGCGCAAGGCGCATTCCTAGCAGGTCATTCCGACGGCAGCGAGGCGCATCCGATCAAACGCGCGGTTTGGATCAAAGAGAAAATCCTCGGTATCGAGCCGCCGGCACCACCGCCGAACGTGCCGCCGCTGGATCCGGAAACGCCGGGCTTTGAAACGCTGACGTTGAAGGAGAAGCTGGAGGAACACCGCAACAACCCGTCGTGCCATGACTGCCATGCCGGTTTGGATCCGTTCGGCATTGCCTTTGAGGCTTACAACGCCGTCGGCATGATGGAAAGCGAGCGCATGGGGCGGCCGGTGGATGACAGCACCATTTTGCCGGATGGCACGCCGGTGGATGGCGTCGTTGAATTGAAGGCCTACCTGCTGCAAGAGCAGAAAAATGAATTTGCCAAGTCGTTGATTGAGCACTTGCTTGCTTACGCACTTGGCCGCGACCTCAGCTTTGCCGATAAGGCTGACGTCGAAGAAATACTTCACTATGTGAAGAAAAACCAATAC
>CAYFOM010000004.1:0-137248 GCA_964344765.1 uncultured Planctomycetales bacterium | reverse complement strand
GACAGGGCGGTTGCAGGGACGAGGGAATTTACAGAAAGGATGTTACGCTAACGAGCAAATTCGAGATTCTCGCCTCCAAACCATTCACTTCCAGTGCCTGAATGTAAAAGGTTTTATCTTTGGCGAGATAAGGCACCTGGAATTGTGCCTCGGCGTATCCGGCCCCATTGGGACGCAGAAAACCCAGACTCTCAAACGGATGACCCAGATCCAGTTGGCCAAAGGCGGTTTGTGAGGTGCCTTTAAACAACGACTGGAGAGGTAGGACCAAGCTATATGGGTTTACGTTCTCTACAGTTAGGACAGCAGTCTCGTTTACCACCATATTGACAACGTTAAGAACCGGTCGATCCAGCGCCAATTGATCGACGGATACTCCATCCTGATTCTTGAATGGATAGTTGTCTTGTTGCGCGATGGCCAAGTAGAAGTCGCCGGATAGATCGAGGCTGCTGGCGGCAAGATCGAAGCTTAAAGTCACCCACTCCCCTATGTTCTCCTCCCCACCGGTAAGGGCTTGCCAATCGGTGGTGACCTGGTGCCAATCGCTTCCGTTCAGCGACAGCCAAATGCCGTCATCCGGCGAAACTTCATCACCGAATTGGCGCGCGTGCAGGCTGAAATAGAAGTCTTGAACGGCGGAACCGTTCAAACCAAGGATCAAAGCATTACTGACGTCATGGTAATTGGTGACGCCCGGCACAAGCCCCATCTCCAATGCGTTGTTCCCGCTATACGCTCCCGGCGACGCTTGAATTTGGCCGGCATTGCACCAGCCTTCCGAATCGGCCAACCGAGTGTAGGAATCGACCGAGTTCACGGCCATATACGACGGCAGATTCCCCGGTGTGATCGCGTCGAAGTTTTCGCTCCAGCTTTGTCCCGACTGGAAAGTGGTCGGCAAGTTGGGCCAAAGTGGTGCAGGCGGCGGCGGGGCCTGGTCGCTGACCTCAACCTGATCAACAAACCATTGGTTGGCGAAGTTGCCCTGATAACGCAAACCCAACTGCACGCTGGCCTGGCCGACAAATGCGCTCAGATCAGCCTGGAAAGGAATTCCCATGCCATCGGGGGAATCGATTTGACCTACGGTTTGGAAACTCAAACCGCCATCGAGGCTGACCTGAATCAGGTTTTGCTCGCGCCAGGCGGCGAACACCTGGCCTTGCAGACCGCTCACCGAAGCTTCGGTCAACGCAGTGAAATCCAGCGCTGGGCTGAGCAAAGCGTTGTCGTTAGCACCGGCGTCATCGCTATGCCACGCCATCATTCCGCTGACGTCGGCCTTCCAACCTTCCCCCACTCCGTTGTTTTCTTCGGTCCACCCCGCAGGAGGAACCACCCCGGAGTTGAAATCCTCGAACAGCAAAGTGGTTTGCGCAGCAGCACCGCTGGCGAGGGAGAAGCCTAGGAGAAGAGCGACGGCTGTGTGGGGCAACATTTTCATGTCGCTCCCGAGTCTAGCGCAAAGGTGGGAGTCCGCTAAAGCTCGATCGTCAGAGAATCTCCGACAACCGGCAGCTCGACGGTCTGGGCATGCAGCTCGCGCGCACCCGACACTACTTTCAAACGCACCGTTCCGGCCGGTAGCTGCTCAAACACGAAAGTGCCGTTGCTGTTGATCGGGCGAGTCGCCAATCCGTTTCCTTGGCCATCCAGAGCATGGATCACCGGGCCGATGAAGTCGTTGGGGTTGGGAACCAATCCCACCACTCTGCCGGTCAACTGGCACGATGCATCCATCGAAACGGAACCGAGGTCCAGATGACCGCCGTCGTGCTGAACGTCGTGGATTTCCCAAGGTAGGTGCTTGTCGGCTTCCAACCGCAGCTTGTAGGTGCCCACATCAAAGCCGAGTAACTGGAATCGTCCTTCGCTATCGGTGCGGGTCATCTCGACCCAATCACTGTCCTTCGGCGCGGCCATTACGCGTGCGCCGGAAAGCGCTCTGCCATTGGACTGCACCTGGCCGAGCAGCCGACCGCTTGGCAACTCAACGGTAATGGTGCTTTCGCCGCGACCGCAGAAGACTTGACGGCGAGTAGTGATTTCCGAAGGCGCCCCTTGCAACTCGAGGATGTAATCGCCGATCCAAACCGCCGGGAAGACTAATTCGCCATCCAAATTCGATAGGTCGTTTGCCTCGCGTTCCTTTGGATTGTTGCGACTGAGTTCCAGCAACTTGCCGCGTGCGCCACTAATCGGTTCCCCGTTCCGCGTGACCACCACGGTCATGTTGCCGTGCTTGCGCAGCAGGATTTGCACTTCGGTTTCTTGGCCGGGAAGCACTTCGATCAGCTTCGAAAAGGTGGCCGCCCCTTTGCCGCCGATGTGACCGCTTTCCGCTTCAAACAACATTGCCGCTGAAACGCCCGGTGTACTCTCCGGACCGACGACGTATCGCCCAGGAGGAACTTGCGGGAAAATGGCAATGCCGTCTTCGTTCGTCGACTCCATCGGAAACTTCAGCCCACGGTGTTCGCCGCGCGGATCGGTGATCAAGCGCAGATAAGCACCGTTGAGCGGACGATCCTTGCCGTCGACTGCCAGGATGCGCACGCTACTGTTGCGAACCATAGTGCAATGCAGCGTGGTTGAATTGCCACCGGCAATCGCGATGGCGTGCTCCTGGCTGGCGAAGCCCTCGGCACGGACGGTGCAGGTCCAGTCGCCGCTTTCCAAGCCATAAACTTGAATGCGCCCCTCTTCATCGGTGGTCGCGGTGGTTTCGATGCGCTCACCCTTCTTCTTGAGGCTAAGAGTAGCCAAGTTCACCGGCCGCCCCATGTCGTCTTGCACCGAGCCTTCCAGCGATAGGTTGCCGCTCAACACGACGCGGATTTCGTCCATGCCTTCGCGTACGTTGATCGAGCGATCCATCAAGCTGCGGCCGGCACCGGAACGCACTTCCAAGCTGACGCCATTTTGTTTGGAGGCGGCGATTTGAAAACGGCCGTTCTCGTCGGTTATGGCGGTGACTGGATATCCATCGACCCCATGGCCGGGATCAAACAGCTTGACCGGCACTTTGGCCGCCGCCTTTCCTTGTGGATCCACCACCGATCCTTGGACCAAAATGCTTGGGTGTAGGTCGATCTCAACGACGTCGCCGAGCTTTAAATCGGTGACGCGCTGAACCGAATAGCCCGGCGCCCACGCAACAATTTGCAGCTTGGCTTGCGATCCGGCCGGCGGCATGCGGAAGCGTGCGTCTTTATCGCAGTGAGTGCCAATGGCAGCTACCGCTTGCGGGCTCCATCCGGCCGAGGGTCCGCCGAATTGGCGATGCGAATAAACCAGCTTCGCTTTGGGCAGTTTTTTGCCGTCGGCGGCGCTGCGAACCACACCGATAATTGTGGTTGGGTCGGATTGGAAACTGCTGCGATCGGTGCCGTCGCCCGCTGCAGTACGCGTGTTGTTGTCGTCTAGGTGCGCTTCGCCAGGGCCGTCATTGGATGATTGCGGCTCGCCATCTTCGATCAGGACCGGATCCAATGAGTCGGGTTCGCCGCCCGGAAAAAACAGGACGGCCGCCGTGGCAGCGACGGCAAGGATGACAAGACTGATCAGGAGACCGCGGTTCATGATGGCTAGCAGAGCTTCTGCGGGGTGGCTCCAGAATACGCCAGCCCCGCTCATCCGGAAAACGTCGGATGGGTCAAATCCCTATCGGCACAACCGCACCCGCCGGTGTAGCCGGTCAGGCGAGGCACACTAGGCTATTGAATCACCAGGGCCAACGCGTTGGAGAAGATGCCGGCACCGTAATCGGTGATTTCCAAAGCTTGGGTCCAAATCGGCACTCCTGCCGCAGTCGGCGGAATGGGCAGGTTGACGGTGAGATTGCCGTTTCCGTCCGGCAGGTAGACGCCGATGGTGTAAATCGGGTCGGTCATCGCCGCGATGCCGTAACTGGTGTTGGTAGGTCCAGGCCCGGTGCGCGAATAAGCCAGGGCAATGTGCGAAGTGGCTTCCGCACCGGTCACGGTGAAAGTGGCCTGCTGGCCGGCAACCAAGTTTTGCACGTTATAGAGCAACGGCGGCAAGGTGCCGATCACAATGTCGTCGATACCGACGCCATCCAGGCCGCCGTAGGGGTAGTCGTCGGCTTGGGCAAAGGCGAGGTAAAACGGACCCGATACATCGACCGATGTGGAAGACAGGTCCACCACCATCGGTTCCCAATTGCCGATGTTGCCGGCGCCGATTAAGTGCTCCCAATCGAGCAGCAGCGGCACCCAATTGACGCCGTCGTCACTAAGGAACAATCCGTCATCGATATGTGGTTCTTCGCCGAAGTGAATGGCTTGGAAACCCATAACAAAGTTAGTTACGCCGGTACCGTCGAGGCCCAAAATGAGGCCGTTCGAAACCTCATGGAATTGAGTGGCCGATGGGTCCAAACCCATCTCTAAGCAATACTGACCGGAATGAGCTTGGATGCATGGGCCAAGTTGACCAATGTTGCACCATGCCTCGCTGTCGAACTCGCGGGTGACGTTGTTCAGGCGATTGACCGCCAGGTGCGGCGGCACGGTACCGGTGAAGTTATCGAAGGTCTCCCAATAGTTTTCGGCCGAGGCAAACACCGTCGGCAATTCCGGCCAATAAAGCGGCGGCTCAAAGGGCTGGTCGTCGATCAATGCCTCATCGATGCGCCACTCATTGGCGAAGTCGCCGAAGTAATGGAAACTCATCTGGGCAACCGCCTGGCCTGCAAATGCCGACAGGTCTACTTCTAAGACTTGGGCACCGTCCACGGCGGAGGTCTCCACGTAAACCTGAGTGAAAGTCAAACCGCCATCGAGGGTGACGTCCACTGAACAAGTATCCATGTACTGCGCAAAGGTCAGTTCTTGGACAGCGTGCAGATAAACCGCCGAAACGGTAGACCAGTCCATCACTGGGGTTAGCAGATGGTTGTCGTTGGCGCCGTGGAAGTCGTCGTGAAAGGCGTATTCGTTGACGTCATCTTCCCAGCCGAGAGAAACGCCATTGTTCAACTCACTCCAGCCAACGGGCGGAAATGTGCCGGAACGGAAGTCTTCGCTGAGCAGCGTGGTTTGTCCGGTTACAGGTGTGCAAAGCGCCAGAGCACTGGCAACGGACCCGAACCAGAAGCGGTTGGAGACGGACATGTTTAGGACCTCTATGGGGTCCAGGGGGCTCTTACAGCCTACCCGTTCCCCCATCCCAGGAGAAGCGGTTTCAAGCTAGCGCAGCGAGAAGCGATATTCTTCGCTGTTCAGGTATGCGGCCAAATCCGCATAGAATTCGTCGGTAAACGGGTGGTCCAATTTGGTCGGGAACGAGTCGGCGTAGCCCTGCAACATTTCATGCTCATCCAGGGCCAAACTTCCGCTAACCAAGCTCAACGCAACCCAACGCGGGCCCTCGCGATCTAAAAACCCGACGCTACCTGCACCTAAGTCGCGACTCCATTTCGATAGCCATTGACCGCGGGCAACACTGGTGTCTAGCTTGCGCGTAGCCAACAACCACAATGGTTGTAAGCGCTCCCTGGTTTGCGCGGTTCCATTTTCCAGTGCTTGTTTGAACCAATCATGATCCTCGGGAAGTCCGGCTAATGCCAAAATCATCGCCGCCTCCATTTGTCCTTTGCCGGTACCGTCAGCGCCGACCAGGGATTGCCGGGCAACCGCTGCACGATCTCGTGCCCAAGTTTCAGCCATCGGGAAATTGCGCAATGCCAAGCGCAGCAAGCCTGCAACTTCACCCCGCACCAACGCCGACTTAGACGGCCGACGTAAATCCAAACCTAATTCCCCCGCTACCCCCCACAACCATTCCACCGACGGGCTTTCGGTGACGCGCTCCTTGAGAAAATCAAAAGCTTGCTGACGTTGGTCGGCAGCCACTTCCCGCAACGCAAAAACAACCGCCCCACTAGGTCCTCCTAATGGTGTGCTTTTCAGCAGGTCCAAACTGCGGCCTGGACTGCGTTGCGCTGCAAGCACCCAGGACTCGGGAAGGTCTTTCCCTAAATCCGCGATGTCATTTGCCGGTAGAGGCGGGTTGCTCCCAATCAAAGTCGTTAGCAGTCGAGCGCCACGTCCAAAGCCGTGTTCACCATCAACGGCCGTCGCTCTTCCTTGAACGCCATCCAGCATTGCAAGAAGTGCTTTTTGCCGATCGCTGCCCTTGCGGTCGATCAACATGTGAAAGCCGTCCAAATCAACTTCGCCACTGCGTGCCAGCAATCCGGCCAATAAACAGCTCTTTTCAAAATCGGTGGCGGCTCGCTTCCAATCGGATTTGGCGGATGTGCCTGCATTGGGATGATAAGCGCCATAAAGCAACAACGCGTAGGCACGATTCGCCTCTGCTTTGCGCCCTCGCCGCGCTTCGCTTTCGATCAACTCCCAAGAGTCATCGCTTCCCAGCAAGGCTGCCGCCAATAACAGGCTGCGTTGACGATTCGCAGACCCCGACCGAACTTTTTTGTGCAGCCACTTTTCGATCGACGAACCGAGCTCGGCTAGCTCTTGTGCGGCTTGCACCCGAGTTCCGGGTTCGACCGCGTCGAGCTTGCGAATTAAGGCTGGATCGGGCTCCTGCGCGAACAGTAGCCCGAAACATGCCATCAGGTTGAAGAACCCAAACATTTGTTAAATCCAGGATAGCGGCAGCAAAGCAGGCGCTGCCACCTATTCCTAGGTTCCATTAGCGCAATCGCAACACAATTGGGTTGCTTAATCTTTGTGCGGTTACGTCCAAAGCTTGCACCAAAAAGTCCATGTGTGCGTATTGCGGCGGCAGCGAACCGGCATCCCAATCGAAATCCCCGCTACCCGATGCATCCAACGGCGTCGTGTGTAACCAACCTGCAGTCATTTGCCGCAGATATGCAGGATCCAGCTGGTCCAAGAAAATCGCTCCGACTCCCTGGTAAGAAACACTGTCGTCAAAACCGCGGCGGTAGGCGAATAGCCCTTTGGCAACGCCCTGGGGACTGCCGTGACGGATTTTGATTTTGACCGTCGAATTTTGATCCACATAGGGCAAATCCGTTGCCAACACCGGCGGTTGCACGATCAAAACCGGCAGGAATGCCAGCGCATCCAATTCGGTTGCATCTTGAAACGCCCAATCGCTTTCCGCCCACTTCGGCAAAAGGCGGCCGCCTCCGTCAACACCAAAAACCGATGCATCATGGGCCGATGGCGATTGAATGGTAAAAACCAATTCGCCACTGGGCGGATAGATCGATAAGGCTTTGACGTCTCCCACGGCGGTGGAATTGCCGGTGGCTTGATCGACCATCGCCTGCACATCGGCTTCGGTATACGGACGGCTGACGATTGCACTGGATTGGTCATAAGCAAGAATGTCACCATCGTCGATTTGGCCCAGAACCGCACTTTGCACGCCGTCTTTTAGCGAAAACCAAATGCGGTCACCATCCAAGCAAACGGCATCCAAATCAAAGGACCCGGACTGATGTTGGATGGCCGCTAAAAACTCGCTCTCGCCGACCATGAGCCTCAGGCCCGATTTCTCATCCATGCAGAGGAGGTCGCCATCCTCATATTGCAGGTAATTTCCGTCCAAAGAAAAGGCCACATCCAGCGGCGTGAACTGGGCCGCACTGGGGCGCACCACAGTAGTCAACGCATCAATGCCTGGCGGAGTATCCAGCCAGCCATCGCCGTCGCCATCGCGAAGTTGAAACATCCAACTTTGGCTGGACCAGTACACGCCGGCGCCCGGGCCGCTTTCTTGATGAAGAATGAAGGCTTCGTCCTTACAGGTGGGATCCTGCAATAAACGAGTGTCCTTACTAGTAGAAGCAAGCGCCGATTGAGCGGCACAAGCCAAGAGTAGGGTGGTTGTACTCAGAATCATGGGTTATCTCTCCACCCAGGAGACGGGACCGCTCGTCAAAGGTTACACTGCGAAATATTTCCCACCCCACTGTGGGAATTTTCCGCACTTTTGCACGATTCTGAAACAGTCGCGCTGCGGCAAGCATAACCCGTTTGTATTCAAGGGCTTACAGGGGCAAAAATTATGCTCTCGAAATCGGCGGTTGGCACGCTTTTCGATGTATGGGAAGCACCACAGTTCAAAACACCATGAACCGCCGCCCCACTTTCCTCAAGAAGATCCGCTCCGCCTCCGCCCTAACCTGGGATTTGTTGCAGGCAGGACTGGCCACTGAGCATCGCTATCAGGTGCTCAAGCCATATTTGGTCGCTCACTTTTCCAAGAACCGGACTCCGCTGCTCGCCGAGCTTCAGGATCCATCCTTCGCTGAGCGTCAAGAACAGTCGCGGGTGCAAACCCCCGGCGATCCATTAAGCGTTTACTGGTCTGATCTGCAGCGCCTGCGCCCGACGACCCGCCAAGAGGAGTTCGTCATGGCCCGCTCCATCGACCTGATGCGCACCATCATCCTCGAGGTGCTCGGCAAGCAACCGCCCAACGTTGCGCGCGCCTACGCCGAAGAGTTCCTCTCTCCCTACTCCCCAATCCTAGAAGAACTGCGCTTGCGTCCGGCAACCAAAGCCGCGAATCGCGACATGCCGCCGGCCAAGATGGAACTGCTGCAGCAACGCATTCGCGAGCTGTCGACGACGCAATCCAACCTAGTTCACCGCAACCTTCACGCAGTTCCGGCAACCGCCCGTCGTTATCGCCACGTCGGCGTACCGTGGGAAGACCTGATTCAAGAAGGCAACACCGCGCTGCTGCGCGCGGTCGAACGCTACAAGCGTGAAGAAGGCGTTCGCTTTGCCAACTACGCCGGCTGGTGGATTCAGCAGGGCATCCTGAAGGCTCTGTCCTTCCAGTCGCGCACCGTGCGCCTGCCCGTTTACTTGGCTCAAGCGCTGCGCCGCGTCCGCGAAACGCAGTTTGAAGAGCCGGATGCACTGTCGGCAGACTCCATCGCCAAACGCACCGGTCTGCCGCTGAGCCGCGTTGAGCGCGCGTTGAAAGCTGACCGCCAGTGCTTGTCTCTGAACCGCACCGCGACCACCGAAGAAGAAGGCTGTCTCGCCAACATCCTGCCCGATCCGCGCCAACCGCGTCTGCCTGATCAGCCGAGCAGCAAAGATCTGCGCGCTGCCCTCGAGCAGCAATTGTCGACGATTCCGGCCCGCGAAGCCCTAGTCCTGCGCCTGCGCTTCGGCCTGGAAGACGGTCGCTACTGGACCTTGGAAGAAGTTCGTCAGCGCCTTGGAATCTCGCGCGAGCGCGTTCGCCAGCTGCAAGCTCAATCCTTGGGCCGCCTGACCCGCCCGACGCCGAAAAAAGAATTGGCTCGCTTCCTCTAAGCCGAGCCCCGACCTACCCCCGGTCTACACCCCCGCCCGCCGCACCTGCCCCGGTGCGGCGGGCGTTATGCTGGGCGGATGTTTTTATCGCTGTTGCTCCAGGCGGCGACTTTGCTGCCCTTAGATCCAGGATTGCCCCCCGCGAATCCTTCAGCTCAAGCCGACCTAGCCCCAACACCCTCCGAGAGTCCCGCCGCCCCTGAAACCGAGGAGGCGAAAAAGGACTACGCGGATCGATTGAAGGAACTGACTGATCAACCGTCGGTGGACTGGGAGCAGTTAGAAGCTATGCGCCCAAGCGAAGACTTTCACCACGAGGTTTTGGTTGGTTTTTTAAGTAAGGGCGACCGTCGCCAAGCCAAATTGGCTGCACTATTAGCGGCCGGCACCAACCACGCCCGGCTCAGTCACCACCTTTATGCGGCGGCATGCACGCGCAAAGAGGAAGCCACTGCATTGGCGTGTTTGTTGGCACCTACTGATTTGCCCCACCCTTATGCTCCTGCCATTGCCTACCTTGCCCAAAGTCGCGATCAGCCTTTGTCGATCCGCGCGGCGGCGGCAGGTCGGTTGCTTGAGAACGGTTATTTGGCTGTTTGGCCGCTGTGCCGTTCCATCTTTCGATCCGGCACCGCCGAAGACGAGCGACCGGCGTGGGCGGATTGGCGGCGCGGGGCGCGTTGGGAGTTGCCGAAGCGATTATTGCTGCTGTCGGTGAACCGTTGGTTGGAACAAAATGAACTTACCGCGTCCACCATCGAGCCCAATGCGGCGTGGGAAGCCCAACTTGAGCAGCTCGCGGCAACCGAGAAGTTGATTGCCCAGACGTCGGCAGTTCCGGAACCAACGAAGGTCCAAGCAAGCTCCTTCCGCAAGCTCTTTGATTTGGCTCAAAGTGGAGACTCACAAGCGGAATGGGCGATCCAATGGATTCGGCCACAGTTCCAAACGTTGATGCGCGTCGAACTCACATCGCCGGATTTAGGTCGCCAGCAAACGGCGCGGCGCATTCTGTCGAATACGCCGCAATGAATTTAGGGGTAAATCCGCTGCAGTGTGCGCGGGAATGGAATGCACTCACGCACGTGTTCTACCCCGGTCAACCACGAAACGGTGCGCTCGAGCCCCAGTCCGAAACCGCCATGCGGTACCGAACCGAAGCGGCGCAGGTCCAAGTACCACTGGAAGGCTTCCAACGGTAATTCATGCTCGATGATGCGCGACTTCAGCGTGTCGTGATCGTCTTCACGCACCGCGCCACCAACGATTTCACCGGCAGTCGGCGCAATGATGTCGACGCCCAGCGCTTTGCTTTCATCTTCCGGATCGCGCTTCATGTAGAAGGCTTTGACCTCGTACGGCCAGTGCGTGACCATTACCGGGCAACCAAAGTGCTCGCCCAATGCAGTTTCGTCCGGCGCGCCCAAGTCGTCACCAGGTTTGAAATCGGATTCGTACTTGCCTTCGGCCTGCCATTGCATCAGCAGCTCGGCTGCTTCGTCGTACTTCAGGCGCGGGAACTCGCGGTTCCAACCCTTCAAGACTTCCGGATCGCGTTCCAGATCAGCAAGCTCCTGCTGGCAACGCTCCAACACCTGATCGATGGTGTAGCGCAACATGCCTTCAGCCAAATCGCAGACGTCGTCCAGATCGGCGTACGCAATCTCCGGCTCCAACATCCAGAACTCGGTCAGGTGGCGACGCGTTTTGGATTTTTCGGCGCGGAAGGTCGGACCAAAGACGTAAATCTTGCCCAATGCCATCGCGCTGGCTTCGCCGTAAAGCTGACCGGATTGGGTCAGATAAGCCTTGCCGTCGAAGTAATCGGTTTCAAACAACGTTGATGTACCCTCACACGCGTTGGGCGTGAAGATTGGCGAGTCGACGCAGTAAAAGTCTTCGCGGTCCAAAAATTCGCGAATCGCGGTAATTACGCGATGGCGCACGCGCAGCAATGCCATTTGGCGCTTCGAGCGCAACCAAAGGTGGCGATGATCCATCAAAAAACCAGGCCCATGTTCCTTCTTGCCAATCGGGAAGGGCTCGGCGACCTGGTGCACCTTGATCGAATCCACCTTCAACTCTGCGCCGCCCGGGGCGCGTTCATCGAGCTTGACGGTACCGACAACCTCAAGCGAAGACTCCTGCGTTAAGCCCTTGGCGTCGGCGAAAACTTCCTCGGAAACATGATTCTTCAACACCACGCACTGGCAGATGCCGCTGCCATCACGCAACAACAAAAACAGCAGTTTGCCCTTGCCGCGGCTGTTGTACAGCCAGCCGCGCAGGCGCACGACCTCGCCGTCGTGCTTGGACAGATCCTTAATGCGGACGTTTTCCATGGTGTTTGAGCTGGACCTCCCAGCTCCGGAGGAGGGATCGGTTCGTAGAGATCAGGGAAAGAGTTTGTGGGTGTCGTCGAGCCCGATTTCACGCACATCATTGCCGACCACTTGCAGTCGCCCCTTGATGCACAATCCATCTTTCATCGCTTCGATGCGCACTTCCAATTCCTCGGCGTCGAGTTGCTGATCGTCATCGAGAATCTGGACCTGATCGCAACCCGCACGGCGCAGGTGGCGATGAACGAGTTGCTTCACTTCTTGAACGCGGCTGATTTCGTCGGCGCTCGGCAACGGCTCGGGCGCAGCCGGCGGTTCGAGCAACTGGCCTACCGAGGCACGTAAACGCGTCAGCTCAGCGCGCACCGGCTCGGGATCGAACTGGCGCATGAGCTGTTCCATTTCATCCAGCCGCTGCAAAAGCGCTTTGTGCTCGTCACGGCCGCGCAATTCGGCCTCTAACTCCTTAATGCGCTGCTCCGCCTTGCGCTGGCCATGGTAGACCAAAGCAAGACCGGCAACGTACAGCACAAGTAGGACGTATTCCACGGCTTCAGGCGATCGCGTAGGCCATAGGATACCCGCGCGCCGCTGGCAGTCCTACGATGGCTAGGCCGATGCGCTCCCGCCTGATCTTCGCCGCCATCTTCGCCGTCATCTGCTTGCCGCTTTTTTGGGCAAGCGCCGACACGGTGCTTTTGCAAACCTTAAGTGGGCAAACCATGCTCAACAGCTTCGAGCCGCTGCAAGCTCCGCAAGGCGTGCACATGACTTGGCAGCTCGATGGCGACGCCGACGGCAAGGCGCGTTTGGATGCTCTTCGTGCCGGCTTCCGCATCCCGGCGCCCACTGAGGATCAAAAAGCCGCCGGCGAGGATCCGTGGATGGAATTCCATGCGCCGGATCAGTTTTTATTGCGCATGGCGGGCGCCGATGGCCAACCGCAGCTGGATTTTGCAAATTTCGGCGGCATGTACCCGGAAATCCTGCGCGTCGCCATTCAACCTCAGGACGGCGGCGGCATCGTGCTGGCCCCCACCGATGAAGCCTCGGCCGCCGCAGTCGAAGGGGTCGACGACTGGCCCTCCACCCAAGTCGGTTCGCGTTGGGCGCTGATCCCACCGTTGCTGGCGATCTTGCTGGCGTTTTTATTGCGCGGCACGCTGATCGCTTTGGGCGCCGGAGTCCTGGTTGGATCGGCGATGTTGGCGTGGGCCGAAGGATCTCTGCTCGCCACCTTTCGCATTGCGCTCTACGACATCCTGTGGGGCAAAATCCTTAACGATTCGTTCCACTTATACATCCTCGGTTTTGTGCTGCTGCTGTCGGCCACCGTTGCCGTGGTCACGCGCATGGGCGGTATCGAAGGAATGGTCAAAGCCTTGCTGCGCTTCGCCAAAAATTCGCGCAGCGTGCAAACCATTGCTTATGCATTGGGATTGGGCATTTTCTTTGATGACTATGCCAACACCATCATCGTCGGTAATTCATGCGGGCCGCTGTTTGATCGCATGAAGGTAAGCCGCGCCAAGTTGGCGTACATCGTCGACAGCACCGCCGCGCCGGTAGCCGGCATTGCCATCCTCAGTACGTGGGTGGCTTATCAAATCAGCACTTACGCACCGCAACTCCCCACCGTCGGCATACCGGCTAGTCAGGGCTATGCCCTGTTTTTAGAAACCGTTCCTTATCGCTTTTATTGCTTGTTTGCGATGTTCATGGTCGGTTGCGTGATTTGGACGCAACGCGACTTCGGGCCAATGCGCCGTGCCGAAGCGTTGGCACGTGAGGGCAATGACCAAAGCCTGATCGGTTCTGGTGACGGTCCTTCCGCTCATACTCAACCGTTGGACGGCGTTCCTGCGCGCTGGTTCAACGGCGTGCTGCCGTTAGCGCTGATGATCTTCGGTACCGCCGGTTTGATCTACGCATTCGGTGCCGACGTGCTCAACGCCGCCATCGCCGATAAAGCCGACCCCGGCCATGCCGACGCCGTTGCCGCGTCCGAAGCCGGCGGTTTTTATTGGATGCGTGCCGTGCTCGGTGCATCCGATAGCACACGTGCGATTTATTACGGTTCGTTGGCAGCCTTTGTGCTCGCCGTTGTGATGGCACTGGGCCAGCGCTTGCTTAGCGTGCAAGAAACCACGCGCACCACGGTCAAAGGTATCCGCATTCTGTTCAAGGACGCGGTGATGATTCTGTTACTGGCATGGGCCATCGGCAAAGTCTGCAGCGAACTCGGTACAGCCACTTACCTCGTCGCCGCCTTCCAAGGCATGATCGACGGCGCCTGGTTGCCGATCATCTTGTTCTTGGCGTCGTGCTTCGTAGCGTTTGCAACCGGCTCGTCGTGGACGACGATGGCGATCATGCAACCTAATGTCGTGCTGCTGGCTTACCACCTTGGTGAAAGCACGCCGTACGGTCCGCATGGGCTGCTGATCTTGTCGATCGGCGCGGTGCTGGAAGGCGCGATCTTTGGTGACCACTGCTCGCCGATCTCCGATACCACCATTCTTTCGTCGGCGGCGTCGAAGTGTAATCACATCACCCACGTGCGCACCCAGGCTCCCTACGCCATCGTCACCGCGATCATTGCGATTGGCGTTGGTTATATGCCTACCGCGCTACTTGGCACGCCGTTCTGGATCTCCATCGTCATCGGCTTTGCGCTACTGTTCTCGTTCATGCGCTTCGTCGCCAAGCCTAAAGAAGCTGCATTAAGCTAAAAAGAAAGCGGTCGCCGGATGGAGCCGGCGACCGCGAAACTAGGCCTTTTGAAGCGCGCTACTGAATCACTGCAGCGAGCACCGCACTCTTGTTGTTCATCTGCACGGCTTGCATCCAAACATTGACGCCACTCGTACCCGCCGGGACGTTAGCCGTCCAGCTGGCGTGACCGGAAGCATCGGTAGTCATCGGCGTGCCGACTTGAACAGGGTTGGAAATGTCCATGGTGATGCCCAGCGGCGGCACCGAATAGGAACCCAAACCGTGAATGCTGTAAGCCATCCACGTGGTTTCGGAGGCATTGCCGTCGAACACATCCAGCGTTGCGGTGCTACCGGCAACCAAGTTACTGGCGGCGACGCGGAAGCTGCCGGCACCCAAGTGCGAACCGTCGTTGCCGTACAACTTGAGTTTGTAATCAGTCAACGTACCCGTAGTGCCGCCGTTTTCATCGGAGACGTGGAAAATCCAATCGCCGTTCGACAGCTCATCCCACGAACGGCATGAGGTAAACACGTAGTTGTTCAAGTTGTTCTGGCCATCGAAGCGCTGCGCAGCAAACAGCGAACGCGTGCCATCCGGAGATTCGATCCAGATCTTCAAGTCGCCGATGTAGTTGTGACTGACGTTCAGAATCAATTCAGCATGCTCGACGTAAAAGCTATCCGTTACGTTGATGGTGTATTCCAAGCCGTTGGTGTCGTCGTCCGGAATCGCAGCGTTGACGGAAATCTTGCCGGTGTTGTAAACCTGCTCGGTCGATACGTTGGTCCAAGTGCTAGCCAACGCCGTTGCTGCACCCGCGTCGACGCATCCAAAGCCGTAGCTGTAGTTGATGTCATGACCGGCGCCGTTCTGCTTCCAGTTGCTGTGGCTAGGATCGACCAATCGCGAGCTATGCACCAACACGTGCTGCACGTCGCGCCAAGTCAGGTTCGGGTTGGCGTCGAGCATCAGCGCAATCACGCCGGCACCCAACGGCGACGCTGAAGAAGTTCCTCCAAAGCTGGAGGTGTAGCCGTTGCCCGAATCGGTGGTGGTGATGCCACGGTTGTTGCCGTTGGAGTGGGCAACCACCAACATCGACGAGCCGCTTTCGTTGTACCACGAGCGCTCGTCCAAGTCGCCGACGGCACCTACTGCGATGGTGTAACGCGTTGCTGCATACGGGTCGTAATCTACGCGGTCCGATGTTCCGCCATTGCCGGCCGCCCAGGTGAAGATTTCACCCAAACCGCCACGACCTTGAGCGCAGCTATCTTCCAATGCATTCAACTCAACATTCGAAATGGTATGGAAGTAGCCGTTGTCCGACGGTCCCCACGAGTTGTTCTTAATGTCGTTGATGTCGTTGCGGTGCAGGAAGTTGTCCGCCGTGTACGACGAGCCGCCGTAGTACAAGTTCGACCACTCAGCATCGTAAGCAGCGCCGACGCCGCCCATGCTGTTGCCTTCTACCGCCGCAATGACGCCGGC
The DNA here is from genome assembly GCA_964344765.1 of uncultured Planctomycetales bacterium. Taxonomy (GTDB): domain Bacteria; phylum Planctomycetota; class UBA1135; order UBA1135; family UBA1135; genus JACNIZ01. The sequence continues at coordinate 121,398 of CAYFOM010000004.1, read as the reverse complement.
CACCGCGGTGCCGTGACTGGAAACACCACCCGACTTGGATCCGGTCGAGTTGTAGTTTCCGTTCAAGTCTTGGTGGCCAGTTTGCGAGCCACCATCAATTACGCCGACGACCACGCCTACCCCGGTGTAGCCGGCATTCCAAGCAACCTCAACGTTAGCATCGGCATCCGGGCGCGAGGTGTTGCGCAGGTGCCATTGGTTGCTGAACAGCGGATCGGTAGGCAAACGATGACTCAGCGGCTGTTGAGTATCCAAGCCGACCATGCCTTCGCCGAAAACCGGGCTGAGTGCCGCAGTCATGTCGGCAGCGATGGAAATGTTCGGCGCGGTTACCGACCAGAAGCCGGCCACCGGCAATTCGTCGATGTGGCAGCGCTCGTCAATGGAGCGAACCATGTCGTACAGCAAGCCCTCGTCGTCGGTTTCGACGATGACGGTGCTGGTCAGCGTGTAGCCGCTGGTCGGATCGGGAATCCAGCCGTTTTTGTCGGCGCGGTCCGCATTGAGGCGAGACGCGGCGCTGGAGGTGGCTTCCAAGTCTTCGACAGTGAAGGTGCCGAAGCCATAAGTGGTTTCCACAGAAAGAGTTTGCGGCTCTTGCGAAACTTGTGCGTGGGCCGCACCCGCGAACAGGAGCAGGACGGCGAGCGGAGAAAATCGACGCATGACAGGAAGAATGGGTTTTCAGGCCGGTTTGGCCAGTCAGGTTGGCTGGTAGGAGGACGGCAACTGCGTAGAAGTTCCTTTTTCCGCGGGAATTACGCCGACGCCAAAAACGAGAAATTGCGTTACCGCAGACCGAGTCCGCGGAACGTCACAGTCTTATCGGCTGAAATTAGCCGAGGAAAATAGGCTTTCCGCTCGGATCGGCCGGAAATACGCCGTTTTCCATCACCAGCTGACCGCGCAACCAAACGCGCTGCGGGAAGCCGCGCAGCTCGCGGCCGTGGAATGGGCTCCACTTGCATTTCGACGGCAATTCGGCCTCGTCAACGGTGCGGCGCTGGCCGGGGTCGACGACCACCAGATCGGCGTCGGCCCCTACTTCGAGGCGGCCTTTTTGCTTGAGGCCAAATTCATCCGCCGGCACCGTGGTCACCGAGCGCAGCGCCGCTTCCAGCGACATGCCGGAGTCGTCGGCGATGGCGAAAATCATCGGTAGCAAAAGGTCAATCGACGGGAAGCCCGATGGCGCTTTGGCGTAAGGTCGGTCCTTGTCTTCCAACGGATGCGGCGCATGATCGGTGCCAACACCCTGTAAACGGCCTGCTGCCACCAATTCGCGCAGCCCTTGGCGATGCTCGTCGGACTTAATCGACGGGTTGACCTTAAAACGGTTTTGCTTGGCGGCGTAAGCCTCTTCGGCGGTGACCAGCAGGTACTGTGCGCCGGTTGTACCCGTGACTTTGGCACCGGCTTCATGCGCATCGGCGACCAAACGTCCACCATCGGCAGTCGAAATGTGAAAGACGTGCAGTTCCGCGCCTACCTCACCAGCAACGCGGATCGCGTCTTTGACCGATTGGATCTCGCCAATCGCCGGCCGCATTAAATCGTGGCGGTCGGCAGTTTCCGGCGTGGCGTTGGCTTGCGCCTCTTCCATGATTCCATCGTCCTCGCAGTGAGCGACGATCTTCATGCCGGCATCGGCTGCCGCAGTGAACAAACGGCGCATGGTTTCTTCATCAGCGACCCCGGCCGAACCGGTGCTGCATCCCAAGAAACACTTCACCGCCGGAGTCAGCCCAACCATATCGCCAATGTTCTCCATCGAAGCGTTGGTCAGATTGCCATAGGGCACATAATCCACGCGCGAAATGCCGCGCAGATCTTCCATCTTTTTGCGCAGCAGCTCCGCCGTCTCCATCAGCGGCGGATTGTTCTGAATCTCCATCACCGTCGTCACGCCGCCATGCAGCGCACCACTGGAGCCGGTCAAATAGCCTTCTTTGCGCACCAAACCGGGCTCGCGGAAATGCACGTGGCAATCCACCAAGCCGGGCAGCAGCCAATTGCCGTTTAGCTCGATGACTTCTTCACCGTCCCGTGGCTGCAAATCGCTACCAACCTCGGCTATGGTGCCGTCGGCAGCAACTCGCAAATCGGTTTGATCGATGAAATGGCGCCCATCGAACAGAGCACCGCCGCGAAACAAGGTTGGAGGAACGGTCATGGTTGATTTGGTCGCGCGATTCTACTTGCGTCCAAGTTGGCGATTGGCCCATTCCTTCCATGCTTCATCCAGCATGCGATAAAGATCCTGACCTTGGTTCTCGAACAACGGGTCACCGACCTTGCGCAGCTTTTCTTGGAAGCCGCCACCTTCGCGGGCAAACTTGCCCATGGAGCGCAAGAACACCTGTGCTTCACCGCCATAGGTGCTGGTCAAAAAGTCCCACATCGCCCACGACTTGGCGACGTCACCGCGTTTCATGTCGAACAATCGCGTTTGCATCAAAACGTGGAACGGCACGCCTTCAGCAAGGGCGCCTTCTAAGTACAAGCGCTTTTCACCAACCGAAAGAGGAGGCTCGGCAACAGTCTCCTTCTCTTTTTCCTTCTTGTCATCCTCTCGCCGCGACACGGTGTGGTCGTCTTCTTGTTCGCCCCAGTCGAAAGCTTTTTCGGTCACCGAGTTACGCCCAAGGTATTCCAAAGAAATCCAATAGCCCACCGCTTGCTCCAACCAATCCATCGAGATTTGAGTGTTCGCGGTGCGGTAATGCAGGGTGGCTAAGTGCACACCCAAATTGTTGGCAACGATGCCATCCAAACTGTTTTCCTGCTGGATTTTCCAATAGCACAAAAACAATGCGTTCTCGCCACCGCGGTAACTGCGCGTCCCGTCCGACTTCAGTCGCTCCTCTTTGCGCGGGCCCCAACTCATGCCGTAGTGCTCTTCGTAAAGCTTTTCATGGGCTTCGCGGTTGGGTGGATTGAAGTGCCATTCCAACCACATATTCTCGGGAATTAAATCCTGAAAATCGTCGGCCAAATAAGGCTCTACGAACTTGGCTCTGAAACCGGCCATCGCCCGTTCCGCCAGCTTGAGGCAGTGCTCAATTTGCACATCCTTAATGCCGGTGTGGTAATAAATCCGACAGTGCTGGCTCTGCTGCATTTTAAAACGAACTTTCAATCCAAGCCGCTCGCAGGATGCATTTAACTCCTTAGGGATTTCCACCTTGCCAACGGATTTAATCGCCCGCTTGCGCCTTGCTTCTTCGGCCGCTTTAGAAACCACTTTGCGTTGCCGTTCGGCTTCTTTAATCATTTTTTTGACCGCGTCGTGATACCCCATCGACGACAGCCAACCGATCATGCCTTCGTAACCGTCGAGCAGTCGCCAATGTGCGGCCTGCCAATCACGTCCGCCTTTTTCAAAATCGTCCCGCACATCGCGCAAACCATCAAGATGGCGAATGCGATCCTTGTATTCCATAGACAAGCCGTACCAACTATTGTTGTCGACAAAAAGCGCGATCTTGTCAATTTGGCTGTTTTGGATGCCGACAACTTGCTTCTTGATCGCCTTTCCCCGCGTGCCATCTTTGACCTTGTAAGGAAGCTTGGTCGGGTCGCCAGGATCGCCAATAAACCACTCACTGCGCACTTGCGGATCACGGGTGGAGTTGTACTTGCCATTCCACTTCACACCCGAGCGATATTCACCGAGGAAGCGCGGGATGCCGTTGACCTCCATCATGTACTTTTGATACTTCTTGGCCACCTTCTCGCTTTTGAAGGTGATCTCGTAGATCTGACCGCTGGCATGGGAACTCAGCAGCAGAGCGACAATGACGGCGAGCAAGGCGCGCATATCCCCATGATACGGGCTCCGCGCTGAGCTTTGCCGACCTCCCCTAACGCTCTAGCCACCCGCGGATCAGCCGCCGCGAGTGCGCATTTCCAAGTGCGGATTGTCGTCGGCCGACCGCCCAGGATCTTGCAGCGGGCCGCGTTCGGCCATGGCTTTGCGCTCCTCGGCACCGCGATCGGCTCGCTGCGGCCAGGCAGCGGCGATGGCTTCGCGGACGGCGTCCTTGCCGTGCAAACGCAGCGGGGTGCGCAGGTCGAAACCGTCGTGCGCATACAAACAATGGAACCAATGGCCGTCGGCCGTCACGCGGCTGCGATCACAACTGGAACAGAAGGGCTGCGTGGTCGAGGCGATGATGCCGAAGACGGTGCCGTCGGCGAGGCGGAAGCGGTCGGCCGGGGCGGAATCGGTGCGCGGCACTTCTTCGATGGCGCCGTGCGTAGCGGCGACGATGGACAAGATTTCATCGCGGCTGACCACCTGCTCCATCGACCACTGCGTGGCACCGCCGACGTCCATGTATTCGATAAAGCGCACTTCCATTTGGTGGTCGCGAGCGAAGTCAAGCAACGATCCGATTTCGGCTTCGTTGAAGCCGCGCTGCACCACGGTGTTGATTTTGCTGCCCTCGAAACCGGCTTCTTGGGCGGCGCACATGCCGTTCAATACCTCGTTGAGGCGATCGCGCTTGGTTAGACGCGCAAAGCGTTGGTGGTCGAGCGTATCCAAACTGAAGGTCAGGCGCTTGAGGCCGGCGTCCTTCAGCTCTTTGGCGTGGCGATGCAGCAACAAGCCATTGGTGGTCATGGCAATGTCTTTGACACCGGGCAGCGCCGACAAAAAGCCGACCAGGACGGCCAAGTCGCGACGCAGTAACGGCTCGCCGCCGGTCAAGCGAATGCGTTCGACCCCGAACTCTACGAATGCGGCCGAGATATCGGTCAACTCCTCCAGCGTCAGCAGCTGCGGCTGCGGCATCCAGGCGAAGTTTTCCTCCGGCATGCAGTACTCGCAGCGCAAATTGCAGCGATCCGTCACCGAAAGGCGAAGGTTGCGCAACGGGCGGCCGCAGGTATCGACGAGCATCGTCAGTTTCGAGGTGGCAGTTGCAGGCCTCGGCGCAAAGCTTGGGCCCGCGAAACGTCGCGGCGCTGAGGATCCAGGGCCAAGCCGAAGCGAGCCTGCAAATGGCCTGGCTGCAGCTGGAACGACAGCTCCAATAACTCCTGAGAGCTAGGTGGACTATCTAATTCTAACTCGGAGCCCAAATTGCACATAATCGCCAAGCGCAGCTCGCTGAGGGCACGCAGCGCCTGCCCCGAGGTCAGTTGCTCGGATTCGCTGATCAGCTGCCAGGCTTTTTGTGCGTCTTCAATCAATTCGGCGCGGGACCCCGGCGACGAAACCAGCTTGTCGCGGGTCTCGCGTTCGTAGCCGCAAACTACCCGTCCGAATTCGGTGACCTTTTGCATTTGCTCCGCGGCCGGCGGCCCCATCGTCAGTTGATTACTGATCTGATAGAAGAAGCCGATAGATTGACTGCCTTCGCCATGCACACCGCGCACCGCCAACGACGACTTTTGTGCGGTTTGCAAGGTTTGTTGCAATGGCGTGCGACCGCGTGCCATCGCCGGCAAGTGCAGCATCAGGCTGGCACGCATGCCGCTGCCGGCATTGGTTGGGCAGGCGGTCAAGTAGCCGTACTTGACGTGGCGAGCAATTTGGAATTCCTGGTTTAACCTGCGAATTAATTCGCTGGCATTTTGATGCGCTCGGGCAAGATCGAGACCGCGCGCGAATCCTTGCACGCGGAAGTGATCTTCTTCGTTCACCATCAGGCCCAGGGAACCGTCGCCGCGGAAGAAAATGCGACCGGGATGGGCACTTTCAAACATGTCGCGCGAAGCCAAACTGCGTTCAATCAGGAATTCCGCTTCTTGCGCTTCCAGTTCGGTTGGATCGAGTACCAAGCCGTTTTGAAACATCGACGCCAAACAATCCGCCGAGCGCTGACAAATCTCTTGCGCCTGGGCTGGTTTCAACTGCCGCGGGAACGGATAATTATTCAGGTTGCGCGCAAGCCTCACCCGGCTGGACACAACAATGTCCGCCTCCGGGCCGTCGGGCTTCAGCCACTCCGGCGTGCGATGCAAAATGGGTTCCAGCCTGGGATCCATGTACCTAGATTGTAGAATCCGACGCGTGGATCCGGTCAAGAACTACGAACGAAGACTTCACAGACGCGAAATCATGCGTCTGGTGATGTCCGGCTTTGCCGTGACCATTTGGGGCATCCTCGGTTTCCGCCTGGTTGAGGGTTGGAATCTTTGGGAATGCTTCTACATGACCGTGATCACCGTTTCCACGGTCGGATTTGCCGAAATCCACCCTCTTTCCCAGGAGGGCCGCTTGGTTGCGATTTCGATTATTGCCGGCGGCATCTTTACCTCGCTGAAAGCCGCGCATTTAATCGGCATGACGATGCTGGCCAATTACCAACGGCGTACTGAAAAGAAAATGCAACGACTGATCGATGAAATGTCCGACCACGTGATCCTGTGCGGTTACGGCCGCATTGGCACCACGGTGCGCCGCGAATTGGAAAACATGGGCAAGAAGTTCGTCATCATTTCCGATGACGACAGCTGTCGCGAAGAGTTGGTGGCGGCCGGCGTTCCGGTTTTGATCGGCGATGCGACGACTGAAGAGAGCTTGCTCAAAGCTGGGGTGAAACGGGCGTCGGGCGTGATTGCGGCGATTAGTAGCGATGCCGGTAATGTGTTTATTGTCTTGAGCGCTCACCAGCTGAACCCGGACGTGCCGATCGTTGCGCGGGCGGAAAATCCGAATACCGCCGAAAAGCTGAAGATGGTCGGCGCTTCCAGCGTGGTCACCCCTTACCAGCTGGGCGGAAAGCGTTTGGCGCAGGCGTTTTTGCGTCCGGGCGCGGTTGGTCTTGTCGATTTGGCGCTGGGCTCCACCAACAAGGAAGTGGTCATCCAGGAAGTGGAATTGCCGGAGAACAAAGACGGAATGTCCTCGTTGCGGACCCTGGATTTGGGCAACCGCTTTGGACTGATTGCCATCGGCGTGCGGCCGATGGATGACGCCGAAATCGTGTTTAATCCCGGCGCCGACTACAAGCTCAATCCCACCGACCACTTGTTGGTGATGGGCCGCCAAGCCGACGTCGACGGCTTCCGCGCCAGCTTCGCCGGTTAGAGAATCGACTTGCCGAAGGCGCTGAGCATCAGCTCGACCGCGGTTTCGGCGCTATGATTCTTGTGATCCAACACCGGGTTGAGTTCGACGATATCCATCGACGTCATCATCTTGGTGTCGGCGCAGTATTCGAACAGCAGGTGCGCTTCGCGGAAGCTGATTCCGCCGGGAACCAAAGTTCCCGAACCGGGAATCACACCGGGGTCGCAGCCGTCCACATCAAAGCTGAAGTGGAAGCCGCCGGTGCCGTTGGTGACGACGTCGATGACGTCTTTACACACCGCTGCCATGCCGCGCTCGTCGATATCGCGCATGGTGAAGGCTTGCACGCCGGAATCGCGAATGACTTTGCGTTCGTGCACATCGATATCGCGAATTCCGATTAACGCGACGTTTTCCGGTTTGACCTTCGGCGCAAAACCCCCAATGCCAGCCAGGCCGTCATCGCCATAGCCCAACAGGTGCGCTAACGGCATGCCGTGAATGTTGCCGCTGGGCGAAATGCCCGGCACATTCATATCGCCGTGGGCGTCGAACCAAATCAGGCCCAATTCCTGGTCCTGCTTGCGCAGATGGTTGGCGACGCCAGCCACCGAACCCATCGCAATGGAGTGGTCGCCACCGAGGATCAACGGCAATCCGCCTTCTTGCATGACCAACTCGACGCTGCTCGCCAATTCGGAACATGCGGCTAGAATTTCGTCGTAAAAGCGCGCTTTTTTGTCGCGTGCTTCGCGCGTTTCCATCGACGCGACCTGAATTTCATCCTCGCGTTGGACGTCGTAACCAATGTTGCGCAGCTTGCGAGCAACGCCGGCAATGCGCAACGCACTGGGCCCCATGTCGGTACCGCGGTGGCTGGCGCCGTAGTCCATCGGTACGCCAATGATGCGGATGGGCTTTTCGGTGATTTTTTCGATGTCCATGGTGGTGGTCGATCCGCAGATTCCCGGCGGCTTCGGGTCAAATCTTGTAGGACGGAATCGTCCGGCCCGACAATAAAAAACGGCGGCCGGGGCGCAAAACGCCACCGGCCGCCGTCGCTTGGATCTAGTGATCCGCCGGCTGCACGCCAAGAATGCCGATGACCTTCTCAGTCATCTCTTCCATCTTGGCCTTGTCGTCGGACTCCAAGTTCATGCGCAGCAGTGGCTCGGTGTTCGACGCGCGCAGGTTCACCCACCACCAACCGGCTTGATCCGGCTGACCGTAAGCGATGGTGACACCGTCCAACTCATCGATCGACGCATCGGAGAACTCAGCCTTCAGCTTGTTCATCGCGCCGATCTTGTCTTCGACCTCGAAGTTGACTTCGCCGGTGCTGTGGTAGCACATCAGCTCGTTCACCATTTCGCTAAACGGCTTGTCGGAGCGCGAAACCAAGTTCAACACCGACAGCAGAATGATTTCGGAGTTGTCGGCGTACCAGTTATCGCGGAAGTAGTAGTGACCGGAAAGTTCGCCGCCAAAGGGAGCATCGAATTCGCGCATGCGCGCCTTCAAGAAGCTATGGCCGACGCGTTCCTTGACCGGCTTGCCGCCGCCGGCGATGACCAGCTCGGGTAAAATCCAGGACGAACGCAGGTCGTAAACAATGGATGCGCCCGGCTCCTTCTTCAACGCTTCGCGCGCGACCAAGGTCGTAACGATGTCGTTGCCGATCGGACGTCCCAATTCATCGACGAAGCAGCAGCGGTCGGCGTCGCCATCGAAGGCGGCACCAAGTTCGGCGCCGGTGGCTTTGACGTACGCTTGCAAGTCAACCAGCGTCGACAGCTTCAGCGGGTTGGCTTCGTGGTTGGGGAAGCTGCCGTCCAACTCGAAGTACAAACCGTGGTTTTCAATTTGCGGCAGCGCCTTCAACACATTCGGGAAAGTGTGCGCAGCCATTCCGTTGGCGGCATCCGATGCAATTTTTACCGGGCGTGCCAGATCGGCCCATTTGCACACGTGGGCGACGTAATCGGCCATCGTGTCGATTTGGGTCAAGCCGCCGCGCTGTGCTTTGGGCGCCGGCTTTTCAGGCGCCGTCGCCAGCTTTTCTATCTCTTTCAGACCGGTGTCGCCACTGATCGGAATGGCTTCCTCGCGCGTCATCTTGAAACCGATGTACTGCGCCGGGTTGTGACTGGCGGTCACGCACAATCCACCGGCCGCTTTCAGATTTCCGATCGCAAAATAAGACTGCGGTGTGCAGGTCAAGCCGATGTCGATCACATCGAGGCCGCCGTCGCGGATGCCGTCGATGCACGCTCCTTGAATTTCGGGAGACATGGTGCGCATGTCGCGCCCTACAACCAGCGGCCCTTTGCCAAGGAAATCAGCAAAAGCGCGGCCAATGCGATAAGCGAGATCAGCGTCGATTTGATCGGGGTAAGTGCCCCGAATGTCGTAAGCCTTGAAGACGGACATTTCAGTTTTGCGTGAGTATGGTTTGCAACGCCATCACTGCGTGATCGACGTCGGCGTCGGTGATTCCCGAATGGGTTACGAAACGCAGCAGGCGCGGCCCCAACGCAAGAGCCTGAACGCCATGTTCGGCAAGTTCGGATTCGACCATCGGCGCATCCAGCCGCGGATCGGTGACCTCGAGGAACAACACGTTGGTATCGACGGTTTCCTGAGCCATTTTGATGCCTTCCAAAGCCAGCGCGGCCAAACTCAAACGGCGGCAACGCGCGTTGTCTTCGGAAATCAGCGGCAGCACCTCGTCGAGCGCAACAATGCCGCAGGCGGCCAAATATCCGGCTTGACGCATGCCGCCGCCCATCCATTTGCGCACGTGGCGGGCGCGCTCGATAAACGCGCCGTCGCCCATCAGCACCGAGCCTACCGGGCACGACATGCCTTTGCACAGCGATACCGAAATGGAATCGCAAACACTGCCGTAACGGGTGAAGTCCAACGAGGTTTCGGCTTGGGCGTTGAAGATGCGTGCGCCGTCCATATGCACGGCTACCGAATGATGGGCAGCCATTGCGTGCACCTCTTCGAGGTATTCGATCGGCAGAATGCTGCCACCCGAGAACAGGTGGGTTTGCTCAACACAAACCAATCCGGTGCGCGGCATATGCACCGACGGCGGCCGGAACGAGCGCGCCAAATCGGGCAGCGGGAACATACCGCGTTCGCCCAGCAACATGTTGACGTGGGCGCCGCCGATGCGCGCCAGTCCGCCACCTTCGTATTGGAAGATGTGGGCGTTGGTCTCAACGATCACTTCTTCACCGGGAACGATGTGCGCGGCAACTGCAGCTTGGTTTGCCATCGTGCCCGACGGCATGAATAGAGCGGCGTCCTTGCCGAACAACTCGGCAAAGCGCCGCTCTAACTCGGCTACGGTGGGATCGTCTCCCAATACGTCGTCGCCGACTTGGGCTGACGCCATCGCTTCAATCATGCGCGACGTCGGTCGGGTGACGGTGTCAGATCTAAAGTCGGCGACTCGGCTCATTACAGGCTCTCAAAGAAGGCGCGCACTCGTTCCATCGCGCGTTCAATGTTCTCGGTTGAGTTGGCGTAGCTGAAGCGAATGTAGCCCTCACCTTCGGCACCGAAGGAAGTGCCGGCCAAGCAGCTAACGCCGTACTCATCGAGCAAGCGATCCTGTACCACCTTGGCGGTCAGGCCGGTTTCTTTGATCGACGGCATGACGTAAAACGCGCCCTTCGGCAAATGGCAGCTCATGCCAGGAATGTCGTTGATCAACTCAACAATGCGTTTGCGGCGCTTATCAAACTTAACCAGCATCGCGTCGACGGCGGACTGATCGCCGCTCAGTGCTTCCATGCCGGCAATCTGCGAGAACGATGCGGTGCAAGAGTTCGAGTTGACCATCAACTTGGCGACTTGCGCTGCCAGGTCTTGGCGCATCACGCCAAAGCCCATGCGCCAACCAGTCATGGCGTAAGTCTTCGACCAACCATCCAACAGAATGACGCGATCGCGAATTTCCGGATCGGTCAGCGGCGTGTAGTGCTCCTCACCGTCATACAGCATGCGGCTGTAAATCTCGTCGGACAGAATCCAGACGTCGGGGTACTTCTTCAACTCGGCGAGGATTTGCTCGAGTTCGGCTTTGCCGGTGACACCACCGGTTGGGTTGGCCGGCGAGTTGAGAATGACCAACTTGGTCTTGTCGGACAGGCGCGAAATCACGTCCTGCGGATCGAGCGCAAATTTGTTCTCTTCGCGAATCGGGCACGACACCGCTTTGCCGCCGACGAAGTTAATCATCGACTCGTAAATCGGGAAGCCCGGGTTCGGGTAGATCACCTCGTCGCCGGCGTTGACCAGTGCCAAAATCGCGTAGAACATCGTCGGCTTGCCACCAGGCACGATGACGACCTCGTCGGGGTGGCAAGTAATGCCACGGCTGCGCTCAACGTAATCGGCCACGCACTCGCGTGCGATCGGCATGCCGGCGGCCGGGCCGTAGTGGGTGTAGCCATCGCGCAGCGCCTTAACCGCCGCTTCGACGATGTTTTCCGGCGTATCGAAGTCGGGCTCACCGATTTCGAGGTGAATGATGTCGCGACCCTGGGCTTCCAGGTTCTTGGCGCGGGCGAGCACTTCGAACGCGGTTTCGGTGCCCAGACGGCCCATGCGATCAGCGAGGGCCAGAGGAGCGAGGGTACTTGTCATGATGCGTGGGAAAAGGCTGACGACAAAGGGGGCGTGGTGGATGGATTTGGGTCCGGCACGGCAAGCGCCGTTCCCATGGGGTATCCTAATCCTGCGCACCCGTCATGACACCCATCCGAACCGCATTCCTGACCGCGATTTGTCTCGTTTTGCCGCTACTTGGCGGCTGCGGCGAGGCAACGCCTCCTGATTCCGGCGAGAACCAGCCGTCGACTCCAAATTCGACCGCCTCGGCCGACGTTTCTGCCACGGCACCGGAAGCCGTCTCCATCGAGTTGACGCCGCCGGCCAAACCGATGCCAAACATCTTGGTTTTCCTGATGGATACCCAGCGGGCGGACTACCTGACGATGTACGGTCACGAGGCTGACACCTCGCCAAACCTGCAAGCCTTCGCCGACGACGCGTTGGTCTTTGATCGCGCATTCGCCGCCGCTTCTTCCACGTCGCCGTCTCACGCCAGCATTTTTACCTCCACTTACCCGCAGGTACACGGTGTTTGGAACCGCGTGGTTTTGGATAAAGGTCATGACCACGAAAAGACCATCTATCCCAGCCTGGGTGATCGTTCGGTGACCATGGCGGAAGCGCTGAAGGAAGGCGATTACCAAACCGTCGGCATTTGCGATGGCGGCAACTTGCAGGTGAATCGCGGCATGGCGCAGGGTTTTGATTATTGGGACTCAAAGTTCCTTGGCGCCTATAACCGCGTGGAACACGCGAAGAAGTGGTTCAGCCAAGACCGCGATCCGGATTCGCCGTTCTTTATGTTCCTGCACACTTATCAGGTGCATACGCCGTACTTGCCCGAGCCGAAGTTCGTCGAGATGTTCGCCGACCCGAACTACGACGGCCCGTTCTTAAAGGCTTGGCAAGGTGCTTACAACGCTTATCACACCGGTCCGCGAACCTCCGGCGTGATTCGCGATATGCAGAAGAAGTATTACAACCCGCTGTTGCCGAAGGATCACGAAGGTCCGCCGCCGCCGGATGACCTGACCTTTATCAAGGCTTTGTACCAAGCGGAAATCCGCCAAATGGACGACGCCTTCGGTCAATTGGTTGCGTGGTTGAAAGCCAATGATCTTTACGAAGACACGTTGATTGTCGTGACCTCGGATCACGGCGAGGAATTCTGGGAACACGGCACTTACGGCCATCACCAGGTTTACGACCCAACGCTGCACGTGCCACTGATCATTCGCGCACCAGGCGGTCCGCGTGGCGAGCGTCGCGACGAGCCGGTGGAGTTGATCGACTTGATGCCGACCTTGGTTTATCACGCCGACCTGCCGCCTCCTCCCGGTATGCAGGGTCGAATTTTGGACCTCTACAAGGCCTACCCCGACGCCACCACCCGCGACGTCATCGGTGAATCCAACTGGCCGGAGCACCAAGTGGCGGTTCGCGTCGGCGACCAAACTGCGGTGGCTTTTCCAGAGGATGAATCCAAAGCGGATCAATTGTTCGACAACTCGAAGTTGCCGCGCGAAACGGTCGATATCGCCGCCACGCCGGAAGGAAAATCCTTCTTGGGCGGCATGCACCAACGCCTGGATGTCTGGCGGGATATGTGCGCCCAGTGGCAAAAGCAGCACAACATGCGGCCGGGATTGCGCAACGGCGATCGCCTGAGCAAAGAAGAGCGCGAGGAAATGATCGCCCTGGGCTATTTGGACGAAGACGAGGAGCCGAAACCGATCAACAAAAAGGTCCAAAAAGGCCGCATCGTCGGACCGCGCAACGGTCGCAAGCCGCCGCAGCAACCGGATCCTACACCGGAGCAGCCGGACGGCGAATAACGCCAAAGGCGATGTTCCCGTAGCGGAACATGGACTCGGTTGGCGGATTCCGTCGCCAGTGGCACGATGATTGCTAATCTTCGGGCCATGCGGACTGCACGTGCCCCCCTACCCCGGTTCCTCAAGTCCCTTCCCTCACTCGCGATTGCCGCACTGCTCAGTCTGGCGTCGTGCGGAGGCGATGAGTACGACTTGGTGGTCTATGCCTCGCTCGATAAGGAGCACTCGGAACCTATTCTGAAGTTATTTGAAAAGAAGACCGGCCTGCGCGTTCATGCGCAATACGACGTCGAGCAAAACAAAACGGTTGGCTTGGTCAAGCGCATCATCGCCGAGAAAGACAACCCTTATGCCGACGTCTTTTGGAATAACGAAACCGCGCACACCATTCGGTTGAAGAAGCAAGGTTTGACCCAGCCCTATTCTTCGCCGGCAACCGAGCAAATCCCGGCGAACTTCCGTGATCCGGATCATCATTGGGTTGGTTTTGCCGCTCGCGCGCGAGTGATTATGTCGCGCCAAGACATGCTCGACGAAGCCGGTGTGGAAGTGCCGAAGACGATCTTCCAAATGATCGAACAAGGTTATGCCCCGCATGGCGGCATGGCTGCACCGCTGACCGGCACGACGCTGACTCACTTCGCCGTACTGTCGCAGCAATTGGGCAGTGAGGTCGTATTAAAGTGGTTGGAAGATGCGCGCGATTCCGGCATCGCGATTACCAACGGCAACGCAACCGCCATGCGCCGCGTTTGCCAGAAAGACTTCGCCTGGTGTCTGACCGATACCGACGACGCCGCTGCCGCCGAAGCCAACGGCTTTCCAGTGCAGATCTCTTATCCCGATCAAAACGATCAGATTGGCGGCACTCTGCTGATTCCTAATACCATCTGCATCATCAGCGGTGCGCGCAATAAAACCAACGCCGAACAGTTCATCGACTTCCTGGTTTCCCCCGAGGTCGAGCAATTGCTGGCCGCAAGTCGCTCACGCCAAATTCCACTGAATCCTGCTTCCGTGCCGCCGGAAGGCTTGCCCTTGCCCGGCAAGGACTATCCGGTGATGACGGTGGATTGGGAAGCCGCCGCCGAAGAGCTCGACGCCCGCCAAGCTGATTTCCAACGCATCTTCACCAATTGAGCTCGCCCCGGTTCTGCTCCGCGCGGCCCTGGCATGGCGCCGCACTGTTACTCGCTGCCTTATTGGTAAGCGCGCCAATGGTGCCGTTGCTGCAACCCATCTTTAGCCTGGATGCGTTTGCCGACCTTGCAAGCAGTCACCTTTTCCAACTATTTTTCCGCACCTTATGGATGTCGCTGTTGTCGGCGCTGATTGCCGTCGCCATCGGCACTCCGCTTGCGCTACTAGCCACGCGCACCTGCGCACACGGCGGCCTGGTATTAGCGCTGTTTATCCCTTTGCCGTTATTGTTGCCGCCCCTGCTCATGGCACAAGCTTGGAACGGATTAACCGGATTCGATGGGCAATGGGCATCGGTGGTGACGTTGGGTTTTTGCTTTGCGCCATTGCCGGCGTTATTGGTTGCGCGCGCGCTTTCCAATCAACATGCTTCGGCCCATGAAAGCGCTTTGTTGCTAGGCGGTCGCGGCCAAGCACTGCGCGAAATGCTGCGCTTGAGTTTGCCGGCAGCGGCGATGGGCGGTGCGTTGGTGTTCTTGTTTGCATCGACCGACTTCGCGGTTCCGGATTACTTCGCCTCGATCGGAGAACCATTTAAGGTCTACCCGGCACACGTATTTAACCAGTGGCGTGATAACGACTATTGGGCTGGCGCGCGTGCCGCGTCTCCGTTGGTCTTGTTAGATGCCGCCGTTCTTTATTTAGCCCTCAGCGTTCGAGATCGTTTCGCCGTGCCGGTGGTTGGCCAAGGACGAAAACCCAAGCGCTTACACTTAGGCAAATGGCAAATTCCGGCCACCCTTTTCGCTTGGTCCTTGCTGGTCTTGCTACTCATCCTGCCTTTAGGCCGCATCGTTTTTGAAACCGGACTTGCCGGCAGCGAAGCCACCGGGACCTGGGCCAGCCGCAGTGCCGAATCGCTGCGCGGCGCCTTGGAACGCGGACGGGAGGACATCGGTCGCTCGCTGTTATTCGGCAGTCAAGCTGCGCTGATTTGCTTGTTGTTGGCCCCGTGGCTGGCGCATTGGCTGATTCGCAATCGCGGCTTCAAGGCGCGCTTGGGCACGGTGTTGTTGGCCTTGCCGTTACTGGTGCCGTCGGTGGGCTACGGCCTAGGCGCAATCTTGGCGGCCAACCGTCCGCAATTCGGCAACTTCTATCACGGGTCGGCGTTGGTTGCGTTGGTTATGGCCGGGCGCTTCCTACCCATTGCCGTGTTTTTGCTGGCCGAACGCTTTCAACGCATTCCGCGTACTCAATTGGAAGCGGCGCGCTTGAACGGCATTGCTTATCCGTTGCGCTTATTGCGTTTATTGGTCCTTCCCAACCGATCGGCGTGGCTGCTCGCCGGCGGCTTAGTTTTGGTCTTCGCCGTACGCGAGTTGGATTTGGCAATTTTGTTGCCCGGCTCTAATAACAGTGCTGCGGTGCGCTACTTCAACGCGCTGCACTTTGCCCGCGACGGCTTTGTTGCCGCCTTCGGTTTGCTGATCGCCGGCATTCTGTTCTTACCCGCCACCCTCTACGCCGCTTGGTCCGCCTGGAAATCCGATGACTGATCCTACCGAGCAAATACCCGCCCCGTCGGCCATGGAATCGACCACCAATCCCGCATTGACGGTGCACCGCTTAAGCAAGAGCTTCGAAGCAGATAAGCCGTTGTTGCAAAATCTCGAATTGCAGTTGAGCGCCGGCCAACGCTTAAGCATTCGCGGTAAATCTGGCTGTGGCAAATCTACGCTGCTGCGCATTGTTGCCGGCCTGGAATCTGCAGACAGCGGTGAGATCGTTATTGGCGGAACGATCGCGATGAAGGACGGACGCCAACTCCTGCAGCCCTGGCAGCGCCAAGTGCAGATGGTGTTTCAAGACTTAGGCCTTTGGCCGACGCGCACGGTTCTACAAAACGTCAGCGATCCGTTACGCGCAGCGGGTATGGGCAAATCCGAAGCCAAAGAACGGGCGACGCGGGCGCTGCAACAACTTGGCTTGCAGGATCATCAGAACAAACGACCGGCAACCTTGTCGGGCGGAGAAGGACGTCGGCTGGCTTTGGCTCGGGCGTTGGTGAGCGATCCGGCGCTTTTGCTGTTGGATGAGCCGTTTACCAGCTTGGATCCGGAAACTCGTGAGCATTGCGCTGAGTTGCTACAAGATGCGTTGCAACACAGTCGCGCGGCGGTGATTTTGGTGACTCACGATCCGCAAGAAGCCGAGCGCTTGGGTGGGGATTGCGTGCACATGAAAATGGGAGGGTTGCAGGGATGAAAGAGGGCTTAGCCGATCAGCAATTGGGTGCCGCCCGTGTCGCCGCAGTGGTGTTTTCGCTGTTAGTAATGGGCGGGATTTTGGCCTTGGTGATGTTGTTAAAAAAGCCGGAAGAGATCGTCGCCTTGGGGCCGATGACGTCGGCCGATTGCAAACAATGCCATGCCGATTTGTACGCCGAATGGGAAGGCTCGCACCATGAGTTTGCATTCGAGAATCCGGAAGTACGCAAGTTGAGCAACGACTTCCGCAACGAGGAATGCTTGGCTTGCCATGCACCGCGGCCAGTGCTTGGATTTGAACCGGGTGAACGAGTGCTGGCGCGCTCCAGCGACCGCACCCATGGCGTGGATTGCTTGGCTTGCCACCAACATCCGGATGGCGAAGGGGTGGCGACGGCCAATCGCACGCCGCAAGAGAGCGCGCCTTGCCGCCCATACTTTGAACCGCGCATGTCGGATGTGGAGTTGTGTGCTTCCTGCCACAATCAACACAAAACGGTGGAGCAATGGCGCGACGCGCCGCCCGAGCTGAAAGGTGAAAACTGCTTAGGCTGCCACATGGTCGACGCCTTCCGTCAGGGCGGACGCCGCGGCAAACACCATGGCTTCCCGGCTGCGCACGACAAAAACGCGCTGCTGGCGGCGATTGAATTGACCTCGGGGGTGAACGAGGAAAGCGCTATTCCTTGGGTGCAGCTGGAGAACGTCGGCGCGGGTCATAACTTCCCCACCGACGAACGTTCGCGCGCGGCCGACTTGCAGGTGCGATGGCAGGATGAAGTCGGCGATTGGCTTCCATGGGAGCATCTGTATCGTTTCCGCGATCCCTATCGCGACGAAACCGATTTGACCAACACCCAGCTTCCATCGGGGCAAGCATGGCGCCAAGACATGAATCCGCCGGTAGCCGGCAGGCTGGGCGAGGTGCGACTGCTGTATCGCACCAATCCGTACTTACCGGATCAAGATTCCGTCGAGTTGGGCCGGGTACCATTGGGCTCGTGAAATTTCGCCTCACCGCGCTGACGATTTTGCCACTGGCAATGTGGGCGATCTCGTGCGCCCCCAGCGAACCGCCGCCTTCGCCACAACAGCAACTGCTGGCTACCATGCCGGCGTTTCAAGCGGGTTTGACGGTTCAAGAAATCGTCGCCCAGCACGACGCCGACGGCTTGCCGGTGGTAGATGAAGACAAGGTTGCCGAGATTTATGACTTGCTCGATGCCATCACCGTCGGCGGCTCGATCGGCAATCGAGCGCAGCGCAGCCTAGCGGACATGGAGCAAGCAATACGTACGTCGGCGTTGTTGGGTTTGGTCGAACAACGCTTGACGCCGGTGCCCATTCAGCAAATGGCATATAGCTGGCTGCGCGATACCGGCAGCGAGGGCATGATGCCGCGGCTTACCCTGCGGCTGAAGTATGAAAAAGATTCGTGGTCGGTGGTTTGCATTGCCCACACTCTGCTTCGCCTCAACAATGGTTGCGGCTTGCAAGCTTTGATCAACGTGCTCAGTGCTGAGCAAGGTGATCAAGACTTGGAAGCTGCTCGAACTTATTCCGCATCCATCCTCACCGAACTGCCCGGCGCTGGAACCGAGTTCGCTGCCAATTGGGAGCTGCTGCTGCAAATCAACGATCTTTGGGGAAGGCAGCGTCGCTTAACTGCCGCCGACGACGACCCCAAAGAATGCGGTGCTGAATTAAAAGCCGAATATTGGCGCATGATCGGCAAGCTCATCAGCCAGCGATTGCGTCCGGTCGATGACGCCCGCTTTGTTTTGCTGCGCCAACGCGGATTCGTCATTCCGTTGCTGGTGCAAGCTTCGCGCGACCCGGATCGCTACGTGCGCGAACATGCGCTGCAAACGTTGAGTTGGATCGGCCATCCCATCGGCCACTGGTCGGTCAGGCATGACCTCGACTTCGTTGCCGAAGTGCTGCCTACGGTTACCGACCGGCTTTGCCGAACCCGGGCATTAGATGCCTTAGGAGCGGCCGGACTGGCGTCGGCAACGGAGCCGTTGTGGGCGTGGGTGCAGTCGGGCAGTCGTGAAGCGCAAACCGCCGCCGCCGATGCGTTGCTGCGTTGCGCCGCGGAAGACGCGTTGGGCGAAGGCCGTTCGCTGACCAGCGAGTTGACGGCGTTCTTGCAAAGCCCAGCCGGCAAAAAAGTCGGACCGGAAGCTGCCTTTAGCCTTTACGCATTGTGGATGGATCTACAACCCGACCTGGAAGCGGAATACCCGATCGAGGTCTGGGAAGCCTTGCCCGAGACCGAACGGCAGCGCCGGCAGCGGTGGGCGGAGGAACGCGCCACCCGCCAGAGCTAGCGCTTACTGCAAGGCCGGCAGCAGCGGTTCCATTTCGCTGGCCAACCACAGCAACGCGGCGAGCAACGCCATCCAACGCCAAATCTCCAGCGGAGGATGGCGCACGACGACGCGCTTATGTTCATCCCAGGCAGTGATGCCGTGCGAGGAAAGGCGCAGCAACGAATGGATTTGAGTGAAGATGTGGATGTAGGGAATTCCCAACCCCATCCCGCGAATGGCAACGTCGGTGCTGCGTTTCAAACTTTGCTGCAAGGACATGCGCTGCCCCCATTCGTCGGTGACCTCGATGCGCATGATCCACTTACCGGGCGTGAACCCCCAGAAATGAAGGCACAGCGCCTCCAGCACTGCCCAGGGCGGAATGGTCAGCAACAGCGGAGAAGCTAGGGAAAACCAATCGTCGCCAGTAGGCGGTCCGCTGATTTGCAGGAACACCAGCGCCGCCAAAAGCATGTCGAGCTGGCGCGCCAAATATCGACGGAATGGCTCCGGACGCGAGGGCCATAAGGTGGCTCGCGGGGCGCCGCTTTCATGGGTAGTCCCAGCAGGCTCGTCTTGCCAATCGCCGACCTCTTCAGCCTCAACCTCGGGAATGGCCGAGAAAAAGACTTCGGTTTCGTCGGCAACCTTCCATTCGCTCATGCCTTCAGACCACACCAGCGTCGACATCGGCAAATCGCCGCTGAGGAAGCGCTGGCACAAGTCGGATTCCCGCTCCGGACCCATCGACTTGTCGTCGATGGCGTAGTACCAGAGGCGTTCGTTGGCCGATCCCGAAGGAGACATGGCCGTATTTTACGCTCTTTGTTGCTTGGCGTTTGGCAGGACCACGCTGAGCAATTTTGCCGCGATCGCCAACAGCGTCAGCCACAAGACTACAACCGGGCCATAGGGAAGGTCCCAGTGGAAGGAGGTTGGCCAGGCGAGGGCGGTAGCCAAAACCGAGTGCCCGATAATGGCGAAGAAGAAGTGGCGAATGTTGCGAGCGCGTGGGCGACTGAGCCATGGGCCAAGAAACAGCAATCCAAATACCAAAACCGGACCCAGGTTCATGACTCCAATTCCAATGCCCGCCCCAGCCATGATGTTAAAGATCAAATCGTAACGAGCCGGCGAATAACCTTGGACCTTGGCGGCATCGCGATCGTAGGAAACCAGCAAAAATCCGTGTCCGAACCAAGCTTGAATGATGGCAATCAGCGCGAAGACGGAAACCACAATCGCCAACGAATGGTGATCGGCAACCACGACCGAACCCCGTTGAAGCGTGTCAACCAACATGCCCCCGGCCGGGCTCCATTCCAGAAATACCAGGCTCATTGCTCCGGCAATCGCAAAACCGGCGGCCATATGCCCTTCAATAAAACTTTGGCGATATCGCCGCTCCAAAATGGAGAACCAAATCAAACTCAATCCTGCCGCACCGCCGGCGAACAGGAACAAGTAGGTCATCGGCGGATGGCCATGTTCGAGAAAATCCCGCTGAAGCTCGGGAAAGGACGGCAATAAAGCAAGCGCGGCAGCAATACCTGCAGCAGAGAACTGAGGTACGGCAACGCCTAAAAAAGCTTGGCGACGCAAGTACAAAAAGCCGCCGATAACCGGTAGAAAAATCGCGGATGCAAAGGAAATTAAGATGCCCTCCGGCATCAGCGACCAAAGCAGGGAAATGGTTTCCATTAAACCTTCTCCTTGGTGAGGTCCAAGACGTCGGTCTGTAGACCTTGAACCGTTTGCGGATGGTGAGTCACCATAACGATGGTGGTTCCATTGCTATGAAGCTCGGAAACGGTTTTTAAAATTGCCCTCTCTGCTTCTGCGTCGATCCCTGCAGTGGGTTCGTCCAGTAACAACAAATCCACTGGCTGCATTAAGGCTCGCGCTAATAACACGCGTTGTTTTTGCCCGCCAGACAGTTGCGAGAATAATTTGGCTTGATGCCGCTCCATGCCCACCTCGGCCAAGCACTCGCTGACCCGGCTCCATTCTGCTTTCTTCAAGGGTCTGGGCGGCTTAGGTCCACGAGCCAAGCCCATGGCGACGACTTCGGCGGCAGAAAACGGGAAGATCGGATCAAGCTGCAGTTGCTGCGGAACGTATCCCATCCGCAATCCCTTGGCGATTTCAAACCGACCTCGTTTAGGCGGTAGGATGCCGAGAACGCTGCGTATGAGGGTTGATTTTCCGCAGCCGTTTTCGCCGACCAAGGTTAAAAAAGCTCCTCGCTGGATGGTCAGCGAAAAATCGGCCAAGACGACCAGGCCGGGATGGCCTAAGTCGCCTTGGTCGATGCGAACGAGGGTTTGACTCATTTTTTGGCACTTTGCTGAAGGCGCCAATCCTTCAGCGAAGGCAATCCGTGGGCGGTTCCGAATTTCTCGACCAATTCCTCCATCCAAGCCAAATAGGCATTCGCCTTTTCGGTTTGAAGGATAGGCAGAACGACTGCTTTGCATTGAGTGCGCTGCAGTAACGAGCGAATTTCAGATTGAGAGTACCAGGGCTCCATGACGACCACCTTTACCTGAGATTGCGTCATTTGCCTGCCTAACTCAGCCAAGTGCTTCGGCGACGGCCGTAGACCTGGCTTTGGTTCGACGAAGCCGATGAAATCCAATCCGAATGCCTGCTCGAAGTACGGCCAGCTGTTGTGGTACGCAACAACCTTTTGCCCATTCAGTGGCTTCAAGTACTGCCGCCACTCATTGATGACCTTAACCGCTTTTGCATCCCATTCCTGCCAACGATCCTGATAGTACTGACGTCTACCTGGATCAATTCGCTGCAACAGATCGCGAGCGGCTAATGCCATCTTTCGACCACCTTCCGGATCCAAATCAAAGTGCGGATTCCCACGCGGGTGTAAGTCCGCACCCTGGCTACGATCCAAAGTGAGCGGCACCTCTAAAGCCTGAATTCGGACGCCGACAATTTCGTGATGGCCGCCCTCAGGTTTGAGTTTTGAATTACGGCTCTTTTCCAGCAAGGCCGGCAAAAAAGCGTGCTCGTAATCCAAGCCCATCGAGATCAAACCGTCCGCCCTTTTCAGCAGCAGAAGCTGGCTTGCCTTCGGCAGCACTCCATGAGGATCGCTGCCGGGTTTGGCCAAAGTATCGATCTCAACATGGTCTCCACCAATGGAACGTACCATGTCGGCCAATTGAGCCGTAGTGGCCACAATTTGGACTTCATCGAGCGGTGCCTTTTGCTGAGCAATGGCAGCAAAAGGCAACCAGGCGACCGCTACCAACAGGGCTAAGCCCTGTTGGATCGTCTTCATGGTTCGAATCATTTACCAGTCCAGGCCGTGAGTGTGAGAACCTAGGATAACCTGCCACTGGATTGCGACCAAGTTGTCCAATTCCGCACTCGGGTCCGGCTGGTTCATGCCGACGATGAAACGGATGCGCTGCAGCTCGCTGGGGTTCCACGACGCGTAGACCGCGGCTTGGCGGCCGGCATCGTCGCCGGTGAACCAGCTGCCACCGTCTTCCTTCTCGGCGTGCTCCCACCAAGAACCTTCTACGCCGGCGGCCCAGTACGGGCTGAATGCGTGTTCGTAGAAGCCCCACATACCGACGGCATCGTGACCTTCCACCTCTTCAGTGTCTTCATTGACGTGGTCGCGATCGTTCCAGTAGAACTCAACACCGACGGTATCGGCGGTTTGGCCCTGGGCGTCGACGTTGCGGTAGGTGAAGTCCAGGGTGAAGGTGGTCTGGCCCAAGTTGAACAGCTCGACGTCGCCGGCTTCCTCATGCACCTCGGACAAGCCGTCCGGAGTCATGAACAGCGATGCGCCCCACTGGAAGTAACCGTTTTGACCGACGTCGTGCTGACCGCTGACGCGCGCGGTGTACGCGAAGCCGCCTAGGCCAAGATCACCGACATCGGAGGTGCCGAAGCCGTGAGCGTGCTCGTGCTCGTCGCCGCCCTCTTCTTCTTCTTCACCAGCAGCCAACAGCGAGTGGCCGTGGCCGGAGAAGCGAGCGCCTACACCTACGGACCAGCGCACCGGAACATCGCCGATGCCGCCCCATTGGTGCAATTCAATGCCGTCCATGGACAAGCCGCCGCCGAGGAATTCTTGCTGAACGCCCTGGCTGAACGGATGCGGACGATCGTGCAAGTGAATGGAGTTCCACTTACCGAAGTCGGCCAAGAATCGACCGGCGCGCAGCGACATGGAGTTCGGAAGTTGATCCGCCCAAATCGCGGCTTCAGCCAGTTCGAACTCGTACTCACCCTCGTGAGGTGCAATCTCCAGCGTGGCATAACCCCATGCCAGCGGGTCAATGCGGCTGGCCAGCGCGAATTCCATGCTGCGCAAGCCCATCGTGTCGTAAGACTCGGAAGTGCCTTCGCCACCACCGGCGAGCAATCCATAGCCATCCAAAACAAAACCCATCGCTGGGTTCCACTGCGAATCAAAGCGGTTGGTGAAGCTTGCTCGACTTTGACCGAGCATGCCGGTGAAGGCGGTTTTGCCGTCAAATTGACGCGGCTCTTCTTCTTGTTGTGCGTTGGCGTTGCCCGCAGTCAGGACGAACACGCCAGCAGCCGTCACTGCGGCTACGAGGTATTTCTGCAATTTCATGGGTCTTTCCCAGAGGATGTAAGGGGTGTGGCTTAAGCCACGAAGGATTCCCTCCTTTGCCGGCGCAAAGGAATAGATGCCGAAGATCTCACGTGGCACACGCCATGAATCGGCGGAGCCGAAAGCCTTCGACCCTTACGCAGTCCAATCGCAAATCACGATCGGACGAACGTTCTAGCAATGGGAATACCCATGCGGAGGTCCGCGACCATCCGGGCAGGCGAAGAGGCGTGCCGATGCAAAATCGGCAATGGAGTTCATCCCTACTCCGGCCTCTGGAGTGATTTGGTCGACCTGGCCGAGCCCGAACAAGCCGGGCGCCACGCCGAGGTGACAAGCACCACAATCCTCATGCTCGGCAACCGTATAAGTGCTGCCGTGATCATGTCCCGGCTCATGGCAATGACCGTCCACAAAGTGCAGCCCTGCGTGGAAATTCCACAACAGGAACAGCGCTAATGCGAAGAGTCGTGCCGGCAGGGCGGACATGGTGGATAGTCTAAAAGTGATTGATAGACTCGGCCATGGAAATTTTCACCCTGGCTAGCGGTTCGACCGGGAACTGCGCGCTGATCCGCGCCGGCAAAGGCATGGATCAGGTAGTAGTGGTGCTGGATTGCGGGATCGCCCAACGCACCGCCCGCAATCGGGCGCAGGACGTCGGTTTATCGCTGACCTCGGTGGATGCGGTTTTGCTCAGTCATGCACATTCGGATCACAGCAAAAACGTGGTGCCGGTGGCCGCTCGTGCTGGGGCTCCGCTTTATGCGCACGCTGCGGTTCCGGACCAGCGCCACCACAGCGGCGAATCGGAACGGCGGCGGCGCAAGGTGGAGTTGCGGCCGTTTGAAGCGGGTAAAAGTTTTGCCATTGGGCCGCTGAAGGTGACGCCGATTGAGCTCCCCCACGACGCCGAACCTACTCATGGTTTTGTGTTTGAGGCGGATGATCAGAAAGCTGGATTCTTCACTGATCTCGGCACCACTGAGCCGCTACGCAACGGCGTAATGGAGGGCATGGATAGCTTGGTTTTGGAATTTAACTATTGCCCCGATATGTTGCGCAATGGTCCATACCCACCGATGCTGCAGGATCGAATTTCCGGTGGCTTAGGGCATATCTCCAATCAGCAAGCGGCCGAACTGATGCGCGAATGTTGTCCGTCTTCGTTACGACAACTCACGCTTGCTCATCTCAGCAAAAAGAATAACCGTCCGCGTTTGGCGTTGGATCTTGCCGCTGAAACGCTAAAAAATATTGGCCGCGAAGACATACAAATCCAAGCCGCCCCGCCGCATCAAGTGCGACGGGCCGGCCCGGAGAACATCAAATTGTTTTAGCGATTAGCCTCTTAAGGAACATAGATTTCTAAACCGTGCGACATCGCGGTTAACGTGCCGCCGGACTTTGTCGCGCCTTGCACGTACCAAGTTTTGCCGCCACCGGCGATGGCAGGTAAGGTCAGAGTATGAGCGCCGGTTGCACTGTTGACCGATACTACGTTGGTGGAGTACTTGGCCAGCTCATGGGCATCCAAGGCATACGGTGTGCCGAGCAAGTGACGATCAACGCGATCGGGCGAGATCCAAAGCATCGACGATACACCGCTACCGCCTGGTGAGTTGGAAACGGTGAAGGTGACCGGTACACCCACTTGCGGCGCGGCATCGGCACTGAGGAACAAGTTGTCGAAAGCACCTGGTGCGGCACTGTGAAAGGCTTCGGTTTCTGCGGCCGGGCCAAACAGATCGAAGGCCAATCCGGTTTCGCCGGTCGCGAAGGTGAAGCAGCCGTTATATGTACCGGCAACCGTATCAAACCACGCTACGCCGGGCTGGGATCCAAAGCCACCGGAAGCCAAGGCAAAGCCGGAACCCGCTTCGTCGAAAACAGCACCCATACCGAATTGCTTGCCGTTGCTGGCATCGGTGGTGAGATTGCATTCCACACCTGCGAACTCTAAATCAACAACATAGAGAATTGGGTTGCCATTGGTAGACCCCTGCAAACCAGTTAATTGATAGGAACAATCAGCTACCGGCCAAGCTGTCGGACCACTGCAGCCAATGGTTTCGTCATAAAAGTTAATCGTTAAATTAACGCCGTTTGGATTGGTCGAATTGGTGACATAGCTGAATTGCATACCATTGATTTGCTCTTCCAAGTCATGGTTACGATCGGCCAAAATGCCTTCGTCAATCCATTCCTGATCGGCACCTGAAGGCATAAAGACGAAATAAGCCCCCCCCTGGTTGGAATACAAAGTTTCCGGACCGGATCGACTGCTGCCCGGACCCGTTGCCGGTACGAATCCATCGGTTGGATTCCACGTGCCGGCGTATGTAGGTGTAGCGTTGAGAAGCTGCTGTGGTGTTTGAGAGGTTGACACGTTTTGCGCCAGCGAAGTGCCGGCAATTAAAACCGTCGAAAGAAACGTGGAGAATTTTGCAAATTGCATGCAAGCCTAACGAAGGCTTTTGCCATCGCGTCCCAAAAAAAAATGCGGACCTTGAGAATTTCTCAAGGTCCGCTGAGTTTCGGTTGAGTTGGGTTAACCGAACAAGTTGTAGCGCAAGATGTGGAAGATCGCAGCCACGCCATCCTTCCAACCGATCTTCTTACCATCGGCGTAATCACGACCGTAGTAACTAATCGGCACTTCATAAATGCGAACACGTTTGCCGTTGAGTCGCTTGCGCGCGATCTTGGCAGTGATCTCCGGCTCAAAACCAAAGCGGTTCGACTTGATTTCAATGCCTTCCAAAACCTCGCGCTTGAACACCTTGTAGCAGGTCTCCATATCGCTGAGGTTCAAGTTGGTCATCATGTTCGACAACCATGTCAAGAAACCGTTTGCCATTTGGTGCCAGTACAAGTGCACACGCGCCATGTGGCCACCCTTAAAACGGCTGCCGTAAACGACGTCGGCAAGGCCGCGCTCGATCGGCTCGAGCAAAATCGGGTACTCGCCCGGGTCATATTCCAGGTCGGCGTCCTGAATCAGAACGACGTCGCCGGTGGCGTGCTGGAAGCCGGTGCGCAACGCCGCACCTTTGCCCTGGTTGACCTCGTGATACAGAATCCGCAGGTCGGGATCGCCCTCCAGCTTCTTCAAGATTTCACGAGTTCCATCCTGCGAGCAGTCGTCGATCAAGATCAGTTCCTTGTCGTACGGCGTGTCGCGGACCCGCTGCAGGATTTCCAGCAGCGTCTCTTCCTCGTTGTAGATCGGGATGACGACGGAGAGTTTCACGCGGGAAGAGTACCCTACTCCTAGGTTCTTCGCCGCCGAAGAGTCGGATTTTCTTAAGCCGCCGTCCTGCTAGGATCTAGCCACCATGGCCGACGGTTTCCGCCCCCACGTATCCCCTCAGGAGAACTACCCCGAGCTCTCGGTACGCGCCGTACTCATCGGCGCCATCCTCGGTACCCTGTTTGCCGCCGCAAACGCCTATGTAGGCCTAAAAGTAGGACTTACGGTGTCGGCGTCGATCCCGGTGGCGGTGGTTTCTATGGCGATCATGCGCAAAGCGCGTGGTGAACGCAAGATTCTGGAAAACAACATCGCGCAAACGGTGGGCTCGGCCGGTGAATCGCTGGCAGCAGGCATCATTTTCACCATTCCTGCGCTCTATCTATGGGGTCAGGCACCGGATTTCTCCAAACTGTTCCTGACTACGCTGCTGGGCGGCACATTAGGTGTGCTGTTTATGATCCCGCTGCGGCGCTTCTTGATTGTGCAGGAACACAAAAACCTTCCCTATCCTGAGGGCACTGCCTGCGCCGAAGTGCTGAAGGCCGGCGAATCCGGCGGCGATGCGGCGGTCAAAGTATTCCAAGGCCTTGGAGCCGGTGCTTTATACGGCTTGATGCTGAAGGTCTTCGGCGTGGTCAAAGAAGGCTTGGCTCTGCCCCTCACCTTGGGCAAAGCATCGGGTGCTTACGTCACCAGCCTTTCGATTAGTGCGGCGCCGTCGCTATTGGGTGTGGGATACATCCTCGGCATTAAGGTCGGCGGCATGATGCTCGCCGGTGCGGCGCTCGGCACGCTGGTGCTGATTCCGCTGATGGGCTTCTTGGGCGACTTTGTGACCGGTATCGTGCCGCCGGCAACCGTAGGCATGGAGGGTTTGAGCCCGGGCGAACTGCACGGCAACTACGTCAAGTACATTGGCGCCGGTGCGGTGACTTGCGGTGGTTTGATTTCGTTGCTGAAGACGCTGCTGCGTTTCGCCGCGACGATGCGTCAAAGCTTGAAGAACCGCGCGGCCAGCAGCAATGGCGAAGAATCCACCATCGGCAATGAGCGCACCCAGCAGGACCTGCATTACGGCATGGCGCTGTTGATCGGTTTGGCTTGCGCCGTTGCCATGTTGATTTTCGGCGTGGTGAGCACCATTTGGGCAGCGCTTGCCGTGGTGCTGTTCTCAGGCATCTTCGTCGCCGTTTCGTCGCAGATTGTCGGTTTGGTCGGTGCATCATCCAACCCGGTATCGGGCATGACGATCACCACCTTGCTGGGTACCGCGTTAATCCTGGCGGCCCAAGGAGCCGCTGGTGTTGCCGGCATGGCTCAAACCCTCTCGGTAGGCGCAGTGGTGTGTATCGCCGCCTGCATGGCTGGTGATACCTCGCAGGACTTGAAGACCGGCTTTTTGCTCGGTGCAACTCCGCGACGTCAGCAGATCGGTGAATTGATCGGTACTGTCGCAACGGCGATGGCTTTGGCGGCGCTGCTGCCCTTCATCCTGCTGAAGCCGGAAGACGGTGTTGAGGTGTTGAACATCCAAGGCCCGGTGGCCGAAGGCGTGCGTCAGGCGGCCAACCCTGAGTTCCAGGCTCCGCAGGCCAACATCATGAAGGCCATCGTTGAAGGCATCTTCGAAGGCAACTTGCCCTGGACGTTGATCTTCATCGGCATGGCCGTCGCCATTGTGGTCGAACTGCTTGGCGCACCTAGCCTGCCATTCGCAGTGGGTTTGTACCTGCCCTTCGGCATGTCGATGGCGGTGTTCTCCGGCGGCGTCTTCCGTTGGTTCGCTAACCTGCGCTTTGGCGGCGAGCGCGCCGAGCAAGGCGTACTGGCAGCATCGGGCTTGATTGCCGGTGAAGCGTTAATTGGCTTGTCATCGATCGGTGCACTTTGGGTGATGTCGACGACGATGACCGATCCGCCGACCGAAACGCCACTGATGGGCGAGCACTTCTTCGGCGCGGAGTACCTGACCGACATCTTTACGCTGGTTGCATTCCTTGCCACCGGTTACTTGCTGTACCGTTGCGGCAAAAGCAAAACCGCCGCGGCATAACGTGAGCCACACCAAACGCGTTTGATCATGACTCGAAAACCCGCGCTTTTGCTGAGCCTCGTGCTCACCTTGGCCGCTTGCCACCTGACGACTTCCTGTTCGCAAGGACCGGCGCCGGGGCCGACGCCCACCAAAGTCGTCGCCCCTACGACATTCGATGAGGATCGGGCGTGGGCGGATTTGGTTCACCTGGTCGAGACTATTGGTCGTCGCCGCATTGGCACCAAAGAGCTGCAGCAGACGCGCGATTACATTCGCGAGCAGTTGGCGCCGTTGGGTTGGCAATTCGAGGAGCAAAACTTCGAAGCACAACCGCCGGAAGGCGCAAATCGACGTTCGGTGGTCATCGGGACCAACTTGATTGCGCGTTGGCCGGGTAAAGGCGAGCGCGAGATCATGGTGGCCAGTCATTACGACACATTCGATAAGCCGAAGTTTGTCGGCGCCAACGATGCCGGTTCGTCCACCGCGGTGTTGATTGAAATTGGTCGCCAAATCGCGGCAATGGAAACACCGTGGGCGGGTCCGCCGCTGACCCTGGTTTGGTTTGACGGTGAAGAGCCGTTTTATCCAGTTGCGTGGAACGACGTGAACAACTCGACCTTTGGCAGCCGCCACATGGCTGCTGAAATTGCCGAGGCCGGTACGCAGGACAAGATCATTGCGTTGGTGCTGCTCGACATGGTCGGCGATAAAAACCTCGGCCTAGAGTTGGAGAAGCTGTCGACCGGATGGCTGCGCCGCCATTTCCGCGATGTTGCCAAACGCACTGGATCGGGCCGCTACATCACCGGCGAAATGGAGATCAAAGATGATCACCGGCCGTTCCTCGACATCGGCGTGCCGGCGATTGACATCATCGATTTCCATTACCCGGGCACAATGAACTCGTATTGGCACACCAAGGATGATGTGCTGGAGAACTGCTCGAAGGAGAGCCTCGGTATCGTAGGCCGACTAGTCCTCGCCGGTCTTCCCGGTTTGGAAGAGGCGGCGAAGAACAATTAAGGAAGCTCGATCCGCGCCGGCTTAGGCAGCGCCTCCGGCATCGGCACGTTGCGTTCGACCGGCTGACCCTGCAGCTCCATTTCTTGACCAGGTGCCTCGGGGATCTCGTTGAGTTCCACCGACACCACCATCGACACACCGCGCTTGCGCATGGTCACGCCGAACAGGCGCTCGCATCGCGACATAGTGATGCGGTTGTGGGTCACGACGACGAACTGAGTATCGCCGGTGAAGTGATTCACCGCATCGATGAAGCGTTCGACGTTGGCGTCGTCCAGCGCCGCATCGACCTCGTCGAGCAAGCAGAACGGGCTGGGTCGCGACTGGAACACGGCAAGCAGCAGTGCCAACGCGGTCAGCGTGCGCTCACCACCCGACAACAGGTTGATCGAACGCAGCTCCTTGCCCGGAGGACGCACCTGAATTTCGATGCCGGCATCGAGCGGATCTTCGTCGGCAGTCAGCTCTAGGCTGGCGCGACCACCGCGGAACAGGCGTCGGAAGATGTGCTCAAAATTGCCTTGCACCGCCTCGAAGGTTTCGACGAAGCGCGAACTGCAGATTTCGTCGAGTTCCGCCAGCGTAGTTTCCAAATTCTGGCGCGCTTCCAGCAAGTCGTCGCGCTCGCGAATCAAGAAGGACTCGCGCTCTTCACGTTCCTCCAACTCCTTCACCGCGTCCAGGTTGACCGCACCAATGCCGTCGATCTTGACCTTTAACTGGTGCACCTCTTCGCGCGCTTGCTCTTCGCTGACGTCTTCCAAGCCAGCCAACGGGTCGGCGACTTCGATGCTCATAGTTTGCGCCAAGTCTTCCAACGGTTGGCCAAACTCTTCAAACAAGCCCTGCACCAACGCCGACGAAGTCATCTGCGCTTTCTGCACTTCCAACGCCAATTCCTGGCGCCTCTCCATCACCGAATCTAAGCCTTCGGCTTCGCCGGAGCGCTTGTCCTTTTCAAGCGCCAAAGCTTGGCTGGCGCGCTGCAATTGGGCATCCGCCTCTTTCAAACGCTCGGCCAATTCCACCCGAGCTTCCAACAAATCGGTGCGCTGCTGCACCGCCTGCTCGGCTTCGCTGCGCAACTCAACGGCGCGCGTCGACAGCTCACTCAACTCGGTATTCAGGTCACCCACCTCGGCCGCTTCTTTAGCGGCACGGCGACGGCTATCGCGCAGCTTGGATTGCAGCAGCTCTTCGCCTTGCTTGACGCGGTTTGCTTCCACCCGCGCCTCTTGCAGCAAACTGCTACTGCGCTCAAAGTCCTGGCCTTCGGCTTCGGCACGCGCTTGCACATCTTCCAACTCTTGATTGAGTTGAATGCGCCGCGCCTCGGCGGCATCGCGCCCTTCCGACGCTTGCCGCTCCTTATCGGTCGCCGATTCCACGACCTTGCTCAGCTGAGTAATTTCACGATCCAAAGCCTGCAATTCTTCGCTGGAACGCTTCTTGCGATTGCTCAACTCCTGCAAGCGAGATTCAGCTTTTTCACGATCACTCAGCGCTTCACGCTTCTCGGCTTCGACCTCAGCCAACTGACGGCCAACGTCTTCCAAACGCTGGTTAACTTCGTCCTCGCGAGCCGACGCACGTTCAAATTCCGCATCTGCTTCTTTCAACTGCGATGCGGCAACGTCTTTGGCGTTGCGGCGCGCCAACATACCGGCCGAATCGTCGGTCAGCATGCCAATGCGCGAGTAGCCGTGCCCGTGCAATTCGCCCTCGGCCGACAAGAAGGTGTGGCCGCTGTGCTCGGCTGCCAATCGGCGTGCGTCGGCGTTGCTTTCTACGGTGTAAATCACGCCTAACTTGGCGCACAACGCATCGACACATTCGGCTTCGCCCTGCAGGCGATCGCGCAACAACATTGCGCCGTCGATGGCCTTTGGTGGAGTGGCGGCGGCACCACTTGGCGGATAAAACACATCCATCGCGCCGCCCTCAAGGCCGCTTAACGCAGCAGTGGAATCCAACCAAAGCGCGCTCTGGGCCCGACCAAGCAAATCTTCCAAGATGCGGTCCCACGGCGAAGCGACGCGGATCTCCGACAGCAACATACCGCGCACGCCCTCGGCTTCCGACTCCAAAGCTTTGCGCACGTGGGCGGGCACGCCTTGCAAGTCTTGCTCGACGCCGGCCAACGCTTCCAAGCGCGCGCGTGCCGTCGCTGCTTTGCGCCGCGCTTCACCGGCGACGTCGGCGTAACCTTGGGCCTCGCCGCGCAGGTGAGTTTGCTGCTCGACCAACTTGATGCTGCGACTCTCCAAGCCCAGCACATTCTGGCGCGCATCCTGCGCCGCCTTGTCGGCTTCTTCGTGGTCCCAAGCCAACTGCTGCGCTTCTTTGCCCAGCTCTTGCTGCCGCGAGTTGCGCGACTGCAAACCGCCCTCGGCCTCCGAACGACGGCGAGTGGCCTCGGCCACCGCATTGTGAAAACGCGTGCGTTCGCTCAATGCTTCCAACACGCCGCGACGCATTTCTTCCATGCTTTCACGCAACGCACGGTTCTGCGCCTTAGCTTCGGCGAAGACCTTCTCCGCCTCTTTCAAATTTGCTTCTACCGCTTCACGCTGACGCGCGATGTCATCCAAGTCGGCCTGCAATCCGCGTTCTTCTTCCGCCCGCTCTTGCTCGGCTTGAATCAGCGAAGCCAAGCGCCCTTGGTCCTTATCGTGACGCTGATCCGATTCCACCGCGCGCGTTTCCAAGCCGCGCACGCGTTCTTCCAAACCGGCAATGCGCTCCTTGTTTTCCGACATGTCGCCGCGCAACGCATCGTGGCGATCGCGCAGCGTGCTTTCTTCACACTCCAATACGCCCAATCGCTCTTCGGCCTCGGCGCGAGCCTGACGCAATTGCTTCAGCTTTTCATCCAGCTCATCCGCCTGTTGATGCAATTGAGCTTCTTGCTCCGCCAACGAGCTGCGTTCGGCCAATCCTACGCGCACCCGCAGTTCGCGATAACGATCGCGCATCTCCACAAAACGACGTGCTTTACCCGCCTGGTAACGCAGCGAACGCACCGCCTTCTGCACTTCTTCCAGCACATCATCGACGCGCGCCAAGTCCACACCGACGGCTTTCAACTTGCGCTCGGTTTCTTTCTTGCGCTCCTTATAACGACTAATGCCGGCAGCTTCTTCAAACACGCTGCGGCGCTCGGCGGGGTTGGCCGCCAGAACGGCGTCGATCTTGCCCTGTGCAAGCACCATGTATCCGCGCACGCCCAAACCGGTGTCCATCAACACCTCGCGCACATCCTTGCGCCGCACCTTGCGACCGTTGAGCAAAAACTCGGATTCGCCGGTGCGGAACAAACGCCGACCGACGGCAACCTCACCGCCAGGTTCGGCGATCTCACCTTTTTCATCGCCGAGAATGATTTCCACCATCGCATAAGGCGCCGCCGCACGTCCCTCGGCACCTTTGAAGATCACGTCTTCCATTGCGTCGGCGCGCAAGGTTTTGGCCGAGCGCTCGCCCAGCACCCACAGCAGGGCGTCGACGACGTTCGACTTGCCGCAACCATTGGGCCCAACAATGCCGGTTAGGCCGCGTTGCAGCGGAACCACGGTGCGGTCGGCGAAGGACTTAAAGCCTTCTAGCTCGATGCGCTTCAGGTACATGAATGAATGATGTGGTGTGGAAGGTGTGGTGAGTTAGTTTGGATCGGCGTCGAGCTTGGGGATGCGCGGAAGCCATGACGGATCCTGCACTGCGGCGGCGGCGGAGAACTGCAGCCACGGTGCGGTTTGGAAGGAGGTCGAAGCCGGCACGCCCGAAGCCAGGTGAATGGCCCAGCCGATGGCGTAGCTAGCTTCCGGATTGCGACCGTCGCACTGCGCCAGGCGAGCGCCGGCGGGCCCGGGGTGAGGCGGGGACCCGTGTTCCGGACGCAGCTGGGCGGCGCGCATGTGGCGGTCGAACATCGCGCGCAGCGACAAGATGGTACGACGAACGCGGTCGCCACCCAAGGCTTCTTCTGGCAGAAGTGTGCGCAGCGCGGTTTCCAATCCGGCCGGCAGCACGGCCACCCGCGCGTGTTCAAGACCGCGACCACGACCCAGCAGCGATTCCATCGCGCCGCATGCCAGTTCCAAGCTGCGGTTCACCTCGTCGAAGAATTCTTGGACTTGCCACGGACCGGTTTCCATCGCACAGCGCGCCAAATTGACCACGGCGACGCTATCCAGCGGCTCGCAAACCTGATCGGCCGCGGGCGGCAGGCGGCGCGGCGGCTGCCAAGTCAGGGTGACGTGACCGCTATCGGCCAGCACTTGCTGGGTGGCGGCCGGCAATGCGGCAAATTTGGCCGCAGTCATGCGCACCCAATGGCCAGCTTGGGCCCAGCGTCGGACTAATTCAGGGCAATCGCTGAGCCAGCGAATCGGGTAGGTCGCCAACGGGAACCATGTCGGTGCGTCTAGGCTGAATTCGGACCAATCGGCGGACCGCGGTACGTATACCTGAACCTCGCTGGCTTGCTGCTGCGAATCGCGCACTCGCTGCCAAAAGTCGGTTTCGCTTTCGTCGTTTTGCCAGCGCAACAACATCCGACTCGGCCGCATCCAGTCGCCGAGATTGGGAAGATGGAAACGTCCTTGGGAAAGGCCTTCGGCTTGCTCGGAACTGAGCACTTCTTCGATGGCGAAACGAGCAAGCAACTCTTCGCCCAACGCCGGGCGCAAGTCACCGCCTTCAGGGCCAAGGTGCGGCGCGCCCATAACACTGGGCAAGCAATCGCCGCCTAACCAAGCGCGCAATTCACTGCGATCCACGCCGACGAATTCGGTCGCCAGTGGATCGGCGCGAATGCCCAAGCTGCGGCATTCGTTATCCGCGAGCGAACGAATCAAACGACCGGTAATGTGACCGAGGTCGGCCATAACCAATCGTCGTTCTACTAAAGAAGCCACGCGACGCGCTGTGGTTAAATCCAAGTAGCGATCGCGCACCAACGACAACGCGAGTTGATAGCGATCCCATGGACGGGCGCGCGCACGTTTGCCTTGGCGGGTATGCACGCGCAGCCGCGCAACCGCGTCTTCCAACACCTTGCGGAAGTCGAGGTAATTGCGCGCCACTTGATGCAATCCTAGTTGCTGCAGCAATTGCACTACGATGCGCGAGATCTCGGTGGTCGGGATGGTGCTCGATGTATGGCCAAACTCCAAACGCACCGCTTCGACCATTTCATCGGCCCATGCATCAATCCGGTTGCCGTCCCAACCTGAATCGGCGCCATCGGTATCCAAGCCTTCCACGCCGACGGAAGCTGCGCGCAGCGAGTCCGCGAGTCGCGGCCCATCGAAGCTTTCTTCGCTGCCGTCGCGTTTACGGACCCGGGAAACCAGTCTGGCCATGTGGACTGCCTTCCAGTCCACCATTGGACTGCAGGAAGGGTTTGAGTTCTTCGATAAATTGTTCGACGTCTTTGAACTCGCGGTAAACCGAAGCGAAGCGCACGTATGCCACTTGGTCGAGTTGCTTCAACGCATCCATGACCAACTGGCCGATGTACTTCGAGCCAACCTCGCGGTCGAACATCTCGGTCAAGCCGCGTTCGATGCTGCTGGTGATTTCTTCCAGCTGCTCCAACGACACCGGTCGCTTTTCACATGCCTTCAGTAATCCCTTGAGGATTTGACTGCGATCGAAGGGCACGCGCGAACCATCCTTTTTGACCACGCGCAACGGGGTTTCTTCCATGCGCTCATAGGTCGTGAAGCGGCGGCTACAGTCCAGGCATTCACGACGGCGGCGGATGGAAAAACCATCCGACGAGGAGCGGGAGTCAATGACTCGGCCGTTGTCAGCTTTACAGAAGGGGCAGCGCACGGTGCAAGCAGTTGTGGTTGCTCACGAGGTATGAGCTTTTTTACCACAATCCCTAGTATCAATCCATAGGAAAGAGCTGCCTTATTTGCCCACGCAAAACTCCCCAAACAGTTGATCCAAAAGGTCTTCGGGTGTGAACTCCCCTGCCAGCTCGGCCAACTCGACGATTGCGGCGCGAATTTCTTCGGCCACTAGATCTTGGTGCCCGCCGATGGCCACCAACTCGGCCGCTTGGTCCACATGCTTAGCGGCGCGGCCTAGAGCCTGGCAATGGCGTTCGACCGCCCGCAACGTGGTCGCGTGTTGATGCTCCGCCTCCAAGCAGGCGCCGCCGACGGCACCGGCAAGCGTTTCCAGCCCGGCTCCACTGGCGCTGCTGACCCAAACAGTCGAAGAGTACTCCTCGACCTGCCGCAAAGTATCCTCATGTAAGCAGTTCGGGAGGTCTCCCTTGCTGACAACCCACACTGCGGGTATGTCGGGCAATGGCTGTGGCAGGCTGGCTTGTGAGTCTGATCCGTCCAGAACGAGGAGTTGCAGATCAAAGCGATCGCGCTCGACGCGGCGGCGTGCGGCGGCGTCGCGATGGTCTTGAGCTTCGCCGCCTAGACCGGGCAAATCGCACAACTGCCACGGCCGCGTGCGGTTTTGCCAAGCCGGCGGCCGCGGCCACTCAGCTTGCAGCCGGTCGCGAGTCGTCCCGGCGATATCCGACACCAGTGCCTCGGCGCCGGTCAATCGCCGATACAGCGAAGTTTTGCCGGCATTGGCCGCCCCGACCAGTGCGATATTCCAAAATTCGCCCTGCTCCACCTGGCGCCGGCGTTCGCCGTGCTCGCCTCGCGCCAATGCGGCGGTGGCAGTTTGCAAAGCTTCCTGAACTTCCTCCGGCGTGACGTCTTGGGAATCGCCTTCCTCAAAGTCCAAGCCGGCTTCGAGTTGCACCAGTGCATGGACCAAGGCGTCGCGGGCAATTTGCAATTCGCCGCCCAGCGAACCGCCCAACACTGCCGCAGCGGCTACCGCTTGTTCGGCGGTGCGCGAGTGAATGAGATCCAGCACCGCTTCGGCTTGGGCCAAATCCAACTTGCCGTTGAGGAAAGCCCGGCGGGTAAATTCACCGGCTTCCGCAGTGCGCAATCCGACGCTGCGTAAATGGGCTTCGATCTGTTCCATCAAAACCGCGTTGCCGGGGAAATGGAGCTCGACCACATCTTCGCCGGTGGCACTATGCGGTGCGGCAAAGCAAAAGG
Source organism: uncultured Planctomycetales bacterium (assembly GCA_964344765.1). Lineage (GTDB taxonomy): Bacteria > Planctomycetota > UBA1135 > UBA1135 > UBA1135 > JACNIZ01. The sequence goes on along the minus strand of CAYFOM010000004.1, from coordinate 84,159 downwards.
TGGCAACTTCGAGCGCGGCGTTCGCGTGCCATTGCCACTTGCCGACATCGGCGCAACGATTCGACCGCAACTGCGACGGCAGCGGCCATCCACTCGGCAATAGCCTCGCCAAATCACTGAGTAAATTCGAACCGCTAATCCGAATCACCGCGCGTTCGGCGGCACCGGGAGGAGTTGCAGCGGCAAAAATGCCGTCGGCTTGCTGGCGGTCAGCGTGCGTAGGCTGCAACTCCCCCATGCTTACTTAACCCGTCATGGTCTCGCTGGCATTGTCGGGACCACCCACCGGCCATTTCTTCTTGATCACCTTGGCTTCGAAAATACCGATGGCCGACGACGTGATCATGTACAGCGACAATCCGGCCGCGTAGTTGTAGAGCATGACACCGAACAGAATCGGCATGAAGGTCATGATCTTCTGCATTTGTTGTTGCTGCGGGTCGGCCGGCTTCGGCATGGTGCGTTGGTGAACCACCCACAAGATGACCATCAAAATCGGCAACAAGTTGAACGACGTCACCCCGGACAGCGGGAAAAACTCGGCGATGGGTCCGCCGAAGTCAATCAACGCATCCGGTCGCGACAAGTCTTCCATCCAACCGAAGAACGGTTGCTGACGCAGGTCCAACGAACTTCTTAGCGCGGCAAACAAGCCGATGAAGATCGGCATTTGCAAGAACGGCGGCAGGCAACCACCCAGCGGCGGCGCGACTTGATGCTCGCGATACAGCTTGGTCATTTCCTGCTGCTTGCGCTTTGGATCCTTCGCCCACTTCTTGTTGACCGCATCCATCAGCGGCTTGACCTTTTGCATCTTGACCTGATATTCGGCCATCTTCAGCTGCGAACGACGGTTCAGCGGCATCAGCAAAGCGCGCACCAAAATGGTCAGCAAAATAATGGCTACACCCCAGTTGCCGACCAACGCGTGGAACATGTTCAGCAGCCACATAATCAGCGGCGCGATCCACGTGGTCAGGAACATGCGGTAAAAGAACGAGCTGCCGTAGTCGGCAAATTCCGGGATGGTGCTGATTGCGCCATACGGCTGCAAAATGCTCTTATCCTTCGGACCGACGTACCATTGGAAACTGGCGGCGGCAGCCGGATCACCTGGGCGCGAGAGGTGCATGCTGAAGTCCCCCGCCACCGAAGCACGTTGCCAATATTCACTTTGCCACCAGGCCCCGGCCCCGACGACGGCACGTGCGCGCAGACGCAAGTCGCCTTGGATTTCGCGTACGCGTGCTTCGTCTAAACCAGCGCGATCTCCGACCTGTTTCGGTGTCGGCACCTCGCCTAATTCCTTGGCCAGATTAGTTTCCCAGTGGTAAACCGCGCGGTATTCCTTGCGCTGGTCTTCGGTCAAACCGGTCAACGCATCTTCAAAACGAGCGCCTTCGTCGTAAAGCACCTCGGCGACGGCACCGCGGAAACTGGTTCCAACGGGTTGAATGGCGTTGAGGAAGTACTTCGACCCCTCGACCACGTAAGCAATGTCGCCTTTCCAACGCTGCACCATGTCGCGGCGGTTGTTCTTCGGCAGCGATCCATTCGGGAAGTAGGTTTCGAAGTCCTCGACCTCGTCGTACTCCATCATGCCGGCAGCAACGTATGGGTTGGGATAGAAGCGATCTGCTTCCTTGACCACGCCCCCACCAGTTCCCAAGCGCAAGCCGATATCACGACTGTGAAAATCGGAGGAATGGGGTTCCGCGTGAACATCCAAGTCAAAGTGATATCCGCCTTGCGGTAACGTCACCGACTTAATGAAATCCACACCAGTCTCGGTCCGAATGCGGAAGATGATCCGATTTTCAGCGGCAACTTCTTCAGCGGTCCAAACCGCCGATTCGAGATTCGTACCCAAGCTTTCGCCCGCCTCGAACAAGCGCAAACCCATGCGCTTGGTGTAGTTCAAAGTTCCCGGATCGTTGCCTCCAGCCGGCGGCTGTGCGCCTTGGGCTTTGAACAAATACAACCAGTCGTCTTCGGTGACCTCTGCGCCGTGCATCAGCTCCGGCGTGAACTCTTTCACCCGCACTTCCAAGCACGAGCCGCCGATGCTGGACCATTTGGTCCACAGCTTGTCGTTCTCGAGCACAAAGGTTTGTTCTTCGGCGCTGTGGTCGGTGAAGTCCTCGGCGTAGAAGTCGACGTTGACCTCAGCCAAATTTTGCTGGGGCGGCGAACACGCGCGGAACAGCAACCAGGCGATGACCGCCCAGAGGAGGAAGGTGAACAGTGATTTCACAGTTATTTACCAGCGTGAAGTCGAACCCCTAGAGTCTCAGGCAGCTCCGGGATCGAAAGAATGCGCTTACTGGCCGTTTCCACGTCGTATTCCAGACGCCGCCAGCGAACCGTTTCGCCATCAAACAGGGCATACGCTAAGCGGTTATCCCCGTCACGTGGCTGGCCGACCGAGCCGACGTTAATCAAATAGCGCCGACCGGGGTCCAGTTTCAGTTCGGCATCCGGGCCGACCGCGGGCGTAAATGCCTCGCCCTCGGTGAAACTACCCGGATGATGAGTATGACCGTAGAAGGTCAAGCGATGATGCGCCGCCTCGAAGTTGGCCAACAACTTGGGATGGCCGGCAGGCAAATTGGGCATCAAGTATTCGGCCAGCGGCTCGCACGGGCTGGCGTGCACGATTTGGATGGCCTCGTAGCCGTTTGGCTGCAGTTCCATCGCCGGCGACAATCCACCCAGCCAATCCCAGATCGGCCAGTTTTCCTCCAGCTCCGGATTCATCGCTTGGCGAGTCCAATCGATGGCTTGCAGCGCGCGCTCGTGAAAACCACGTGCATCGACGTCATCTAGCAGCGCCGCATCGTGGTTGCCCTGCAGGCACACCGGGAAGCGTTCCATCACCAATTGGCAGACTTCGCGCGGTGCGGCACCGTAGCCGATGACATCGCCCAGGCAAACCAGTTTCTCGACGCCCAGCTGGTCGACGTCTGCCAACGCAACGCTCAGGGCCTCGAGATTCGAGTGTATGTCGGAAAAAAAGGCGATCATGCCATCTCAGGGGCCACAGGTGCTGGGCCGATCGCGCATTGTCGCCGCGCCCCGGTCGGCCCGCAAGCATGCATTCTCTAAGCTCGGCCCGGTCGTGCGCTTGCTCGGCCGGGTCTTTGCTTTCCTCGGCCCGGTCCGCCCCTTTTCACTAGCGAATGAAGGCTTTAACCTATCAGCCACCATGAAACCCCTTCTCGTTTTGGCAACTCTAACCGCCCTGGTCCTACCCCAAGCGGCCACGGCTCAGGTGAAATCCGACCCCATCCCCGCCGACGCCGTCGCTTTGTTGGACGGCGATCCTATTTCTAAGGCGGAATATCTCGAGTATCTGTACAGCCGCTTCGGCAAACGCGGCGTGCAGGACATGGTCGGCGACATTTTGGTCCAGCGCGAGGCCGAAAAGTACGGCATCAAGGTGGATGAAGCAGCCCTGGCTGCCGGCGTCAAAGAGCGCGAAGAGGCTGCTCGTCAAGGGCAGGATGAAGAGGCGTTTTTGAAGAACCTGCAGCGCAATGGACAGTCCTACGAGTTGTACAAGGAAGGGCTGGTGCGCGATTTGACCAACGAGCAATTGCTCAAGGAGTTGGTCGTGCGCACGCGCGTCGCCACCGATGACCGCGTGCAACAGCTATTCGAGCGGCGCCATGGATTAGGCGGCGTGAAGATGGAGGTGCGCCACGTCTTGGTGCTGCCGAATATGCTTCGCGCCGAGTTGGTGCGCGGTGGCACAAAGCCGGCCGACATCAACATGGACCAGCTGAAGATCCAAGCGCGCGAGATGGCTGCCGAAGCTCAAAAGCGCATCGCCGACGGCGAGGACTTCGGCGCGGTGGCCGCTTCGGTTTCGCATGACCGCGTAACCAAGGATCGCGGCGGCGTCATTGAAAATTACAACGGCCGTCTTTATGGGCCAAACTTCCGCGCTTCGCTGGACAACCTGGAGGTCATGGGCAACACCGCGCTGATCGAATCCGGTTCGGGCTACCACGTGGTGCAGCTGATGAGTCGCAACCAAACCAACTTGGCCGACGTGCGTGACGAGATTGTCAAGCTGGTACTCGAAGCGGAGCCCACCTTCCAAGAGATGTCGGGCTTGCGCAATTCGCTGGTCGAAAACGCCGACCTGAAGCTTTGGTAAAGCAACGAAAGGCTAGCTAGATCAATCGGATTCCGTCGCGCGATAAAGCCCGCGATCCTGAATCAAACTCACCACCGCTGCCGGCAGCAAATGCTCGCAGCGGTCTCCTTTTGCCAATCGGCGGCGGATTTCGGTCGACGACACCGGCACCTCGTGCATGTCTACATATTGAGCGCGGAACTTTTGTTGCAGCTCGGCAGCTAACTGAATGCGGAAGTCATCCAAATCACTGGCCTGGCTTCCGGGTCGCGGAACAAAAAGGAAGCCGACGCGTTCCATGACCTCGTCGAGGCGGTGCCAAGTGGGAAGATGGCTGAGAGAGTCCATACCTAAAACCACATCGATCTTTCCATTGGGATCGTCGTCGTGCAGCGCGCGCAGCGTGTGGACGGTGTAAGACGGCGGCGGACGCTTCAGTTCCCAATCGAGAATGAACTCCTGCGGCCGATCCAGCGTGGCGGCCTGCAACAATGCCAATCGATCGGCTGCCGGCGCCGGCGGATGCTCTTGTTTATGCGGCGCGATTTGCGCCGGCACCCACAGCAACTGATCGGGAGCAATTTCGCGATGGATGGCATCGGCGATGGCTAAGTGCCCGAGATGAACCGGGTCGAAGGAACCACCGCAGACCACGCGATACATCAACGCACTCCTTGGTGACTCCCCAAGCCAATGGCTTCAGCCAATTCGCTTTGCGCAACCGTGGATTCGCTGCGCGCGCGCATATCGCGTACCACCGCAGTGCCGGCTTCGCGTTCGCTGGCGCCGATGACCACGGTATAGCGAGCACCGATCTTGCCGGCTTCTTTGAGCTGCGCCTTCATCGATTTGCCGCGGTGGTCAGTTACCACCGAACGCGCGCCTAGCCTGCGCAGCTCAGCTGCGACGGCGAGCACGGTGTTTCGTTCTTCGGCCGACACGGCAACCACGTAAACCTCCGGCACCAGCTCCTGCTGCAAGTCCTCCAACGCTTCGGCAGGCGGCAGATCGAGCTCCTGCAAGGCCAACTCGGTGGCGGTGAAGCCGATGGCAAAGCCGACCGCCGGCGTGTGTGGTCCGCCGACCTCTTCCACCAAACCGTCATAGCGGCCCCCTCCGCAAAGAGCGGATCGCGCCCCCAGCGGCGGGTAGTGAATCTCGAAAACAGTGCGGGTGTAGTAATCCAATCCGCGCACGATGCTCGAATCTTCGACCGGATTTCGTCCCAACGCGCGCATTGCCGCCATGAAATCGGCGAAGTGCTGGCTGGATTCTTCGCCCATGACTTCGCGCAGGCCGGGCGCGCCCTCATTGAGCTCCTGGCAGCGGCCGACCTTGCAGTCGAGCAGGCGCAAGATGTTGCGCTCGAAGCGCTCGCAGCAGTCGGCGCAGCGCTCCGGCTTGACCACCTCGAACTGCGGCTGAAAAAATTCGCGCAGCTTTTGACGCCAGCGTTCGCGATCTTCGGGATCGCCCATCGTGTTGATCCGCACCTCGAGTTCGTCGCCAAATCCGAGCTGCTCGAAGAAGCGCATCGCCAAATCGACGACTTCGACGTCCAGCGACGGCTGATCGCTGCCAAAGGCTTCGATGCCAAATTGAGTGAATTGGCGCTCGCGGCCCTTTTGCGGTCGCTCGTAGCGGAACATCGGCCCGAGGTAGTACCACTTTTGCAGCGGCGCCCGCGCAGCAAAGCCGCCATTGACGTAAGCCCTTGCTACGCCAGCAGTTCCTTCAGGTCGGAAAGTGTAAGAATCGCCATCGGAATCGCCGCGGCGCGGCACCGAGAACATTTCTTTGGCGACCACATCCGAGGTTTCGCCCAGAGAACGGGTGAAAAGTCGTGTTTCCTCGAACAACGGCGGGCGTATTTCGGCAAAGCCGCTGCTCTGGGCCAAGTTCTGGGCGATCCGCTCCAGGTGCTTGACCAGAACCAGGTCCTCGGGAAACAGATCTCTGGTACCCCGGGTGGCTTGGAAGGAGTTTCGGGCCATTTGGCTGCAAAGCATAGCCGCGCGCCGCCAAAATCGGTCCCCCTCGGCCGGCTAATCAACAGGCTAGTTGACTCCTGCCGACGGCCCCCCTACTCTTTTCTGACCGCTCGCAATCCCCCCGCAGGCGGCTACCCTCAACGAACCATGAAGAAGCAAATTCGCGCTCTGGCTGCCATCGCCTTGGCTGCTGGCTCCCTCTCGCTCGGCTCCTGCTCGGTTTTTGTCGCTGGTGGCAAGGCCGCCATGGACGGCGTGACCTACGTACTGACCCCCGGCCACTACGTACACAGCAGTGACTCTTGGGGAACTGACATGTTCTCCGACGAAACGAACGCCAGCCTGGCTGCCGAGTACAACGCTCGTGACCGTACCTTTAAGAAGGACATGGGAAGCGTTTACGACGGCTTTAACAAGCTGTTCTTCAACTACGATAAGAACGACCCCTACGTGCACTAAGCACGTGCGGAACGCAGAGCCCTAAGGCTCGCGTGGTCCCGTTCCCTTGCGACTCTCACTCTTTTTGAAGAGTGGGAGTCGCCTTCTTTTTATAGTTCGCCGCTCCAGACCACCGGATCGGTGGGAAGCTGGGGCAAATGGAAGTCTGTGAGTAAATCCGCTGCCGTGCGCAGGCTGGATGGCCGATCCTTCACCGCTGGTCCAAGCGTCGCCGCTAGCCATTCCAACATCGCAGCGGCCGGGACCCCATTTTCACGGAAGCTGCGCAGCGTGGTATCGCCATGTCGTTTAGCCAACCGACGTCCGTCCTCGCCAATGACCAGCGGTACGTGGACAAACTCCGGAGTGGCCAGACTTAGGGCGCGATAAATCAAAATTTGGCGACCTGCACTGCTCAAGAGGTCGTTGCCGCGAAGCACTGTGCTGACTTTTTGCTCGGCGTCATCGACGACCACGGCAAGTTGATAAGCCGGCTCGTCATCCTTTTTCCAGATGACAAAATCGCCGAACTGGCGATCCATGGCGTAGCAGACTTCACCGTGAAAGCGATCGGTGAAGGCGACTTCGGTCCCGGCTGGAATGGCGAAGCGCCAACAAGCACTGCGCCCGGTTTCAAGTTCGGCTTGCTCGGCGCTATCCCATTTCCCTTTACAAGTTCCAGGGTAAACCCGTCCTTCTTCGCCGGGGTGTGGTGCGGAGGCAGCCTCCTCAACATCTTTGCGCGTGCAAACGCACGGATACGCCAAGCCTAACTCGGATAAGCGCCGCAAAGCTTGGCGATAAACATCGATCCGAGTGAGTTGGTGATACGGACCTTCATCCCAATCCAAACCCAACCACTGCAAATCTTCGATTGCCATTTGGTCGGCGCCACTGCGTACGCGCGGACCGTCTAGGTCTTCGATGCGCAACACTACGCGGCCACCACGGCTGCGGGCGTCCAGCCAAGCCAACAAAAAACTTCGTGCATTGCCCAGATGCAGAACGCCAGTTGGACTAGGCGCAAGCCTCCCTACCAAAGCGCGATCAGGGGATTGCGGGGAGAACGTCACTGGGGCAAGACTCAGAAAACAGAGATCTTAGCGCAGTCGGCCACCTTTTGCTCCACCGCATCGACTTGTGCAACCAGGATGGCGCCGTGCACGTGAACTCCGGCATCACTTAAGACGCGTTGGCATTCCAAGTAGGTTGCGCCTGTCGTCCAAACATCGTCCAGTAACCACAGGCTTGGCGGTAAGCGATGTTGTACTCCACCTGCCAATGCAAAGGTTCCGCGTACATTTTCACGTCGCGCATGAGCCCCCATGCCCGCCTGTGGCGGCCGCTGTTTTTTGCGCCGTAAAAAGGGTTGGAATTGACAGCCCAAGTCTTGTGCAAGTTGCTGCGCAAGTTGTGCAGCTAAATGCCATCCTTGCCATCGCCGTTTCCACGACGGCGGCGGCACGGTTATCCACTGCGGTGCGATGCCCGCGGCCAATACATGGCGACGCAATCGTTGATAAAGCGGCCGCCAAGCAGGGGATTGCGGGGTGGCTTTGGCGCGCAGGATTAATTGTCTTAAGGATCCCTGATAAAGGCCGGTAGTCAACGCCAACGCCCCTTCCATGCGAATCAAACTTGGAGATGGATCAACGGCATCCCGCGCCGTATCGATCCCCAAGCTATCGGGCATGTGTTCTAAGCACGAGCTGCATACCTCGCGCGCATCCCATTCGGCAAACTCGTCGCCACATGCCGGACACAACGCTCCCAGCGCAGCCTCTAACGATTGTGCAAAAGTACCGTCCACATGAAGAGGACGGGTTCAGCATTCAACGGTTACAGCGAATCTCTGCCAGACGCTTAAAAACGCGTCAGCCGCCCCGGTACACGCGGACGATCCGGAATGCCAATGGCATCGCGCACCGAGCGAATGTAGTTCTCCAAGGTCTCGGTTTGGCTGGCTTCGACGCCGAACAAGTCGCCGATTTCGCGCGTCAGTTGAATGTGATCTTCAAAAGCAAACGCGTTGTTGCGCAGCTGGGAACGCAGATGACTGCGCATCACACGATCGACGTGGCCATCCAGCAAGAACATCAATGTTCCGCCAACGAAGATCAAGCCTACCGATCCCCAAAATTGAATCGACGGGTTCGCCGGTCCGGGCAACAGCACCGCGGCTAACTGCAAAGCAGTGCCCGCCAAAAAGTAAATGGCGGCCACCAAACTGCGCCCTTTGGCCATTACCGAAGCGCGCAAACCATGCAAAGACTCCGGAGTCATGCCGAGCACAAACTGCGCGCGGGTACGTGGACGTCCGCGTCCCACCGAGGTGATCATGAACACTCCGGCAAGGAAGTAGCAGACCAAACCAAGCACGACCCAGTCCGTGCAGAGGGTGAGAACAGCTTCTTGAGCGGTGGCTTCGGGCACATCAATATCCTAATTCACAGGCCCTCACGCTTAAACTCAAAACCGTTGGAGTCGCGGGAAAAGCAACTCCAACGGCTGAGCGGAAATCTCTGGGTCCTCTATGCAGCGTGGCGACGGGCGCGATCTTCACGTCGCCCACTGTTTTTCTTCTTGGTTTCCCTAGCAAGGGTGCGTTTGCCGGCTTTTAGCGCTTCACTGATCGCGGCAAACGGGGTGCGGCCTACGCAATGCATGACGGTGCGCTTGCCGCGTTGCGATTCAATCGCGATGGAGCAAAGGCAATCGACGCGGCCTTCCCTCATGCTGGACCGGTCGAGGCGAATCTGCACGCCGAAAATGTTGTCGGAAAAACGCGCCAGCGATTGGCGAGTTTTGTGGTGTGCGAAGGATTCGATCTGTTCGGAGGAAACGGAAAAAGGCTGCCGAATGATGATCTGTACGTTCATTTTTCTGGGGGTAAGGAGTGAAATCCCAACCTTCACGGCTCCTAAAGCCCCCAGCTTTAAGGAATTATCAGATCTTCGCTGCTTTTTATTCCCACTCGATGGTTCCCGGCGGCTTCGACGTGATGTCGAGAACCACACGGTTGATGCCGCGAACCTCGTTGATGATGCGGTTCGACATCGCCTGCAAGCAGTCGCGTGACGGGTAAACCCAATCGGCGGTCATGCCGTCGCTGGATTGCACCGCGCGAATCGCACAAGCCTCTTCGTAGGTGCGCAAATCCCCCATCACGCCGACGGAGCGCGCACCGGTGAGTACGGCGAAGTACTGCCAAACGCCCTCATGCTCGCCGCGCGTTTCGAATTCGTGGCGGACGATGGCATCGGCACTGCGCAGCAGGTTGATGCGCTCCGGCGAGCATTCGCCTACGCAGCGCACTGCCAAGCCGGGGCCGGGGAACGGCTGCCGGGCAACCATTTCTTCGGGCAGGCCCAAAACGCGGCCTAATTCGCGCACCTCGTCCTTGAACAGCAGGCGCAGCGGTTCGACCAGATCCATCTCCAAGTCTTCCGGCAAACCACCGACGTTGTGGTGCGATTTAATCACCGCCGTCGCGCCGCCGTGAGCCGCCACCGATTCGATGACGTCCGGGTATAGCGTGCCTTGGCCGAGGAAGTGCGCTTTGTCAAAACGCTTCGCTTGCTCGCGGAAGACTTCGACGAACTCGTAGCCGATGATCTTGCGCTTTTGCTCCGGATCTTCGACCCCGGCCAGCTTGTCGAGAAAGCGATCAGCAGCATCGACGACGGTGAGGTCGAGGTCGAAGTGCTTCATGAACGTGCTTTCGACGATGTCACGCTCACCACTACGCAGCAACCCGTTGTCGACGAAAATCGCATGGCAGCGCTTGCCGATGGCTTGCTGGCAAATCGCCCCCACCACGCTCGAATCGACGCCGCCGGACAGACCCAGCACGATTTCGCCGTCTTCGCCAACCTGCTCGCGCACGCTGCGAATGAGCTCTTCGGCCAAATCACCGGGCGTCCAATCGCCTCTGCAACCGCACACCCAATGCAAGAAGTTGCGCAAGATGGTTGCGCCTTCGCGAGTGTGAGCCACTTCGGGATGGAACTGCAGACCATAAAGATGGCGTTCTTCATCGCCGATCGCCGCTTCCGGGCAGCTGTCGGTTTGCGCCAAACGAGCAAAGCCGGTCGGCAACTTGGCGACGCGATCGCCATGGCTCATCCACACGATGGTCTCGGGTTTGACGCCGTTAAACAAACCTTCGTGATTCAAAACCTGCATCTCGGTGAAACCGAACTCGCGTTCTTCGCCACCGGGAATCACTTCGCCATCAAGGTGATGGCAGATCCATTGCATGCCGTAACAGATGCCCAGAATGGGCACGCCGGCGTCGAGCACGCAGCGGTCCATTACCGGTGCGTCGTCTTGGTAAGCGCTGGCCGGGCCACCGGACAGAATGATGCCTTTCAAGCCTTCACCGAGATGTTCGTGCGCGAGGTGCGCCGGAACCACTTCGGAGAAAACGTGATGCTCGCGCACGCGGCGCGCAATCAGCTGCGTGTACTGCGAGCCGAAATCGACAATGAGAATGCGTTCGTGCATTTGGGGATGTTCCGCGGTTGTGGAGGTGCGGTTTCTTTTAGTCGGCCATCCAGTAGTTCGGCGCCTCTTTGGTCACGCGCACGTCGTGCGGATGACTTTCGCGCATACCGGAACCGGTGATGCGCACAAACCGCGCCTTGGCGCGGAAGATTTCCAAGGTGTCGGCACCGATGTAGCCCATGCCGGCGCGAATGCCGCCGACGAATTGGTAAACAAAGGGGGCCAGCGGGCCGCGGCTGGGCACCATGCCTTCGATGCCTTCCGGCACCAGCTTCTGCGTTTCGTGAACGCTGGCTTGACCATAGCGGGCTTTGCCGCCTTCGACCATCGCCGCCAACGAACCCATGCCGCGCACCGCTTTGAATGAGCGGCCCTTGTAAAGGAAGGACTCGCCGGGTGCTTGGTCGGTACCGGCCAGCAGCGAGCCGAGCATAACGCTGGAAGCACCTGCACCGAGGGCTTTGACTGCATCGCCGGAATGACGAATGCCGCCATCGGCGATCACCGGTACGTCGGACGATGCGGCGATGCGACTGGCGCGATAAACCGCAGTGAACTGCGGCACGCCTACTCCGGCAACCACGCGCGTGGTACAGATCGAACCCGGACCAATGCCTACTTTGATGCCGTCGGCACCGGCGTCGATCAGCGCTTCAGCGGCTTCGGAAGTGGCAATGTTGCCGGCCACCACGTCGACCCAATCGCGCTTCTTTAGTTCGCGCACCGTATCCAGCACGTTGCCGCTATGACCGTGCGCCGTGTCGATGATCAACACGTCGACGCCGGCTTGCACCAACGCTTCGGCACGCTCGTAATCATGCACGCCGATGGCGGCGCCACATAGCAAGCGCCCATCGACATCTTTCGCGGCGCTGGGATAGCGCTCGGTCATCTTGATGTCGCGCTTGGTGACCATGCCTTCCAAGTCGCCGTTTTCGTCGACCAGCAGCAGTTTTTCGACCTTGGCATGGGCCATGATCGAGCGCGCTTCTTCTAGCGAGGTACCTGGGCTTGCGGTGACCAGTTCGCTGGTCATAATTTCGCGCACCTGCTGGCTATCGTCGCCTTGGAATTGCAGGTCGCGCTTGGTCAAAATGCCGACGGCGCGATCTCCGTCGAGCACCGGGAAACCGCTGATGCCGTGCTCTTTCATAAGCTTGCGGGCATCGGCAACTGTGTCATGTGGCTCCAACGTCAGCGGATCGCTGATAATGCCGTGGGCCGAACGTTTGACCACGTCCACCTCTTGGACCTGGCTTTCAATGGAAAAATTGCGATGAATTACGCCAATGCCGCCTTGCAAGGCCAGCGCAATCGCCATCTCGGATTCCGTCACCGTGTCCATCGCTGCGGAGGCGACCGGGACGTTCAAGCACACGTTCCGCGAGAACTGCGTGTGCGTTTCTACTTCTGTCGGCAGGATGTCGGACTCCTGCGGTTGCAGAAGGACATCGTCAAAGGTGAGGGCGAGCGGTAGCTCCATGAACCATTGTATCGTGGTCGACTCCTGGAAGTCTATGTCCTATAGTTCTCGGTCCAAAATCTGCCACCATGCCCGAAACCACCGTGAACCAGACTGCGACCCTCCAAAGCATCGCTGACCGCGCCCTGGCCTTAATGGCCCAAATGATCTGGGAGGCGAATCATCGACCCGACGCATTGCCCACCGACCCGAAGGTTGGCGGCCATCCGGCGGCGTGTGCTTCGTCTTTGCACATCTTGGCGGCACTGCATTTGGTCGAACGCCGACCGCAGGATTTTTGGTGCGGCAAGCCTCACTTGGCGCCGCTCGACCACGCTTACAACTTCCTGCTCGGCACCTTCCGCGATGACGCCGCGCCGGCTGGCGGCGTCGGTCCGTTTCCGGCGGAATACGCCGACGGCAAGGTGTCGTGGATGGATGACGAAGCCAGCGAAAAGGTGATGCATCGACTGCGTTCGTTTTCGCAGCATGGCGAGCCGGTATTCCAGTCCTACCACGCAGCGTCGGATCCGGATTCGTGGCGCACGCTGCCGTCGGGCACGGTTGGCATTCCACCGGTCAACGCCGGCTATTTGGCGCTGGCCCACCGTTACATGGTCGACCGCGGTTTGATGGAATCGCAGGACCCGCACTTCTGGTGCTTGTTGGGCGATTCGGAATTCCGCGAAGGTTCGCTGATGGAAGGCGTCACCGATTTTGCCGAGCGCCATCTCGGTGAGGTGACGTGGATTTTGGATTACAACCGTCAGTCGCTTGACGGTACGCGCTTCGTGAATCACGTCGGCCTGGGCGGCACCGATGCCGACCGCATTGAAGGCACGATGTTGGCCAATGGTTGGAAGGTGATTCACCTCCGCCACGGCAAGAAGCGCTTGGCGGCATTCGCCGGCAGCGGCGGCAAGGAATTGCAAATAGCTTTCGAGACCACCTTGTCGGATATGGAATACACCGGCTTGGTTTGGAAGCGCGACGCTGCCGAGGTACGCAAGCTGATGAGCGAGCGCGCGCCGAAAGCGAAGAAGGTGTTGAAGGCTTTGAGCGACGACGAATTGCTTACGCTGTTGGAAGACGTCGGCGGCCACGATGTGGAGCTGTTGATCGACGCGATGGCCGAGGCGCGCAACGCCGATGAGCCGACGATGATCATTGCTCACACCATTAAGGGCTGGGGTTTGGAATCGCGCGCGATGCCGGGCAACCACAGTGCGCTGCCGTCGCAAGAGGAAGTCGAGCGTTTGTTGGCAGCGCAGGGCATGACGCCGGAGCAGCCTTACCAGCGCCAGGGCAATTGGGATGCGGATGGACCGGAGATGGAGTTGCTGGCCGAGCGCGGCCAGAGCATTCGTGACGGCATTGAAGAAATGACTCGCGTGGTTGCCGCCAATCGCACCCGCATTGATAGCGGCATTGCACCGCAGTTGCCGTTGGCGAAGGACATCGGCATCGATATGAGTTTGCTGCCGATTGCGCATACGCAATGGATGTGGGGTCAGGTGGCCGGCAAGTTGATTCGCATCGGCGTGCACGATGAATTGACCGCTGCAGGTTTGAATCCTGGACGTGAACTGACCGACGATGAAAAGCGGTGGTGCCAGGTGGCGGATTTGGCGTTGACTTTGTCGCCGGATGTCGGAACTTCAACCAACATCAACCCGGCGATGGACGGCAAGATCTATGGTCCGGAGTTCACCAAGGACGTGGAAGCCGAATGGGATTTATCGGAGCGCGGACGGCCGAAGTTGCGCCCCACCGAAGCAGCGCACGCGCGCCACATTCGCTTTGATATTTCCGAGCAAGCGTCGATGAGCGCAGCGGGTTCGCTGGGTGCATCCGGTACTTACTTTGGCGTGCCGTTGCTGCCGATGATGACGGTTTATGACTTCTTCATCAAACGCGCGCTGGACCAGTTGTACTACAACGTTTACTGGCGCGCCGGCTTCTTGCTGATCGCTACTCCGTCGGGTGTTGCTTTGTCGCCGGAGGGTGCGCAGCACTCATGGAAGTCGGACATTCAAATGCCGTCGATGGTGACCTGGGAACCGTATTACCCCCAGGAAATGGAGTGGATCTTGTGCGATGCCGTCGCACGTCACGCCACTTCCAATAATGTCGACCGCGAAGGTGTGGTGATTCGCGCCGTCACCTTGGGAGTGCATCAAAAGAACATGATCAAACAGTTGCGCAGCCAGGCGCAATTCCAGGATGAAAGCGGTCAGCCGATCGCCGACGCCGCGATCATGGAACGCACCCGCGAAGATGTTTTGGCCGGCGGTTATTGGTTGCTCAACCATGCAGGTCAACCGGGTTATCAGCCGGGCGACAACGTGGTGCGCATCTTCACCATGGGTGCTCCCAGCGGCGAAGCGGTGAAAGCCGCCGAGCGTTTGCGCGAAATCGGCATCTACGCCGACGTGTTGGTGGTCACCAACCCGGACTTGTTGCTGGGACGTTTCGCCGAACGCGACGACTACGCGCAACTGAAGAAACTCGGCCTTACTGCCGACATGCACCTAACTCCGCAACGCGCTGCCGATGCCACCGACGTGCGCATGATGGCAGCCTGCACCGTGCCCATTGTTTCGGTGGTCGATGGCGAAGCCGGTTTGCTTGATAACGCCGGATCGGTTTTGGCTGCCAAGCAAATCAGCTTGAGCGTGCAGAAGTTCTCCAAGTCGGGCACGCCGGAGCACATCTTTGCTTACCACAAGCTTGATGCCAAAGGCATCTTTGATGCGTGTGGCAAGGCGCTGGCGGAAAACGCAATCCGCCAAGTGCAAGTGGACCCTCAAACTTTGGCGGCGTTGCAGCAAGGTAGTACCACAACGTTGGTGGATTGGCGCGAGCTGTGGCCGACTGAATTTTAAGTCGGCTTCGAGGTCCCCTAGTCGGTCAGCAGCACTTCGTTGCTCTGACCGGCGACCACGGTGACAAATGTCGGTTGACTGATGGCAATTAGCTGTCGCTCATCGCCACGGCCGCTTAATCGATACATGCATGCACGATAAGTGCCGACCGCGACTGCATCGAAGGACTTGTTCTTCTTCAAACCGATGCAAAAACCATTCGGCTCCTGAACCGTCGGCGCAGGGCTGCCTTTTTCCTGCAAGCTGAAGTAGCAATCGCCATCAAGCGCGGTTCGCAACGAATCGGCAATCACGACCTTTAGCTTACCCACTGCCGGCAACGGAATACGCACCTTGTCTTGGCCGACTTCAATGCGATGTTGGCATTCAATGCCGCCGTAGGTCCAAGTCAGGTCGATGGGCAAATGCGGCGCCAAGCCGTCGACGACGAAGTAACCCTTGTCGCGCGTTACGCCACTGCCGCGATCTTGGTCGTTCTTCCATTGCACCGACATGCCCGAAGGTCCACTGCTGCCGTCCGGGTGCATAAAGCGCACGCGCATTTTGCGCGCTTCGTGCAACACAAAATCACCAAGATTGCCATCGATCGGCGGCGCCAAACCGTCTTGTTCAAAGGCAACAAATCCGTCTTTATGGACATCAATGTCCAGTTCATGAAGCGTTGCACCCTCAACTTCAAAGCTGCCGTCTAGGCCGGTCATTTTGTGCACGCGGTGGCCGTCGGTATCGGAAAGCGAAACCGAGGCACCTACCAACGGCACGCCTTCCAGGCTTAAGACTTTGCCATAGATTCTCTTGCCTTGATTTTCGACCTTGAGCGGAACGGTGAATTCGTCATCATCGCGCTCGGGCACATCGACCACGGCTAACGGCCCCAACGGACCGACCAGTTCTACCTGGAAGGGCAAATCCTTGCGCGCGCCGCTCAAAACCACTCGGCCGTTTTTCATGCGAATTTCACCGCGCCATTTGCTGGTTCCGGGTTCAGGTCCGGAGGAGGACATCGTCGAATGCATGCTTCCGACGGTGACGCGCATCGAGCCAGTGGATTTGCCTTCGCTGTCACGGATGTCCAAATCGCCACCGGCGTGGATCATGATTTGCGGCGTGGTGGAAAATGGATATTCCTCCATGTCGACCTCAAAGATCAACTTGGTCGTCGGTTTTAAGTGAACTTCATAAGGCTTATCCCAAAATGGCGGTTCAATACTGACTCCGGCAGGTAAATAGCCGTCGGCGTTGACCTGCACATAGCTCTGAGTTTCGTGGACATCTTTGAAGCGATAGATGCCTTCGCTATTGGCACTGCGCATCGACGTGCCTTGCAAGTAAAGCGTGGCTTCTGGAACGGGTGCGCCGGTCGGATCAAAAACCCGCACCGCCACCGGCTTGCGACGAACTTCTTCAAGAATCAGTGCCCCCAACCAGCCATCGTCCGGAATTTCTTCTTCTTCCCATTCATCCTTGGCAACCCCAGGAATCGGCGAATCTTGGACTTCCGCGCTGACCTTGACCATGCGTCCATCATCATGGCTGATGATCGGTACAAAAAAGTTGCCCGCCTCATCGGTGTCGGTGCCGCGATTGGAATTCGAGCTATGGCGCCCGCCGCGAAACTGCCAACTGCTGCGCAGCTCCGTCTCTTCCGGATTCTTCTCGCGACTTTGACCGACCATGACTTCGGCATCGGCAACGCCGACGTCACCCGGTCGTGCACCAGGCTTGAGTACTCGCCCATGCCATCCGGCTTGCCGCTTTAAATCCAACGTCGCAACCGGTTGATCCGGATCCCATTTCAAACCATCTTTCTCATATTCCCCCTGATCCTGCAGCACCGATACCGGTTGCGCCCACTCCAAGCCATCGGGAAGGGTGAGATTGCCCATGGTTGTCAAGCCCGAGGGAATGCGCAATCTTCCAAAGCCGTCACTTAAAACCGTTGTAGCCGGCAAGAGTGTGGTGCGCCAACCAAAGGCCAGCGGATAACCCACTGCTTGACCGTCAATCACGATGGCGACCTCGGCAGCATTCGCGTCGCTGTCAGCTGCGGCGTGAGAGGCATCGGCCACTCCCGCATTGCCATCTCCGTCCACTCGTTGACGTCCACCGTTTGCGCTAGACGGATCCGTGCCCTCCACACTTCCTTCAGCAACCTCGGCAGCCTGAACCATGTTCGGGTCGACTACGGAGTCTTCGCTGTCCTTTGGCCAAAGGACGACGGCGGCCACTAATAGCAGGCCGACACAAATGAGGGGTATGGCGATTTTGGAATTCATGGGGATCGAGAACAGAAACCCATGATAACCACGTTTTTTGATCAGTCCGCTCGCCGCATTTTTTCCACACTTTGCAGCAATTGGTCGACATCGAATTCAGCCAATGCGTACAGGTGCGGCAAGCCGACGATTTGCGCCGCGCGGCGGTTATTGCCGACCAATTTGCCGATGCGAATTTCCAACTCCTCGCCGCCGATGCCGGCACGAACGATGTCGCTAATGGGTTCCAACATTTGGCGCGTGGCGAGGTCGTCACTCATACCCAGCACCTCTTCGGCGCGCAGTCCGGTAAGAGTATGCACCCACGAATCTCCGACGAAGTTTGGAACCTCAAGGGCATCGGGCGCAACCATGTGCCATTTGCCGCTGCCTTCGCCGCCGTCAGCTGCCTCTTCGGCAGTGGGCTGAATCCAATCACGCTGGAGCTGCAACTTCCAAGATTCGCCGCTGACGCGATCGACGCGATGCAAAGTGTGAATTTGCTCGGGATTGACCTGCGAGAGGAAATTCGTATCGCACCAATCCGCTGGTTTGGTGAACGGCACACTGAATTCACCAGTACGGTAAACGGTATTGCTTGCCGTCGGCCGCACGAAAAACTCGAACACCGCCTTTTGACCGGCGGTCACGTCTTGGCTGCGCATGCCGCCAGCAACCACATCGGCCAACAACTTACCGTTTTCGTCCCAAACTTCAACCCGAACACCGGTGGTCAAGCTGACCTCATAAGCGTCTTGCATTTCGGGGTTCACCGACTCGATATCGCGCGTTTGCAAAGCGCGCAACGACTCAAGCAAACTGCGCACACGAACCAAATCTGCAGGATGATCCCAACGCTCGCGGACCACCCAGCGCGGTTTGCCCTGGTCTAAAACTTGGGCAATGGTGGTGGTTTGGTTTGCGCCCTGAATGCGCACGCGGCCAATGCCGTCGTGCTCGATCAGGTCCGGGAACATGCGCAAAGTAGCCGCATGGGTTCGGGCATGCGCATCGCCGCGCCACGGTTGCTCCACCATCACCATGGTGAGAAACAACACGGCAAACACGATGCTCAGGATTCGGTTGCGCGAATTCATGCTTGCCCCCCGCGATACGGCCGACGTGCTCGGCGACGATGGAAGCTGAAGTGAGC
Source organism: uncultured Planctomycetales bacterium (assembly GCA_964344765.1). GTDB lineage: Bacteria > Planctomycetota > UBA1135 > UBA1135 > UBA1135 > JACNIZ01. Next base: position 65,328 of record CAYFOM010000004.1, on the reverse strand, counting down.
GATGCCCGCAATCAACAATACGATCGGTGGCGTCAACACGTTGAACCATGCGATGCGCGATTCCATCTGATCGCGATACTTGCGCGCGGCGCGATCGATGCGACGGTTCTCTTCATCGGATTCCTGCACGCCGCCGGCTTCCTCCACCGCCTCCATGTAGAAGTTTTTCAGCAAGCGCAAATCACGGCCGCGCGAACGCAAGCCGATCAATGATTCATCCTGCGCCATCCAATCAATCAAGTTGTCGGCAAAGGTGGTATTCGGCGAACCGCCGTCCAAAGTGATGTTGTGGAACACCTCGCTGTCGCCAAGTACAACCAACAATCCCGATGCACTGGCTTCCTCGCCAAACTTGCCGGTAACCGCAATGCCCAAATCAAAGCGTTGTGCTTTGCCGCTGCGCGCCGCCGTCACTTCCATCAGCTTGACGTTGTTGGGATCCATCGCCACGTTGGTACCGGCCGGCAACGCATAAGCCTGTGGCGAACTACGCAGCAATGCTTCCGCTTCTAAATCCAACCCAACTCCTTTTTGGAAGGTCACTGGGTGCGCCCACACCATTTCCACCATTTCCAAGCCGGCGGTCACGATGTGGCTGGTGTTCAGCGAGTCCTGCTGGAGCTCCAAGTAAACGCCATAGGGCAGGTAAATCGGATTGCGCGCCTGAGTGCCGTCGGGCAGGGTGACTAACTGAACATCCACCGGAACCGGTTTGCAAACTTCGTCGTAAACCAATTCGGGATGCACGGTGATGCCGTAGCTATTCAGCCATTCGTCGACGCCGGTCGCGATTGGTTTTGACGCCAACCCTTGAGACGGATCCACCTTCTCGGTATCCACCAGCATGACGACGTGACCGCCGCGCTTCAGATAAGCGTCGATCTGCTCCAACTCTTGCGGCGTCACTCCCTCCGGCCGCGCCACAATCAGCCCGACCACATCATCTGGAACCGGTTTGTCAGCATGGAAGGTGCGGAAATCACGGATGGCAAATCGATCCGCCAAGTTTTCGCGCAGCTTTTCGAACACGCGATCGGGCGATGCCTCTTGGTCTACCCCAGGCACCGGCGGCGGCAAGTGCGGTTCGCGCGAGAAAAACGCCAGTACCGGACGCTTTCGTCCTCGCAACAAAGAAGCCAATCGACTGGCAACGGCAAATTCAAATTCATCGGGTATGACAAAGGGAATCAACGCCGATTGATCCTGGTAGCGCATCTCCAAGCCTTGATATAGCTTTTCAACACTCACTCCTCCCACTCGTGAATCGGTTACCGTAACCGGCACGATGCCGATGTGTTCGGCGTCGCGTGCTGCCACCAGGTCGGTGGTCGGATCTACCGTCTCAATGGCGACGTATTCGGCCCCCAGCGCGGCGATTTCCTCTAGGCGGTCCTGAATACTCAAGCGCGTGGGCAGCAAGTGCTCGGCGCCTTCGATATCGCGGTTGAAATACAGCTTGATCTGCAAGCGGTCTTCCAGTTGATCGATCAACTCCAACAAGGTCGGCGACAGCGAGTAAACCTTCTCTTCGGTCAGGTCCCAACGCCAACGCAAACGCTGCGTCAACACAACGGCGCTGAACACGATGCCGAGGATCAACGCGGCGGTGAGCCAACTTTGTCGTTTGGGGCTCATCCGCGCCACCTCCGCCGTTCTAGAGCGAGGCCATTCAAGCACAAGAAAAGCACCGTCATGCCGATGAAGTAACTGAGGTCGCCGAACGAAATCACGCCGCGGCTCATGGCGGCGAAGCGCTCGTTGATGTCGAGTGACATCAGCAACTGCGACCATGCCGGCGACTTGGAAATGATCGGTGCCAGCACCGCCGGCAGGTTGAGCATCGCCAACAGCAATACGCCGAGCAACCAAGCGACGATTTGGTTTTGCGTCACCGAGGAAAGAAACAAGCCCACCGATAAACAGGCTGCGCCGAGCATCAGCGCGCCGAAGTAACCGCCGATCAGCGGTCCCATGTCGAGCGGCCCTAACCAAGCAACGGTGATCGGCGTCAGCGCGGTGGCAAACAAGGCCATCGCCAGCAAAACCCAAGCGCCGAGGAATTTGCCGAGGACCAAATCGCGTACTCGGAAGGGATAACTAAACAGCAGCTCTTCGGTGCCGGATCGCTGTTCTTCACTCCACATGCGCATCGTGATGGCCGGCGTGATCAGCATGAACATCACCGGCAGCAAAGCAAAAAAGCTGCGCAAGTCGGCGCTGCCGGCAGCAAAAAAGTCGCCGAGCAAAAAGAAGAACGACGCCGTCAACACCGGCAGTGCGGCCAAAACCAAGTAGGCCACCGGCGAATCAAAAGCCGCCCAACACTCGCGTTTGGCTAACAAGATGGCTTTCTTCATGCTTGCACCGCTCCCGCTTGTAAATCCTTAAACAAAGCTTCCAAGGTTCCGGTTTCCGCACCAAGTTCCAACAATATGAGCCCTGCCGATTGAACGCTTTGCGAAAGCGCAGCCAGCTCATCTGCTCCGCCACTGCCCGGCAATTTGACGACGGCACCGCAATGCTTGGCGTCGCCCAGCGGCGCTTGCAGCCATTGCTTCACCGCGCAATCGGCAGCTTGGATGGCCTTCTCCATTTGCGATTGCTCGCCAACCGCAATCAATCGCGCCTGCGCGCCGTCACCGCTTTGCGCCAGTTGTTGCAACGAACCGTCGGCAACCTTTTGCCCTTGGTGAATCAGCACCACACGATCCGCCAACGCTTCAACCTCGGGCAAAACGTGAGTGGTTAACACCACCGTTTTGCTCTTGCCCAAGTTGCGGATCAACTCGCGAATCTCAACCACCTGTAGCGGATCCAATCCGTTGGTCGGTTCATCCAACACCAACAACGGCGGGTCATGCAACAGCGCTTGCGCCAAACCCACGCGCTGACGATATCCCTTCGAGCAATTGCCAATGTTGCGGCGAAACACCTGCTGCAAACTAGTGGCTTGCACCACACGATCGATGGCGTCGCGTTTGCTCTCACTACCGCTGCCGTCACCCTGGGCGGACCAAGCGAAGCTCAGGTATTGCTCCACCCGCATGTCCAAGTAAAGCGGGTTGTTTTCGGGCAAGTAACCGACCAATGCCTTCGCCGCCAGCGGCTCGCTTTCGACATCGTGCCCGCAAATGCTGGCCGAGCCGGAATCCGCCGCTAGGTAGCCGGTCAGAATCTTGATCGCCGTGGTTTTGCCGGCACCGTTCGGCCCCAAAAAGCCAACCACCGCGCCGCTGGGGATCTCAAAGCTCACCCCACGCAGCGCTTGCACCTCGCCGAAGGCTTTGTGCAATTCGCTTACTTGAACGACCGCCTCAGTCGACATCATCCAGGGAGAACGCGTCCAAGAACTCGCGGTTCGAAGGATATCTCTCCAAACGATCGATCAGCATCTCGACCGCCTCCCGCGGACGCATCCGCGACAACACGCGGCGCAGAATGTTGATCTTGCGCATGGTTTGGCGCGTGAACAACTTCTCTTCCTTACGCGTGCCGGTGGCGTTGATGTTGATCGCCGGGAAAATGCGCCGGTCGGCCAACGCGCGATCCAGCGTCACTTCCATGTTGCCGGTGCCTTTGAATTCCTCAAAGATCACGTGGTCCATGCGCGAGCCGGTATCGACCAACGCCGACGCCAGAATGGTCAGCGAACCTGCGTTTTCGGTATTGCGCGCCGCGCCAAAGAAGCTCTTCGGCTTTTGAAAAACGCGCGAATCCAAACCGCCCGACATCACCTTGGAATTCTTGCCGCCGACGGTGTTGTTGTACGCACGCGTCAGTCGAGTGATCGAATCCAGCAGGATGACGACCTCTTTGCCCTGCTCGACCAGGCGCTCGGCACGGAATTGCACCAACTCGGCCAAACGCACGTGGCGCTTCGGCGGCTGATCCATTGTGCTGACGTAGACCTCGCCGTTTTTCAAATTGCGACGCCAATAAGTTGCTTCTTCCGGGCGCTCGTCGATCAACAGCACCATGATGTGCACGTCCGGATAGATCTCTTCCATGCTGCGAGCGACGTGCTGCAACAACGTGGTCTTACCGGTACGCGGCGGCGCCACCAACAAACCACGCTGACCGCGTCCCAGCGGCGCTAGCAGGTCCATCACCCGCATCGACAAGCGACCGTCGTGATCGCAGGTGCCGAGTTCAAAGTGGAAATCCGGGTCGATTACCGTCAGCCGTTTGAACTGCGGCATGCGCCGACGTTCGGCGGCGTCCATGTCATCGACCTTTTCCAGAAACTCCATGCGCGGGCCGTACTTGCCCTTGCCCGGAACACCGCGGCCGCTGCACAGCATGCCGTTTTTCAGGCCGAACTTGCGCACGATGGCGACCGGCACCATCGGATCCTGCGGGCTCTCGGCTAAGTCACGCTCCAATTGGCGCAAAAAGCCGGTGCCGTCCTTGCGGATATCCAGGATGCCGGAAACCTCAAGCGGCTCGGCTTTTTTACGCGGCGCACCATTGCGGTCGGCTTGAGCAGCATCGCCGCCCTTCTGGGCACCGCGATCGTTCCCTTCCCCGCGGCTGTAACGCCCGCGTCGGCGTCGTCGGCGACGGCCGTTGGAACTGCCGGTGGATGAGCCGTTGGCGTCGGCAACGGCCCCCTCTGCGCCTGCAGCGGACCTATTGCCGGCCGAAGCCTTGGTTTGCTCAGGATTTGCGGACGTATCGGTAGCGTCGGCCGCCGAAGTTTCAGCCACTTCGGGGGCTCCAGTCTTACGAGGACGCCGACGACGCCTACGCCGCCGAATCCCAGCCTTTTCAGGCGGTTTTTCTTCGGTCATGAAGCTCCTCCTCTGAGGAGTACCAGGAGTTCTTCGCTAGTGAGCCTGGTAGGGTGCGGTTGCACCACTCACATAAAACAATCCAACAAAATCGCTTGGATCTAGCAAAGACCGATCACTGGTTTGGTCTAAGGGTGGTCGGGGCGAGAGGATTTGAACCTCCGACCTCTGCGTCCCGAACGCAGCGCTCTGCCAGGCTGAGCCACGCCCCGATCCAAGGGCCGGACATTATGGGGCCTCCGCCCAGCGTTGGCAACATGCATTATCGTCCAAGATCGACAAATTGGCCACTATTCTGAAGGGCCAAATTGCGCATCCAGGTCTTTTTAAAGTCGCCAATGGCAACGGCATGGATCGAAATGCGGCGAAACTCGTTGAATTTGCTGATCGCGGTCAGGATCTCGTCGGTGTCGACCATTTCGCCTACCGTTGGCAGGCCGTCCGAGAAGAAGAACAGCGTGTCACCTTGCTCGCCGACGTCGGCCGACGAATCGCGGGTGACCGCCAACCTGGTTTTTTCATCGGTCACGCCTAAGCCGGCCATCAGTGCGGCGTAGGTGTTGGTGCGACCGGCATCGACGTTGGCCGATCCCTTCAGCCCTGCCGCCGCCCGCGCTTTGGCAGCCGAGCCGCCGATGGGCTTCAACTTGCGCACAAATTCCAATGCCGACTTCTTGTTCAACGCGTTGGCGGGAACCAATTTGTCGCGCCAGGAATGCACTTCGGTGGCAAAAGCGTGCACGGTGAAGCGCACGTTGCCTTCCAATCCTTTGATCGCCTCGCTGAGCTCTTTTTTGATGATCTCCATTTTCTCGAAGCGATTGTGGCCGGCTTTGCGGAACTTATCGCGCTCCAGCACCGAGTCCTCCATCGAACCCGAAACGTCGATGACGAAGACCACTTCGCGACTGGGCGTGGAGATGCCGGCAAAGGACGCCGATGTGGCTTCCGGCACGTAAAGCAGCGCGGTTTTGGCGCGTTCTTCCCGCCGTTTGGCCAACTGCTCGTCCGACGGGATCTTGAAATCGCCCTGTGCCCGGTCCCACCAACGCTTCCATTGCGCGGCGTCGGCGCCGTACTGCATGTCGGTGATTTCCATCAGCGTCGGATAGATGTGCTGCAGCACCAATCCGCTGCCGTTTTGCCACAGGTCGATCAACGGTGCGATGGCATCGCGGTGACGGACGGTGCGTAAAGCTAGGCAACCGGCGACTTGCACGCTGGTGTTTTTGTCATCTATCGCGGCCAATAACGGCGGCAGGCACTCGTCGGTGTGACCGGCGCTGAGTTGCACCATCGATTCGATCGCGGCGACGCGCACCAACGGGTTGTCGTCGCTGCCAGCGGCTTCGATCACCTGCGGCAGCGATTCGCCGTCGCGCATGCTGCCTACGCTGCGCACCGCCCACAGGCGCACGCCATCTTCTTTGTGAGTGAGGTGCGGGCGAATAATCGGCAGAAACTCCAACCACTTGGATTTACTCGCGGCGCGCAAAATCGGACCGACTTGCTCGGCCGGTTTGCCCTTCTCGACCACCTTCATCAACGGTGCGCGCGATTTTTCCGAAGGCAATTGGGCAATCACCTCGGCTGCTGCCCCGGCTACGGCGGGGTCCTTGTCCTTCAAAACCGGCAGCAGCACCTTGGCCACGCCCTCGTCATCGATGTCTTCCAGCGAGTGCACAAACTCGACGCGCTGCACCGGATCCTTGGTCTTTTTGAAATAGCGTTTGAAATCGCGTACGGTGGGGTCGCCCTGCTGGGGAAGCAGCAGGCTCAGGAGCAGCACAGAAATCGACCACATGGTCTTACTAGGATAGCGAAACGATGCGGTTAAGCCTTTCGACACATCTGTTTGTGTACAACCCGCTCGGGCAAAGTGCTTTGCAGGCGATGGCCGAGTGCCCGCTGTCCAGCTTGGAGGTGTGGCTGGCCAAGCCGCACTTGCCCTGGCGCGACGGCGAGGCGATGCGCGATTTCCGCGGTCGGCTGGGAGCCCATGGTTTGTCCGCCTCCAGCGTGCACCTGCCGCTCTACCCGTCGGTGCCGGATTTGCTCGAGCGCAACATCCGCTGGTCGCTGACCGACCCCGACCCGGTCGCCCGGCGCGAAGCCATCGACGGCACCGCCGACGGATTGCGCGCCGCGTCGATCTTGGGTGCCGGCCAAGCGGTGTTGCATATGGGTTGGCCGTCGGACGAATGGACCGATCAGACCTTCGCATTGGCGCGGGCGTCGATGGAAGAATTGCTGCCAATTGCCGCCGAATGCGAGGTGGTCATCGCGTTGGAGAATCTGACCTCGGCCGGCACCTCGGTCGACGCCATTCTGCAACTGCTCGACGACGTGCAAGCCGGACCATGGGGCGGCATTTGCCTCGACGTCGGCCATGCCAATTTGGAAGGCGATGTGGTCGATATCATTCGCCGCTCGGCGCCGCGCTTGACCCACATGCATTTGCACGACAACGACGGCGGCGGCGATCAACACCGCGCGCCGGGCGACGGCAATTTGGATTGGCCGGCGATTTATCAATGCCTCGAAGACATCGACTTCGACGGATATGGCGCGATTGAAATTCGCGATTACTCCAAAGGCGAAACGCCGGCCGGTGAACTGCTGCATCAATCGCTGCAAGCATCCAGCCGCGTCATGCCCGACCTTCCGCTCTATCCCCTCGCCACGGCCTGAAGCCCCACCTGATCTGGCCCGGCAATGAGCAACACAAATTCAAACACTAACGATTCCCATCGCGCTTGGCTGCGCGGAGAAATTCACGGCGACTGCTTAACTCCGGAAGCCGGTTTGCGCCGTTACTTCCGCAGCGAAAATGCCGACGTGCATGGCTGGCTGCGGGTGACGTCGCCCGATCCTGCGCCCGAAGCGACCACGCGTTTTTTGCAGCAATGTCAGGTGCCGGTTCCGCGCATTGGCGAAATCATCGATGGCGCCTATTTGGTCGAAGACCTCGGCGACCGTCATCTTGCCGACGACCCCCACCAAGATGCTTACCGCCAATTGATGGGCATGTGGCATCGCTTTGCCTTCCAGGATTTGCCGCCGCGGCATCCCAATCGCGCGATGGCCTTAGATGCTGCCTTGTTTCGCCGCGAGTTGGAGTTATTCCGCGACGCCTATTTAGAAGGCGCATGCTCGCTCAAAATCACGCCCAACTTGCGCGCCGAGCTTCGCCATGCCGCAGAGGCCTTGGCCGATGCCGCGAGTAGCGGACCATGGAGCCTGCAACACCGCGACTTCCACTCGCGCAATGTGTTGCTAACCGATGACGGCGGCCTAGCGTTGCTCGATCATCAAGATCTGCGCCCCGGCCCGGTGTTTTACGACTTCGCGTCGTTGGCCACCGATGCGTACGTCGACCTATCGCCTGAAGTCCAAACGCTGATTCAACAAGGCGTCAAAGGTTTGGGCATGCGCTTGGGCTTAAGCCCCGAGCAAACGCTGATCCAATACCGCTCCACCGCATTGCAACGCGTACTAAAAGCGCTCGGCACATTCGGTCGCATGTTGTTAATTGGCCGCATCGATTATGTACCCGCCGCTCATCGCGCTCATGCCGCCGCCGCCCAACTGATGACCGACGTGCCCGGCACGCGGATTTATCGCGAAGTGTGGCAGCAAATCCAACCGCCGTGTCCGCGCGCGTGGAAGCTCAAACTCGAAGCCCAGACGTCATCGCAATAGGCTTTGAAGTTCGCGATGAAGCCCGTCCCCTGTAATTGGTCGCGATGAAGTCCGCCTTATTGCTCGCCGCCGGCAAAGCTACCCGCTTGCAAGGGATTCGCGATCAATACGCCAAAGCATGCGTGCCCATCGGCGATACCACGCCGCTTAAATTTATGATCGGGCGTTTGATCCAAAGCGGCATCGGCAACATGTGGGTCAACATGCACTGGCTTCCCGACCAGGTGTTGGAACACGCTTGTTTTGCGTTGAAGGAATACGGCGATGACCGCGCCGATGGGCCGATTGAAGAGCGCAATCGACTGAATTTTATTGAAGAGCCCGAATTACTCGGCACGGGTGGAACTTTATTGGAGTATTACCAACGCAATGGTTCACTACCGGATTTGATCATAAACGCCAAACAGTTTGGCGACGTCGACTTGAAAGTTGTTGTGCAACAGCCGGTCGGAACTTTGGTTTTGCACAGCCAATCCAAGCTGTCGGATTTCGGAGGCCTGCGCTTCGACGAAAACTTCAACATCAGCGGCTTGCTGGCGAAATCGGAAGCCGCAAAGATGACTTCGAGCGGAGGCGGCGCGGGTTTGGAAGCGTCGAATTCAACCACGCATGGAGTTGCCGTCTTCACCGGCATTTGCCGCCCCGACCCAGCCTGGCTGCCCTATCTGCAACAAGCACGCGAAGATAATCCTCAACAGGTGCTCTGCATGTTGCGTCACGGCATGTTCCCGGCAATGGCCGACGGCGTGACTGCGCGCGCTTACCTGCACGACGGCGACTGGTATGAAATCAGCACGCCGGAACGCGTTAAAGAAGCGGTGCGTCGGCGTCGCGCAGAATGCGGTTCCCCCCACGCCGCGCAGTAACCCCGCGCTCGTCTAAAAATTCGAGCAGCGGCATCAAGAACTTGCGCGTGGTTCCGAAGCGATCGCGAATCACCGGAATCTGCAATCCATCGCCTTGAAGCTGCTCCACCACCAGGGAGCGAAGTTCCTCGATAGCGGACACCGCAAAAACCAAGGTGCCGTCGATTAACAAAGCTTGGCTTTGGTCTTGAAGCAGCTCGACGACTGCTTGCACGCGATCCTCTTCCAAACCCAATTGCGCAGCCAGATCCTGTACCGACGGCGGCGAAAGCGCTCCTGCCCCCAAAGCGCCGGCGATGCGATCCGCGTCGGCCAACCAATCTTCCGATGGTTCGGCACCAACAATGCCCCAATGCAAACCGGGTTGGCGCTGCAAACCCAATACTTCGATTTCAAAGTCCTGCAGCTTTTGCAGACTGGGGAACTTCTTTTTGCCCAAGCGCTCGCGCAGCCGTCCCACCGGAATGCGAACGCGGTGCGGATGGGCGTTGCGCCAATGAGCCAAAATGCCTTGCACCTCTTGCGCCAATTGGCCGGCCTGCCCCATGCCCAAAAAACGTCCGGCCGACATCTCGCGCACGCTGCCGTTGGCACAAGATCGCTTCAACAATTCAGCCGTCGCTTGTGCCTGCCAACCCAAGTGCTTGGCGATATTGGCCACATCCTGCTCGCCGACGCCGGGTTGCTCCAGGTAGCGCACCAACAAATCCAAAGGATGATCCACCGCCTCGGCTAAGCGTTGCAGCGATTCGCGTTCTTGTTTGTCCTTGCGACGCAACCGATGGCGTGCAAAGGCAAGAAAACGACCTGCTCCTAAGTTCATCCCTGGGCTAGGCCGGCGCAAGAGCAAGCGTTCGCCGGGTACAAGCGCAAGCGGGTGGCTAAGTTCTAGATCCACCAAATGCAGCGCGACGCGGCTTGAGGGCGAATCCTCTTCTTGGTCCGGCTCAGCAGCCGATGACTGCGCGATTTGCCCAAAATCTGGCGGCAGGAAAATCTTGCCTTCCACTGCGGCGGTTCCGGCTAGTACTTGCACCTCACTGGCATGCTTGGGCGGCCTTACATTCGGCAACAGCTGCACGGCAACACGCAGCAAACTGCCTTCCGCCAAGCTACCGGGTGCCGCAAGCACGTGACCGCGCGCGCAATCCTCGGCGTCGAAGTCGGGAAGGTTGACCGCGGTGCGCAATCCAGGTTGGGCAACACCGGCGTCACGCCCGTGAACATGCACGCGGCGTACGCGACTGGTTTTTCCACCAGGAACCACTTCTAGGGTTTGTCCCTCCTCAAGGGTGCCACTTGCACAAACACCGGTGGCGACGGTGCCGGCTCCGTGCAGGGCAAAACTGCGTTGAATCGGCATGCGGAATGCATGAGGCGATTGCTCCATGCGATCACGTGCCGCTTCCGCCATTTTCCGTAATGCGATACGCATCGCATCCATGCCGTCGCCGCTGTGCGCACTGACAGGAACGATGGGCACGTTTTGCCATGTTGTACCGTCAATCAATTCTTCGACATCGGCGGTGGCGAGCTCCAACGTTTCTTCGTCGGCCAAGTCGGCTTTGCTCAGTGCAATGATGCCGTGCTTCAGGCCGAGCAATTGCAACACCTCAAAGTGCTCGCGCGTTTGCGGCATCACGCCGTCGTCGCAGGCAATCACCAAAATTGCGGCGCCCATTCCGGTAGCGCCGGCAACCATTTTGCGCACCAACCTTTCGTGGCCGGGCACGTCGACGAAACCGATTTCGAAGCCGTCGTCGTAGGCCATCTGCGCGTAGCCCAAATCCAGCGTGATGCCGCGCTCCTGCTCCTCTTGCCACCGGTCCGGATGAGTTCCGCACAGCGCTTCAATCAACGCGCTTTTGCCGTGGTCGATATGACCAGCGGTGCCGATGACGACCGGAACGGGTTGGAGTTTGCTCATCGAGGGAAAGTTGGGCGGCCGGCGGGAGCGCCGCAAGGAGAATCACGGCAGGGATGGCGGAGCCGTGCGCCGGGGACGGAAGGATAGAATAGTGACATGGAGCCGGTTTCCCGATCCTCTGCAAAACCTTGTTCGGAAAAACCGGTTCTTAGTCTGGGCCGGTACTTGAAGGGCGTGTATGGCCGACGCCTGCGCCGGGTAATGCTGGACCTGGGTTTGACCTGCCCGAATCGCGACGGCGAGAAGGGTTTCGGCGGCTGCATTTATTGCACTGTGTCAGGCAGCGGCACCGGCGCGGCCAAACGCGCCGAATCGCTGGATGTGCAGTGGGCCGAGGGTTTGAAACGAGTACGCAGGCTGAACCCAGAGGGCCCGGCGGCGATCTTGTACTTCCAGTCCTACTCCAACACTTATCCCGATCTGGATCCGCTGGCGGCGGGTTTGGAACAAATGAACACTTGGTCGGATGTCGCACCGATCTTGTCGATCGGCACACGCCCGGATTGCTTCAGCCGTGAAGCCGCCGAACTGATCGCCGCTCAAACCGAATCCTTCGATCAAGTATGGGTGGAATTCGGTTTGGAGACCGCCGATGACGAGGTTCAAAAACGCATCGGCCGCTACGACACGCTGGATTCGTTCTACCGCGCCTGCGAACTTGCCGACGAATACGGCTTGCAAAAGATCTGCCACTGCATTGCCGGCTTGCCCGGTGAAAAAGAGGGCGGCTTACTGCGCCAGGTGGAAGCGGCACGCAACGCCCAGGTTCACGGCATCAAGTTCCATCAACTGATGGTGTTGAAACGCACCCAATTGGCGAAGCAATGGATGGACGGCGGCATCGAATTGCTCGACGCCGAAAGCTACGCGCAAATGATCGCCGACGCCGTCGAAGTGCTGCCGCCCGAAGTCGTCGTGCACCGCTTAGTTGCCGAAGCCCCGCCCGAAGAATATTTAGCGCCCAAACCGTGGCCCGGCCGCGGCTCGGTGCACTCACGCATTGAAAACATTCTGCGTGAACGCAGCAGCTGGCAAGGTAAATTGCTGGCTACATGCTGACCCGTATCGCCACCGCCTGCGCGCTGCTGTTGCTCACAGCTTGCGCGTCCATATCGCCAACCTACCTTCCGCAAGCCGACATCGACATCGTCGTCGTTAAGTCGGTGCGCATCCCCGACAGCGAACCGTGGTACAGCCGCTTCGCCAGTCACGTGTGGATTGAATACCGCAACCAAGGCGACGAAAACTGGACCCGCGTAGAAGCCAACACCGAACCCAAAACCGAAAAGATCCACCCGTCGGTAGCCACCCACAACGTGCGCTGGGGCCGCGACGTCGAACTGCTAGCCGTCTACCTACTAAGCGACGCCGCCAACATGATCCCCCACATCCAACAAGCCGCCCAAATCCACGCCCAAGACTTCCACTACCGAGCCTACCCAGGTCCAAACTCCAATACCTACGCCGCCCGCATCATCAACGACGTGCCCGGCCTAGACGTAGAGCTCCCCCACAACGCCGTAGGCAAAAACTACACCACCACCCTCAGCGCCGGCATCACCCCCAGCCGCGACGGCCTCCACCTAGACACCCTCCCCCTAGGCGCCTCCCTCGGCTACCAACAAGGCCTAGAAATCCACCTCATAGGCCTAACCGCCGGCCTATCTCTCTGGCCCCCCCAACTAAAAATCCCCTTCCTCCCAAGACTAGGCCTATCCCCCGGCCTAACCCGCCTCCCCGAATAACCGCATCCAAATGCAATCTCCACAGCCCGAGCAACGCGGTAGCGTTCCTTGTGGTCTTTTTGGTTCGTGTGTATGTCCTGTGTTTTGGGACCTCCTTCCGCGGCTTTTGGTACGGCGAAGCCCGTACCCCTTGCCGCGGAAGGAGGTCCCAAAACACCCCCACATAAACCCAAAAACAAAAAAACGCGGCAGCCAAAGCTACCGCGTTGAGATGGTGAGGGCACCAGGACTCGAACCTGGGACAAACTGGTTAAAAGCCAGCTACTCTACCAACTGAGTTATGCCCCCGAGGGCGGGTGGACCGCCCTGCGAGCCGCAAAGTGTAACGTCTGCCGATCAAACAGTCATTATCTCTTCGGACTTGTTTTTACAAAGTTCGTCAATTTTCGATTCGTGCTCTTTGAGCACGTCCTGAATGCGATCTTTGCCCTGTTTGACGTCGTCTTCGGACAGCACCACATCGCGGTTTTTGTCCTTCGCTTCGGTCTCCAGTTCACGCAAAACATCGCGACGAACATTGCGCATCGAGACGCGGGCGTCCTCACCCAACGACTTGACGCGGCCGGCCAGCTTCTGGCGCTGCTCCTGCGACAAAGCAGGAATGTTGATGCGCAAAGAACCGCCTTCGATGGCAGGGTTCAAGCCCAGATCGGAAGCCAAAATGGCTTTTTCGATGTCCTTCAACGCAGCCGCGTCAAAAGGCTTCACCAACAAGCAGCGAGCGTCGGCAACGCTGACGTTGGCAATCTGGTTGAGCGGGGTTTTCTGCCCGTAGTAGTCGACGCGGACGTTATCCAGCAAGCCTGCGCTTGCCCGACCGGTGCGGATGCCACGAGTTTCATCGAGGAAATGCTGGACGGACTTGTCCATGCGCTCGATTGCAGATTCGACAAAAGGTTCGATTGGGGACGACATGGTTAGCTAGTAATCCTGGATCCTACTTTATCGCCGCGAGCGGCCCGTACAACACCGTCCGGGGCATCCATATTGAATACCACGATCGGCAAATCATTCTCACGACACAACGCAAACGCGGTCAGATCCATGACGCGCAGCTCTTTCTCCAGCACCTCGCCAAACTTCAGATCCGGCAAGAATTGGGCATCATCGTGCTTCTTCGGGTCTTTGTCGTAAACGCCATCGACCATGGTTGCCTTCATCAGCAGATCGCACTCCAACTCGGCACCGCGCTGAGCTGCAGCGGTGTCGGTGGTGAAATACGGACTGCCCAGGCCGCCGACCAAAATGACCACGCGGCCCTTTTCTAGGTGGCGAATGGCCCGCCGGCGAATGAAAGGCTCGCAAACCTTATGGACGTCGACGGCCGACATCACGCGAGTCGGTACGCCGTTGGCTTCCAACGCATCGCAAAGTGCCATGCCGTTGATCACCGTCGCCAACATTCCCATGTAGTCGGCGGTGCCGCGCTCAATGCCCAACTGTTTGGATTGGGCACCACGCAAAATGTTGCCACCGCCAATGACGGTGGCAACTTGAATTCCTTCCGAGGTCAGCTCGCGCAGTTGCTTCGCAAGGATGCGAACCCGCTCTGTATCCAGAGCAGTCTCACCCTCCTTCGAAAAGCCTTCCCCGCTGACCTTCAGCAGGAGACGACGACAAGCTTGGTAGGGTGAGGACTCTGTCACTCGCGTTTACCTATGCACCCAGCTCGAAGCGGGCGAAGCGGTTGACCTTGATGTTTTCACCCATCTTGGCGATCGCGGCAGTGACGCGATCCTCAACGGTCATCGACGGATCTTTGACGTATTCCTGCTCAAGCAGCGCGCGCTCCTTGATGAACTTGTCGATCCGACCGCCAACAATCTTCTCCTTGATTTCGTCAGGCTTGCCCTGCATGTCTTCCGACTCAAGCAGAATTCGGCGCTCCTCTTCCACCAACTCCGACGGAACTCCACCGGCATCCACTGCCAACGGCGACGGAACCGTAGCGGCTACGTGCATGCAGAGGTCGCTGCACAGCGATTCAAACTCGTCACCACGGGCAACGAAGTCGGTTTCGCAAGCGATCTCAACCATGACGCCGACGCGTTGGTTGTGGTGAATGTAAGAGTAAACACGACCTTCGGCGGTATCGCGCTCGGCGCGCTTTTCCGCAGACTTCAAGCCCTTCTTACGAAGGTACTCGTATGCCTTTTCCTCGTCGCCACCGGATTCAACCAGGGCTTTTTTGCAGTCCATCATGCCGGCACCGGTTTTGGTGCGCAGAGCAGAGACAGCCTTCGCGGTGATCTGGGTCATCGTTCAGTAATTGCTGGGAGGATGATTACTCCGACTTTTCTGCCTCGTCTTTCTTGGCAGAGGAATCAGAAGCGGGTGCTTCGTTTTCGGGGTGAGGTTGGATCTCAACCGGACGGTTGACACCACCAGGCATCGGTACGCGCAAGCCTTGGCGCGGGCCGCCTTGCTGGCCGCCGCCACCTTGCTGCTTGCCGCGACCACGGCCGCCGCCTTGTCCACCTTGACCGCCACCGCCACCGGGGCCGCCAGGACCACGACGTCCGCCCGGGCCACCACGACGACCACCACGGGTCGGGCGCGGAACCGGTGCATCGGTCGGCAGGTCGCGAGTCTGCTTCGGCTCCGGCACACCGCGCTCCTTGCGCAGTTGCTTACCGGCGTCGGCAGCTTCGAACAGGTGTTCCAAGATCAGCGAGACGGAACGAATCGCGTCGTCGTTGGCCGGGATGTGTACATCGCTGTGATCCGGATCGCAGTCGGTATCAATGATGCCGACGACGGGGATGCCCATACGGTGTGCTTCGCGAATGGCTTTGCGCTCAGTCTTGGTGTCGACGACAACCATGGCGCCTGGCAAACGGAACATGTCACGAATGCCGTGCAAGTTGCGGAACAACTTGGCCTTTTCGCGGTTGAAGCGAGCGAGTTCTTTTTTGGTCATCACCGAGGTGCGACCTTCTTCCTCGCGCTTCTCCATATCCTCCAAGTGAGCGATTCGCGAACCGATCACGTCGAAGTTCGTCAGCGTGCCACCGATCCAACGGTCACTGACGTATGGCATTCCAGTTTTATCTCGTGACTGGGACACGATGCCGCGAATCTGCTGCTTGGTACCAACGAACAGAATGTCGTTGCCACCGGCCGCGATTTCGCGAACGAAGTGTTTAGCCCTCAAGATGCCCTTAATGGTTTCTTTGAGGTCAATGATGTGGATTCGGTTTCTGGACTCGAGGATGTACTTATCCATCTTCGGGTTCCAGCGACCAACTCGGCAACCGATGTGTGCACCGGCATCCACTAACGCCTTCACTGAGAGATCAGACATGCGTTACCCGGGTCGGGTCTATGCTTGGGTTTTCGGAATCATTTCCAGCGAGTCTGGAAAATGAGCCGGACATTCTAAACCAAGCCCAGGCCTAGTCAATCAAAGCCTCCTCTTTGCGGCCTTGATTTTTCGGATTTGCGGAATTCTAGCGTGATAGCCTTCACTTGGAGCTATGCACCCCCGGCTACCCCACCCAGCCAGTAGAGCGCAAACGCTGGCAATACTGAACCATCGCGGAGAAGATCTGCATGGTTTGGGGGAGCATTTTGGCCAGCGGGGATATCAGGTCAAGATCAGTGCCTGCCTGGAGCAGAGCATGGAAATCCTTGACGACAAAGACCTTGCGGCCGCTGTAGTGGCGCCGCTGACGTTATCCCCCGAGACGATGGAGTGGGAGCAGCTGTTGTCTCGGCTTTCCCCGGCCAGGGAAATTCCTTGGCTACTTTTGCCCTGGGAAGATGTAGAAGCGCGCCAACTGACCGAGTTGCTGCACCACGAGATGGCGCTGGCGGATTGGGTCAAGATTCCATTTGAAGCCGCGGAAATTGAAGCTCGCATTCGTAACCTATTGCGTTATCACGACTTGATCAAATACAGCCAAAGCCGGGCGAAGCGCTTAGAGGCGCAATTGATCACCGACCATAAGACCGAGCTTTCGAACGACCGCCATTTCCGTGATCGGTTCACGCAGGAGTTTTCGCGTAGCCAGCGACATCACAATCCGCTGACCTTGTTGCTGCTGGATATTGACGACTTCAAGCGCATCAATGACACCTCCAGCTATGAATTCGGCGACACGGTTTTGCGCACCGTCGCCGAGGTGATTCGCCATTCGGTGCGAAATATCGATATTCCGGCGCGAATTGGCGGCGATGAATATGCGGTTTTGATGCCGGATACCAACCTAGAGGAAGGCGTCGGTGTGGCCAATCGTATTTTGTCGACCACTGCGGGACTGGTGATCAGCGACCAGAAGTACCGCACCGAGGTGCATCTATCCATCGGTACCGCCAGCTTCGACGGCACCGGTTTGAAGGATACGTCGCAGTTATTCCTGCAGGCCAACGAGGCGTTGAAAGCTGCCAAAGCTGCGGGTAAGAACCGGGTGTATTTCTACGACCCAAGCATGCCGTCTTCGACTTAGTCGTGGCCGGCGACTTCGCTGCGCCCGCGACCGAGGCCGGTTTCCAACTTCCTTGACGTGAGGAATGCTTTGAAGCAGGATTGGAAAGTTCTCAATCCACTTCTTCCCACCACATAGCTTTCCTCGTGATTCAATCCTTCCCACTTCGACCCCTCTTTCATTCTCTATTTGCAGCGGGCCTATTCGGCGGAATACTGGCCTCGCCCGGACTGGCCCAAAGCGGCGGCGCCACCGAAACCATTCACGAAATTCACGGGCACAATCCCTACGACTACTTGAGCGTCGGCAAAGGTGCTGGAGACGTCAACAACGATGGTTTTGACGACATCATCATCGGCGCTCGCTTCGCCCAAGTCGGTGGCAGTTCGGATGTAGGCTCGGCCTACGTTTACTCCGGTGTCGATGGCACTCTGATGTGGCAATACGACGGCAGCAAGGCTTACGACGACTTCGGTGAATCGGTAGACGGTGCCGGCGACGTCAACGGTGACGGCTATGCTGATTTCATCATTGGATCCGGCGGCGCAGACCCTAGCGGTGTATTTAATGCCGGCTCCGTTTACGTCTATTCCGGCTCAAATGGCGCATTGCTTTATCAATTCGATGGCGCCGCTGCCGGCGATGGCTTCGGCTCTTCGGTTGCTGGAAATTGGGACATCAACAACGACGGAACTCCGGATTTTCTGATCGGCGCACCCAACGCTGCCCCGCTCGGCGCAGTTGATGCAGGTTCGGTTTATGCCTACTCCGGCGCAACCGGCGCTTTGCTTTGGCAGTTTGACGGTCCCGGCGCCACCGCTCGATTCGGTTGGTCTGTAGCCTTTGCCGGTGACAGCAACCTTGACGGCTCTGCCGACATGATCATCGGCGCACCCTATGCAGATCCCTTCGCTCAAGTCGACGCCGGTTCTGCATTTCTCTACTCCGGCGCAACTGGCGCATTGATGAATCAATTCGATGGCTCAGCAGCCGGAGACACCTTGGGCTACACCGTTGGCGGCGGCGGTTCTTTCGATGGCGACGCCTATTCCGATGTCATGATCAGCGCACCCTATGCATCGCCGGGTGGCTCGGTCCTAGCTGGTTCCGTATCCGTTTATTCCGGAGCAACCGGCGTACTGCTTTGGCAAATTGACGGCAGTGTTGATTACGCCGCTTTAGGTTTTTCCGTCGATTGCGCCGGCGACCTAAACGGCGACACCATCGACGACATGATCATCAGCGCCCTAGGTGAAGACGATCCCAACATCTTCGGATCCGGCACTCTGTACCTTTTAGCTGGTGGTTCAGGCACGACCATGCACAAAATTTATGGCACAGAGGTCTACGACAAAATGGGCTACGGCGCCGCCGCAGGTGACGTCAACGCTGATGGCAGGCCGGACTTCTGCATAGGATCGCCCTACCGTGGAACTGGTGGGCTCATCAATAACGGGATTGTTCAGATTTTGACTTACTTCCCCGGCATGTCATCAAGCGCACCTTCCCTCAGCGCAAGCGCGGGCGGCACCGTTACCTTCCAAATCGACATGCCCACATCGGAAGCTGGGCTGTCCTACGCGTTGCTGGGTTCTGCAAGTGGTTGGGGTCCATTCACCGTCAATGGAATCGATATCCCAGTGACCTACGACTGGCTCACCACGTTAATGGCGACCGGCAACGCGCCTCCGGTTTTCTCGGGCGCTTACGGCACCCTCGATGCAAATGGCGACGGAACGACGATTCTGAATATGGCACCCGGTGCGGCAACGGCGTACATCGGCACGACATTTTTCTTTTCGGCGGTTTCGTTCATGCCACCGCAGGCAGTGCAAATGGCTTCCACGGCGGTTGGCTTAACCATCCTGAACTGATCGGATTTACAGCACAGCAGCCTCAAGCTTGGCGTCTTCGACTTAGTCGATGACGCCGTAACCGCAGCCCTCTTCCCATACCAGGGAGAGGTCGTCAAAGGGTGGTCGGCGGGATTCCCATGCATCCCTGAAACCCCATTCGGTCATCTCTACATCGCCGCTTTCTACACGCGCAATGAAGCGCAATTCCTCTGGCCGGAAGAAGGACTCATTCGCAAGGACTGGTAGGAATAGCATTCCGAGGATTGCCGCAATTCGGAGCTTGGGACGGAAATCTAAGTCGTACCAAATTCGGCTTAACGGGATGACACCCACGAGGAAGCAGACGAATAACCAACCGAATAAAGAAACGATCCAAGCTTCAAGCTGAAATGCGCGCAAGGGCGCGATCATCAGGGTGAGCATACTGAGCCAGAACGCATAGAGAAACGTTGCCATGCATGTACGCATCCATTGTGTTTCAGGGAAGCGCGCGACATGGACCGGAGTAAGAAGAATGACTAGGTTTGCAATCAGTGCTCCAACGACTGCGGGTTGCAAATACTCGGTGCTCATCGCCCTTGCCGAAATGCCTTCTAGCTGAAACCTCCCAAACAGGAAGAACTCCATTGTTTCCATCAATAAGGAAGAAAACCAAAGGCCGAGGAAGCCTGCTACAAGCGGCCATGCGTATGGCAATCGATGGATCGGTGCAAGCAGCCGAGCGGTTTGTCCGGCGAGCCAAAAGCTAGGCAGACATAGGATGCCCTGGGTAAGGCCGGCGGCAAAGTGAGATTCAATAGTCTCCCAGTGTGACCAAAGACTGGCGGAGCCCAAGCAGGCGGCAAATGCATAA
Source organism: uncultured Planctomycetales bacterium (assembly GCA_964344765.1). GTDB lineage: Bacteria > Planctomycetota > UBA1135 > UBA1135 > UBA1135 > JACNIZ01. The sequence goes on along the minus strand of CAYFOM010000004.1, from coordinate 45,162 downwards.
ATGAGAACCAGCTTGTTGGCAGAAACAGAAGGCTGGGAATTGGACATAAGATGCCCTCTAGTCTAACCGTCGTCGCAAGTTTGCTGCTAGGCGCACTCCGACGATTTTCTCTTCATCCACCACCTCATCCGCACCGCCATCCTTAATGTCGTTGAAATAACGGTGATAGCGCGAACGCGCAATGATGTGCACATCCGGCGCGATGGAGCGAATCAGTTCCACAATGCCGCGCGCGGCGGTGGCGTCGGGAATGGTGACTACAATTGCCGACGCGGTTTCGACGCCTGCGTGTTCGAGTACATCCGCGTGAGTGGCGTCGCCAATGTGAGCGTTTAAACCCAACCGCGAAACTTGCTCAATCAAATTGGGATTGAGGTCGACTACGGTAACGCGTTTGCCTAAGTGCTCCACCGTACCGGCGACGGCCTCCCCCGCCGGTCCATAACCAATGATGATGTAATGCTCGCCCTCCACATCGCCTGCTTTGGATGATGCGGCGGTGGGGGGCGGTTGCTTGCGAATCTTCGCCCAAGCGCGAATGACTCGGTTCGAAATTTGCGGCGCCAATGCGACCAAATACGGCGACAAGAACAAGGTGGTAATCGTTGCCGAGATCACCAAAGCAAACAAGGTTTCGCCAATGACCGTGCCGCGTCCAACTTCGGCCAATACGAAAGAAAACTCCCCTACTTGGCCCAAGCAAATACCGGTTGCCAGCGCATTGGTGTTGGACAACTTAAAGCCACGCAAAATCACCCAAATGATGATGGCTTTGCCGACGACGATGGCCAACACCACTGCTAAGACCAGCGGTAGGTTTTGCACGAACCAAACTGGGTCGCCGAGCATGCCGATGGAACTGAAAAATAACGTCACCAACACGGTGCGCAGCGAGGAGACGTCGGCGCGAATTTGGGTGGCAAACGGCGATTCGGCAAACAACATGCCGGCGGCAAATGCACCCAATGCAGGCGATAAGCCCAGTTGGTGTGCGCCCCACGCCGACCCTAATCCCGTCACGATGGCGAGCAAAATCGGCAATTCGCGATTGCGTTGCAAAGAGCGCAAATGCAACAGCCGCGGCACCACCCAATTGAACAAGCCGTAAAGCACCACCACCAGCACCAAAGCCCATCCCAAGGTGCGGAAGATGTCAACCCCGGCTTCCGCCAAGGAGCCGCCACCGCCCAAAACGGTGACCAGCAGCACCAACGGCACCAACGCGATGTCTTGCATCAGCAAGATGCCCAATGCATGGCGTCCGTAAACGCTTTCGATTTCGGCGCGGGCGATGAGCACGCGCAACACGCAAGCGGTGCTACTTAAAGCAACGATGGCCCCCAAAGTCGTCGCCGTGCGCCAATGCTGGCCAAAGATCATCGCGACCAGCGTGCCGATGGCAATGGTCACGGCAATTTGAGCCGCACCACCCCCCAGGGCTGCACCACCCAAGCTACGCAACCTGCGCCAAGAAAACTCCAAGCCGATGGTGAACAGCAACAGGGCAACGCCCAATTCGGCCAGTGCCGCCACCTCGGAATCACTGGAGATGACCTCAAAGGCATTGGGCCCCAAAAGGGTGCCGGCCGCCAAGTAGCCAAGAATGGAACTCTGCTTTAAACGCTCGCAAATCACCCCCAACACCATTGCCGTCAGCAACAGAATCAGGATGTCGAACAGCACGTTCCATTCGCCCATGCCCTATTTTCGCAAAGCCGCCCGCAGGTTCAATGCGTGTTTAGGGATTGGCTCTAGTTCCAAACACGCGGCAGCACCCAATTGCCGTGGCCGCCGCCGGATTGCTTGGATCCCATCGGCTTGACGTCGAGCTCCAGACGTCCGGCGTGTGGAATTTCGGCGCGTAACGCGGTCGGGGCTTGGCCGGCGATCACCGGTCCGGACGAAGCCAGAACCACGCCGTCCAGCAGCACGCGGAATTCCAGCGGCGCGCGTTCGCGGTGACTCATGACTTCAAGGTCGACGCCCACCCAACTGGTGAATACGCCTTTGTCGGCCACGCGCCATTCCATTCGCGTCGGCGCTTTGACGCCCCAACCGACCACTGGCTGGGTGTTGCTCAGAGTCATGCGTCGGCCTTCAACCGAGCGCCCCATCTTTGGCGACCAATCCAGCACGCTGGATTCCGGGCTGGTGAACTTGATTGCTTTGCTTTCCGCCAATTCCTGGAACGGACCTTGGCGTCGGTCAAGGGCGGCAACATGGCTCATCGGAACCGAAATGCGGCTTTGCCACGGCGTTCGTACGACAAAGGTGTCGTCTTCCAGCCGCAGGGGCTGCACCGCCCACACGCTGCCATTTCGCCAATGCAACCAGGCACCGGCTTCGATCTCTTCGTCGCTCTCTTCTTCGAGCAATCGCAGCGCCTGAATGCGCTCCCACGGATGGCTGACGACGACGTCACCCTCGAGGAAGCCGACGCCATCAGGCGTGATCTCTTCCAACCAGCCGCGCCGCCGGTCCAATCCGCCTTGCGGGGTGGCGAGCACCAGTAAATCGTGCTCTTGATCAGCGGCAGGCGGCAACTGACGGCGGCTCAGCTTGCGCACCCACAACAAATCCACCGGAATCAGCTGCAAATTAGCGCCGTCGCCGATGGCCCACTCCAATACGTCGGCACTGCCGCCGGCGGGTCTTCCGACGAGAATCGAGCCGTCGGTCAGCTCCAACTGCCATTCTTGAGCAACGGTGGCCGGTTGGTTGAAATCCAAGCGCATCCATTGACTCGCCGAGCTGCCACCGGTGGCCGAACCGCGGCCGGGGAAGCTCAGCAGCGGGCCGTCGGCGTTCCAACCAATGAGCCGCACTTCCGGCGCGGCGAGCTTGCCAAAGTCCCTGAGCTCGGTCAGATGGGCACGATGACCCTGTTCCTGGACCTCCTGAGCCTGCGCCGGTAGCGCAGCCAGCAGCATCGCGCAGAGCACGGCAGGTTGGAGGGTGGCGGCGGACAGGTTGAACAATGCCAAACTGGCAGAATCATACGCCATAAAAGGGCGGTTTGTCTGCCATCGGCGTCAAATTCGGCTTGGCACCCTTTTTGATACTGCGCGGGCGTAGAACTGGAGACCCCTCCACCCACCCTGCAAAACATGGCTCAAAAGCAACTCACTTTCGATACCGATGCCCGCGAGGCCGTGCTCGCCGGCGTCGAGAAGCTGGCTCAGGCAGTCGTCAGCACCCTCGGTCCCAAGGGCCGTTGCGCGGTGCTCGACAAGTCCTGGGGCGGACCCACCATCACCAAGGACGGTGTGACGGTAGCCCGTGACATCGAGCTCAAGGACAAGAACGAGAACCTCGGCGCTCAGCTGGTCAAGGAAGCTGCTTCCAAGACCAACGATCGCGCCGGCGATGGCACCACCACAGCCACTCTGCTGGCATGGTCCATCTACAAGCACTCGCTGCGTCACTTGACCGTCGGTGCCGACCAGCAAGCGATGATCCGTGGCCTGCGTGCCGCCGCTGACAACGTGCAAGCCTTCTTGAAGAAGAACGCTACGCCGGTCAGCTCGAACCAGGACATTAAGAACATCGCCACCATCGCTGCGAACAACGACCCGGAGATCGGCAAGATTCTGGCCGACGCCTTCAAGGAAGTTGGCAATGATGGCGTCATCACCATCGAAGAAGGCAAGTCGCTGAAAACCGAGGTGGAGACTGTCAAGGGCATGCAGTTCGACCGCGGCTTCTTGAGCGCGCACTTTGCCAACGACAACGAAGGCTTGGAGTGCGCAATGGACGCGCCGCTGATCTTGGTCTACGAAGACAAGATCTCGTCGATCCAGTCGCTGCTGCCGTTGCTGGAAGCTGCTAAGGAAGCCAACAAGCCGTTGGTACTGATCGCCGAAGACATCGACGGTGAAGCGCTGGCGACTTTGGTGGTCAACAAGCTGCGCGGCATTTTGGATGTCACTGCAACCAAGGCTCCGGGCTACGGCGACCGCCGCAAGGAAATGCTGCGCGACATCGCCACCGTGACCGCTGCTCAGCCGATCATGAAAGATGACGGCATTGAGTTGGAGAAGGTGACCCTAGACATGTTGGGTACGGCACAGAAGGTGATTCTGGATGCCAACAACACCACCATTGTTAAAGGTAAAGGCAAGGCCAAAGACATCGAGGCACGCGCCAACTTGCTACGCAAGCAAATCGAGGTGACCACCTCCGACTACGACAAGGAGAAGATGGAAGAGCGCTTGGCCAAGTTGGTCGGCGGCATCGCTCAGGTCCAAGTCGGTGGCGCATCCGAAACCGAAGTGAAGGAGCGCAAGCACCGCTTCGAAGACGCCAAGCACGCGACCACCGCTGCGATTGAAGAAGGCGTACTTCCGGGTGGCGGCATTGCATTGCTGCGCGCTGCCGACGCAGCCGCCAAGAAGGTCAAACTGGAAGGCGACGAAGCCACTGGCGCTGAAATCCTCTACTCGGCATTGGCCGCGCCGCTGCGCACCATCGCCGAAAACGCCGGCGAAGACGGCTCGGTCGTCGCCCGCCGCGTGCGCAAGGACAAGAGTTTCGGCTTTGGCTTCGACGCGCTGCGCAACGACTACGGCGACATGTTTGAACTGGGCGTTATCGACCCGGTCAAGGTGACCCGTACCGCTTTGGAAAACGCGATTGCGGTCGCGTCGACCTTGATGTCCACCGATTGCTTGGTGGTCGAGGCTGAAAGCAAGGACGAAGTGAAGTCCAACGCTGACTCCAACTTCGAAGGTGACTTTTAGAGCACCGCTAACCCAGAACTAAAAGCACCAGAAACCATCATGGCTAAAACCGCCAAAATTGCATTCACGCCGATCGAAGATCGCGTCTTGATCCAGCCGGCTGCTGCTGAAACCATCAGCGCCAGCGGAATCGTGCTGCCCGACAGCGCGCAGGAATCGCCGAACCGTGGCACCATTGTTGCCGCCGGTCCGGGCCCGCGCATGAAGGACGGCTCGCGTGGCGACATGTCGGTCGCTGTCGGCGACGAAGTCGTTTACGGTCCGTACTCCGGCTCCAAAGTTGAGCTGAACGGCACCGAGTACAAGATTCTGTGCGCCAGCGAAATCCTGGCCAAGATCAACAACTAACAGGAGTCCTACCATGGCAAAAGACATTCTGTTTGAAGACCAGGCCCGCGAGAAACTGTTCGCCGGCATTGAGCAGCTGGCCAAGACGGTTTCCGTCACTCTCGGCCCGGCTGGCCGCAACGTGATCATCGAGAAGTCCTTCGGCGGCCCGGCCGTCACCAAGGATGGTGTGACCGTAGCGAAGGAAATCGACCTGGAAGATCACTTCCAAAACATGGGCGCCAAGTTGGTGCGCGAGGTTGCTTCCAAGACCAACGACGAAGCCGGCGACGGCACCACCACCGCCACCGTTTTGGCTGCCGACATCGTGCGCGGCGGTTTGAAGTACATGGCCGCCGGTGCCAGCCCGATTGCTTTGCGCAACGGCATTGACCGCGCGGTGGAAACCGCCGTGGAAACTTTGACCGGCTTGAGCAAGAAGGTCAAAGGCGCCAACGACATCGCCAAGGTCGGCACCATTTCCGCCAACCAAGATCCGGAGATCGGCAACATCTTTGCCGAGGCTTTTGAGAAGGGCGGCAAGAAGTGCGTCATCACCGTCGAAGACGGCAAGAGCATGGAAACCGAGTTGGAGTACGTCGATGGCATGTCCTTCGATAAGGGCTACATCTCGCCGTACTTCGTCACCGATCCGAACAAGATGACCGCCGAGTACGACGACTGCTACGTGCTCGTACACGAGAAGAAGATTTCCAACCTGCAGGAGTTCCTGCCAGTGTTGGAAGCCGTCGCTCAAACCGGTCGTCCGCTGATGGTGATCGCTGAAGACATTGAAGCCGAGGCACTGGCTGCTTTGGTCGTCAACCGTCTGCGCGGCATCATGAAGGTGGTTGCAGTCAAGGCTCCGGGTTTTGGTGATCGCCGCAAGGCCATGCTGCAGGACATCGCGATCCTGACCGGCGCCAAGGCGATCATGGAAGAAACCGGCGACAAGCTGGCCGACGTCACCCTCGACGACCTAGGCTTGGTTGCCAAGGCTTCGGTTGAAAAAGACCGCACTGTCTTGGTCGACGGCAAAGGTAAGAAGGGTGAATTGAAGAAGCGTATTTCGCTGATTCAAGCGCAGATGGAGAAGTCCACCTCGGACTACGACAAGGAAAAGCTGCAAGAGCGTTTGGCCAAGTTGGAAGGCGGCATTGCCATCATCCAAGTCGGTGGTTCCACCGAAGCTGAAATGAAGGAGCGCAAGTACCGCGTCGAAGACGCACTGCACGCAACCCGCGCCGCGATTGAAGAAGGTGTAGTTCCGGGCGGCGGCACCGCGCTGCTGCGTTGCACCGACGCCGTTGCCGCATGCCGCAACAAGGCTCGTGGTGACGAAAAGCTCGGCGTCGATCTTATCCTGCGCGCGTTGAAGGCTCCGGCTCGCACCATTGCCGAAAACGCTGGTCGCGACGGCAGCTTGGTCGTCGAAGAAGTCCTCGACCTCAAAGGTTGGAAGGGCTACGACGCACTCAACGACGAATACACCGACATGAACAAAGCCGGCATTCTCGACCCGACCAAGGTCGTGCGTTCGGCGCTGCAAAACGCTTCGTCGGTTGCAGGTTTGTTGCTGACCACCAACACCTTGGTTTCGGATCTCAAAGAAGAGAAAGAAGCCGCCGGTGCTTAATCGGCAAAGTCAAACACGAGCTGAAACAAGCTAAGTGAGCCAACGCGATTACTACGAAGTCCTCGGAGTTGCCCGTGATTCGGGTGACTCCGAGATCAAAAGTGCCTATCGCAAGTTGGCGCTGAAGTACCACCCCGATCGCAACAAAGACGACGGGGCTGCTGAGCAATTCAAGGAAGCCGCCGAAGCCTACGCGGTGCTGTCGGATTCCAAGAAGCGCCAGATGTACGACCAGTTTGGTCATGCCGGTGTGCAAGGTGGCCCGGGTCATCCGGGTGCGCCGGGCGGCATGAACATCGAAGACATCTTCTCGCAGTTCGGCGATATTTTCGGCGGCCGCGGCGGAGGCATCTTCGAGAACTTATTCGGTGGCTTTGGCGGCGGCGGAGGCGGCGGCGGACGTGTGCCGCGCGGCCGCAGTTTGCGCGCAGCCGTCACCATCGATTTGAAAGATGTGCTGGAAGGCGTCGAACGCACCATCGTGCTGAAACGCCGCGAGGGTTGCGGGAGTTGCCACGGTTCCGGTTGCAAAGCCGGCACCCAGCCGCAGACGTGCCCGCAATGCCGCGGTCGCGGTCAGGTTCACCAACAGCAAGGTTTCTTTGCCGTTGCCACCACCTGTCCGATGTGCCATGGCCAGGGTGAAGCCATCTCCGATCCGTGCGGAAGCTGCGGTGGCAGCGGACTGGAAGCTCAGCGCCGCGAAATCACCGTAAAGATTCCGGCCGGCATTGATGAAGGCGCGCAAATTCGCCTCGCCGGTGAAGGCGATCACGCACCGCGCGGCGGCCAACCCGGCGATTTATTTGTCGCCATCGAAATTCGTCCGCAAGAGGGTTTCCATCGCGACGCCAGCGACTTGTACATCGAAGTGCCGATTCGCTATCCGCAAGCGGCGCTTGGCGACAAGATCTTGGTGCCGACCTTGGAAGGTCAAGCGCGCATGAACGTGCCGGCCGGCACGCCTACCGGCAAATTGTTCCGCCTGCGCGGCCACGGTTTGCCGCGTCTGCACGGCGGCAAACGCGGAGATCAACTGGTGCGCGTTTACATCGACGTGCCGAAGAAGATGAGCCGCGACGAAAAGAACCTGCTCAAGGAATTGAACAAGCTGCAACAGGACTGAGCTAGCAACGGGCAAGAATCGTGAGATCCAAGAAGAAAGCCAAGAAGGCGGAAGAAGTCCGCGAACAGGAAGCTGCCGAGCAGGCCAAGCTCGAAGCCGAAAAAGCTGCCGCCGAGGCGCAAGCCGATGGTGAGGGTGGCGAGGCAGTCGAAGCTGAAGAGCAGGAAAGCGTCGAAATGTGGCGCGACAAAGCGCTGCGTGCCCAGGCGGAAATGGCCAACATGCGCCGCCGTCTTGAGGCCGACACCGAGGATCGCACCCGCCGCCGCATGGAGGCGTTGCTGACCGAGCTGATCACCGTCGGCGATCACATGGAGTTGGCACTGGGCGTGATTCCCGACGGCATCCGCAACGCCGAAGGCGCCGACGCCTTTTTGATGGGCATGAACGCCATTCAGGCGTCGTTGGAAGCGGTGATGCGCCAACACGGTTTGGAATTCATCCAGCCGGCCGCCGATGCTGTGTTCGATCCGGAGCTGCACGAAGCCGTCGGCACCGAGAAGGCCGAAGAAGGCGAAGCGCGGCTGGAATTGCTGCGCCGTGGATACAAAATGGGACGTCGAATCCTGCGCCCTGCCCAGGTGCGCATTTTCGAGGCATAGTGGCCTGCGGATTCCGCAACTAGCTGCGGCAAACGCCGCCGCCGTCGTGCCGTAGAATAGCCCTGTCATGGCTGTTCCCCTCCGACGGATCTTCCTGTTCACCCTATCTCTGCTGCTGCTCGCCGGCGTCAGTGCGCCCGCCTATGCGCAAAAGACAGGCACCAAGTATTACGAAGACAGCGTCACCGGCTACAAGTTCAAGCCGCTGAAGGACTGGAAGAACATTCCACTGCGCGAAAACCTGACGCGCTCCGGCGTACTGGCACGCTTCACCGGCGGCAAGCCGTTGAGTGTGAAGACGCCTGCCAACACCATCGTGCACGCCGAGGTCGAACTTTATATTTGGAAGCTGGATCAGCCCAAAGCCGTGACCAGCGGGAATAGCGGCGGCCTACGGGATCGCGTCGGCGGCGAGACGCAGCGGCCTAAGATTGAAGAGATTATTCCGCGCTTTTTTGATTTCCGTGACTTCAAAGAATTGGGCATGAAGGAGCCTATTGAAGAATTGGAAGACAAGAAGTTGAAGAAGGGCTTGGTGGCGCAGCACGCAACCTGGTGGGCAAACAGCGCCAACGGCTTCAAAATCTATATCGATGCTTGGACGATTCGGCTGGACCAATTCGACCTCGTCTGGTTGTACTTATTGCCGGAACAGGGCAAGAAGAACAAAAAGTGGTACAAGGCTTTTGAGAGCTCGATGAAGTCGTTGCAACTGGTCGAGACCACCGAAGGAGTGAAGAAAGTCGGTCAAGATGGCAGCTATGAAGATCAGCTGAAGTACCACATTGCCGAGGCGGAGAAGGTCGACGGTTGGACGGCGCTGCCGACTCCATCTAAGAAGTACATCATTAAGACTTCGACCGAAGATAAGGGTTTCATCAAAGAAGTGATTGAACGCCTGGAACGCTCGCGCGACGTGTTTGAAAAGGACTTCCCCCCCAGCAAAGAAATGACGCACGTTTCGGTGGTGCGAATTTGCAAGGACCAAAAGGAGTTCAGTCAATACGGCAATACTCGCGAAGGTGTGGCCGGCTACTTCAACCCGGGTTCCACCGAGTTGGTGCTGTACGACTCGAAGAACACCGATCGCCGTGCGACGTTGGCGGTGATGAGTCACGAGGCATTCCACCAGTACTGCCACTTCCTGTTCGATCAATCCGAAGCTCACCGCTGGTTTGATGAAGGTCACGGCGACTGGTACGGCGCCTACGAATTCAAAGGCAAAAAAGCCATTCCGACGGCGAGCATGCCGGGTGGATTGGACCGCTTGCAAGGCATCAAAGCGCTGATTCGTGAAGAGCGTTACAAGCCGATTTGGGTGCACATCAACTACGATCACCAGCGTTGGCAGAACCAAGGCCCGCGCAATACTTCGTGCTACGAACAATCGTGGTCGATCATTTACTTCCTGCGCCGCGGCACCGATGGCGATGTGCCGAAAAAGGTTTGGAAGAAGGAGTACGCCGACATCATTCCGAATTACATGGCCAAGCTTCACGAAGGATTCCAGCGCGAATACACCAAGCTGCGCGAGAACCTGAAGGAAGAACGGTCGAAGCAGAACCCGGAAACCGATTCCGAATTAATTGAAATTTTGGATCGCCGCATTGCCAAACCCTCGGTTGGTGGCGAAACCAAGAAGAAGATTTGGGACGACGCGATGGAAGCTTCGTGGGGTCAGATCGACGTCGAAGAATTCGAGAAGAATTGGCTGGTCTACGTTAAGGATTACCTGAAGTAGAACGATCGCCGGCGCCTTCGCGGTCGGCCCAGCCCAAGCACCTGCGGGTAATGAACAGGTAAACCCGTTTGCCGGTCGCCCGCCAAATGCGCGCCGCCGCCGACGGCGTTGCCAGGATTTGCTTTTCGCGTTCGGTAAGCGCCTGCGGGCAATAGGTGCGCTTGTGCTTCAACAAATGGCGCAGATCTTCGCGCGCTTGCAAGCGGAAACGTCGGCCGCGGCTGCGGTGTACCGAGGCAAGTTGAAAGTCGATCAGCGCCGGGCTGCCGTCGGGTTGCACGATCCAATTGGGCTCTTTCGCGGTGTCGTTATGAGTGACGCGGCAGCGGTGGAGTTGAACAAGCAGACGGAAGGCGTCGGCGAAGTATTGTGGGTCACGGGGCTGGGCAATTTGCATCGCCTCGCCGGGCTGCCAGCTGCGCTCGAGCACACCTTGCTCCCACTTCAAGCTCTGCGGGACGGCAAGAAGTCGCTGACGTGTGGGGTCGGCTTGGTGCGAGGCTCGCTGCCCCGTGAGATCGACTAGTTGCAATGCCTGTAGGGCTCGATGCTCTCGCCGAGCCAAAAACCGGGCCAATGGCTTGGTCCACCAGCGCGCACAACGGGTGTCGCGGCGCACGATCTTGCTGGTACTGGCCCCCTCGCCCCCGCTAAGATGGACGAGTTCCACGCGGCCGAACAAATCGGCTTTGAGTAACTCGATGTCCGGCTCGCGATAGGGCATTTTGCGCATGCTAGCACTCCGCCTCGTGTTGATCGCCGCAGTCTGCGGCCTGTTTTTCCAATCACCGGCTGCTGCCCAAGAGCAGACGCGGCAAGAAAAGCAGTTGGCCAAAAAGGAAAAGACCCTGCGCGAAGCAGAGGAGCGGCGCGACCTCGCCTTTGCCGCGTTGGAGAAGGAGTATGGTCAACTGGAGGTGCTCTGGCTGGATATGGAAAAGCCGGCCGGCGATCCGCCACCGGTGGTCTTGCGTTGGATGCAAGCACATTCTCTGACGCCGGATGAATGGCCGGATCAACTGCAACTCAAACGCTCTGCAGGCACCTTCCATGATTGGTGGAATCGCGAGTTGTATTTGCACTCGAACGCGGCCGAAGAATACTCCGAAGCCGTGCAAGAATTGGAGGAGGCGTTTATCGACGTCGAAAAACTGCGCCATCCACAACGCTTCGTCAAAGGGTTCGACGAAGCCCCCGCAGGGATGGTTTTGGTGCCAGGCGATCGCTTTTCGCTAGGCCCGCACGCAGGTCGAACGGCAGGCTTCCCTCACTCGATCAAAAAGCGGGTGCAGCGCATCAAGCCCTTTTTCCTTGACCGCACTGAGGTCAGCTGCCAAGCCTATTGGAAGTTCTTATTGGCTCAGCCCAGCGGATTGCGTCCGCAGCACCTGCCATTGGGCTGGGAATTGGACGCCCAAGATTTGCCGGTGATCCCGGAAGACATGGAGGAGGCACCTGTTGTGGGCGTGAGCTGGAATTCGGCGGCCGCTTATGCGCGCTGGGCCGGACGCCGCCTGCCCACCGAGGCGGAATGGGAGGCCGCAGCTGCCGGCAAAGAGCAGCGCACCTACCCAAGCGGTGATCGCTTTGACGCGTTGCAGATGAACTGCTTAGCGACGCGCATCCGCGGAGTGGCTTCACCGAAGGATTTCAATCAAGATTTGACTCCTCTGGGTTTGATCTGCATGGGCGGAAACGCCAGTGAATGGACTGCGGATCTGTACGTGACTTATACAGACCTGTCTAAACGCGCCAAAAAAGTCAACAAGCCGAAGGCCGACGTCGAGGCGGTGGTACGCGGCGGCTCTTACCTTTCGTCGGCCGAAGGTTGTCGCACCAACTACCGTCAGCTGTACCCGGCGTTGGGCAAGCAATACCGCCACGTTGGCTTCCGCTGTGCGATGGATGTGCCGTAGGCCTTTGCCGAGTTCTCATCCGCGAGCGAAGAAACCGTGAATCCAAAGGTTCAAGTCGTCCGGGAATTTGCCTACGCCATGTTCGAATTGGTGCTGGCGCTACCGCGTCAGGCCGCCGCGTTGGTGCTGCGCAAAAAGGGATTGCAGCAATTTCGGCAGCTGAGCTTTGCTGATCTACCGTGCGCTACGGATGAAACCGGCGGAGAAAGTGGCGCCTCTCGTAACGCAAAGGCCAAAGCACCGCACATCGTGATTTCGTGCGGGGATGTCAGCGGCGAATCGCATGCGTTGCGGTTGGTGGAACACCTGCGGGAACGTTATCCAGACCTGCGTATCAGCGGCTTCGGTGGCAGCCGTCTGCAAGCAGCCGGCATGGAAGTTTGGCAACCGTTGGCCGACCTCAACGTTATGGGGTTCAAGGACGTGCTTGCCCAGCTACCGCTGTTTTTTGGTTGCGTCGCCCAATTCGCGCGCAAGCTCAGCGAGGATCGCCCCGACGCCGTCGTGCTGGTGGACTACCCCGGCCTCAATCGCCATCTGCTGCGCATCGCCGCCCGCGCCAAAGTGCCGGTCATTGATTTCATCGCACCGCAACTGTGGGCTTGGGCCCCGTGGCGCATCCGCGACTTCCGCAAAGCCGACGAGTTGCTGACCATTCTGCCGTTTGAAAAGGACTGGTTTGAGAAGCACGGCGCGCAAGCCAGTTACATCGGCCATCCTTTGGGCGACGGCTTGCATCAGCTAGCCGAAGGCGAAGCCGAGCCGCCGGCGCAATGGACCGAAGCCTTCGGCGCAGGTGCGGAATCCACCGAAGCCGCGCCATGGGTCGGTATTTTGCCTGGTAGCCGAAAACGCGAGATCGGCGAAAACCTACCGATCTTGTTGCAAGCCGCAGCCGAACTGAAAAAACGGCGGCCTGAGGTGCGCTTTGTGCTGCCCCACCTGCGCGAATCGGTGCAACAAGTCGTTCAGCAGCACCTAGACGCGGCCAACGTCGAAGTGATCTACGCCCACGGCTGCTTCCACCGTATTCTGCCCCATCTATCCGCTGCCTGGGTGGCCAGCGGAACTGCGCTGCTGGAGGTCGCCGCCTACCAAGTTCCGCCGGTATTGGTCTACGCGGTGTCGTCGCGGCTGGGCGCATGGCTATCCGAGCACTGGCTGGCCGTTCCCTGGGTCGGCAGCCTCAACCTCATGGCCGGCCAAGAACTGGCTCCGGAACACCTCGGCCGCAACCTCGACCCCATCGCCCTGGCCGACGACCTGGAAGCCCGCCTTGCCGGCCCTGAGCGCGAGCGCGTGCTTGCCGAAATGGCACGCCTCAGCCCTGCTTATGCCGACCCTGGCGCCTGTAAGCGCGCCGCAGATCGCGTCGCCGGCTATTTATGCAGGTCTTGATAACGACCCGTTTGGTCCTATCAAAATTGTCACTCGGCTAAAATGAACCCCAAAGCCGTTTCTGGCGTTTCTCCATCATGCTGATTGCTGCTGTTCTCGCTCTGCCCATCCTCAGCCCGGCCCCGGCCGCGGCGCTTCCGGGCGAATTGACCTCGCCCGCCTCGTTGGCCGCCGCCTTCGCTCCACTGCAGGAGCCCAGCCTCAAAGACGCGCTGGATTTCCAGCTCGCCACCTTTCGCCTATCGCAAAAGCCCGATGGCAGCTACGGCAATGGCGTGGTCGACACCGCCAACGCGCTGATCGCTTTCTCGCTGGGGCCGCGCGCCTACCGCAATGAAGACGGTCCTTTCATCCGCGACGCGATCCAATACCTACGCAAGCAAGTCCAAAACCCCGGCGCGCAAACGCTGCGCAACAAAGCCGACGACATGCTGATCGCCGCCGCGCTGGCCTCTTCCGATCGCGAAGCCCACGCCGACGTCATTCAAAGTTTGCTTGGTCTGCATCAGGTCGACGCCAACAGTTGGAAGCCGTCCTCCGCCGTTGCCGATTGGGCCGGTACCGCAGCCGTCGCCCACCTGCTTGGCCTGCCGCGCAACGCCACTCTTTCGCAACGCGCAGCCGCTGGTGCACGTGCGGTAATGGCGTACCAGAAGGAGCTCGAGGATAAAAAAGGTCAACTCAAAGCGCCTGAGCTGGAGAAGATCTACGAGCAAGGCGTCGACTACTTGATTTCGCAGATTGGCCCGTCCGGTATGTGGGAATTTTTCGGTCAGCCCGAACCCGGCATTTCGGCTCTGGCCGCGCGTGCGCTGCTCGGCAGCTCGCGCAAAGGAGCGCGGGCGTTGGCGATTCCGATTTTGGATCAGCTGGTCCAACTGCAAAAGGAAAACGGGTCCATTCACGGCGATCGTTTGCCGGTTTACGTGACGTCGGTCGCCATTGGTGCGCTAAGCGCCGGCGGCCGTGAAGCCGATAAGGAGGTCATCGCAAAGGCGGCGAATTATTTGCGCGCGGTGCAAGCCGATGGCGATGAAGGTTACTCGGAGTCGGACAAGTTTTACGGCGGTATTGGTTACGGCGGCGACCTGCGTCCGGACATGAGCAACTTGCAATACGCGCTGCAGGCGTTGAAGGATTCGGGTGCCAGCGAAGACGACCCGGCATTCCAGCGCGCGATTAAGTTCCTTGAGCGCAGCCAAAACAACTCCGAGGTCAACAAAGCGGAGTACAAAGATCCGGACGGCAACGTGGTCGTCAGCGGTGATGATGGCGGCGGTCTTTATTACCCCGGCAACTCGATGGCCGGTTACGACAGCCAAGACGACGGCACGTTGATCGCGCGTTCCTACGGCTCGATGACTTATGCGCTGCTGAAGTGCTACATCTTCGCCGGTCTGGATATGAGCGACAGCCGCGTTGCTAAGGCGTTGGGTTGGATCGAGCGTCACTACACGTTGGAAGTCAACCCCGGCTTCGACACGCTGCGCGATCCGCGCGCTTCGCTGCAAGGATTGTATTACTACTACCTGAGCATGGCGCAGGCGCTGCAGGCGTCGGGCAAGAAGTTCGTCGTGACTCCGGATGGGAAGAAGCACGAATGGCGCGTCGAAATGCAGCACAAGATGGCCGAGCTTCAACGCAAAGACGGCTCGTGGATCAACGAAGACGCACCGCGCTGGTGGGAAGGCAACGCTGTTCTGTGCACTGCGTATGCCCTCGACGCTTTGCTCGCCACGCAAGAGGATTGAGGCAAGTAGGCTAGGGCGTCGGTTCATGTGATCGGCTCCCCTACCCGTGCTCAAATTCGCGCAAGCTCCTGACGGCCGTCGGCATTGGCTTTGGCATGCCGACGGCACCTGCCCGCAAATTCTGACCGGCCTCGGCGTGCATGATTTGTCCGACGCCGCCCGCTGGCTGCAGGCTTTTGATCAATCGCGCAGTCAAACCGCGAAGTTGGATGATCATGCCGAAGCCGCCAAAGGTCAGCCGTGTGAAGAGGCGGTGGGGTGGCCGCTGTTGTTACCGGGTAAACCAGGCAAGGCGTTGGCGCTTGGGCGAAACTTCGCTGCACACGCGGAAGAAATGGGTGCGGCGCCGTCGTCGGAAATGGTTTGGTTCTGCAAATTGCCGGATATTTTGGTCGGCGCGGAACACAACTTTGAAGTTCCGGCTTGGCTGCCGGGGCGCGTCGATCCGGAAGCGGAGTTGGTTCTGTTGTTGGCGGCGCCGTTGCGCAATGCAACAGTCGAAGAAGCTGCCGCGGCGATTGCCGGTTATTCGTTGGGCAACGACCTGACCGCGCGCGGAGTGCAGAGTGAAGACAAGAAAAAGAGTTGGCCGTGGCTGCGCAGTAAAAATGTTGCCACCTTTGGTTCGATCGGACCGGGATGGCTGCCGGCATCTGCGCTGACAGACTTTGGCGCTTTCACCCTGCAAGGCTTGGTCAACGGCGAAGTGCGTCAGCAAGCTTCGCTGGCCGACATGCTTTGGCCGCCGGCGCAGGCGTTGGTGGAGTTAAGCAAGTGGTTGCCGCTTTATCCCGGCGACGTGGTGTTCCTTGGCACGCCCGCCGGAGTCGGTGCCGTTGAACCCGGCGATGTGTTGGAGGTGCGACTGGATGATGTGCTCCACTTGCGCAATGAAGTGGTCAGTATCTGATCCTCTAATCCACGCGGCCTACCGCAAGCTCTAGTACCCGAGCAAACGGCCGACTAACAAATCCTGACGCACCGGGCCGAAGCCGCGCGAGTCATAGGAAACTCGTGCGTGGTCGCCAATGGCATAAAAACAGCCGGCGGGCACGCGCGTGGCCAACGAGAAAAACGGTTCCACTGCGGTGGACGGAAGCTCCATGATCATGCCGTTGACGCGCAACAAGCCGTCGGTAAAGCGTAGTTCGTCACCGGGCAAACCGACCAAGCGCTTGACGAACATCTTGCCGGGGCGCGTCGGCGCGTGGAAGACGACGAGGTCACCGCGTGAGGGCAAAGTTCCCGGTTCCATGACTTGGAAACAGACCAGGTCGCCTTCGGTCAGCGTCGGCTCCATGCTCGAGCCGTGCACTGGCGCAAAGCGCAGCGGTTCCAGCAACAATGCCAGCAGCAGGCCCAGCCACAAAACAATCCGACGATGATGGGCTGGGTAAGTACGCGCGAGCGGCGAGTGGCCGGAAAACTCACTCATTGGTGAATTTTCGGCCAAAAGTTGCCTTCGGCTTTAACCGCGGGTCTTAAAGCGGCGCGACCTCGACGCCGTGCAGCACGTCGGGCAGCTGGCCGTGGCGGGCAGTGACGGTGGTGCCGATGCCGCCGCGCACGTTGAATTCACCGCGCACTTCCATCCACACCGGATCGGTTGCCGCAACGAGGTCGGCGAGGATGCGGTTGGTGACGTCTTCGTGGAAATGACCCTCGTCGCGAAAGCTCCACAGGTAGAGCTTGTACGACTTCAACTCGAAGCAGCGCGGCCCCGGCGCATAGCGCACCCGGATGGTGGCGAAGTCGGGCTGGCCGGTCACCGGGCACACGCAGGTGAACTCACTGGTCACGCTTTCTACCAAATACATCGCCCCCGGTCGCGGGTTGTCGAAGCATTCAATTTCCTTTTGCGGAGTGGTCGGCTGGCGTGGTTCGAGCGTGCTCATGGTGCGGCGTGGTTGCGTACGGTGTACCTGCGTACGGCGCAAATCTTAGCGTGGCGGGCTTTGAGCGGTTGATCAAGATGGCGGCTGGCTCACATCGCTCTATTGCTGGTTTTTCAGCTCAACGATCATATTTTGATCGCCGAAGGATACCGGGACGAGGTCCCCGTACTCGATTCCATTGCCATAAAAGGCGAGAAAGGTTTTCTGGTCCTGCCACATGTGCATCTCATCCTTGCGAATGAAAACTTGGAATGACTCTAAGTCTGGACTTGTCACGAGGCGGTAATCGGCCCGCTCCGCCACCGTTTCTGAGCCAACCCAGGCGTCGAGATTCCCTGGCTTCTTCTGCTCACTGTAATGCAAAACTCCGGAGCAGAGTAATTGCTCCTCAACTGGTTTGAGAGTAATTGGCTTCAGAGTGAACACCTCGTCTTCGGTGTCGAGGGGAGGGATATAAGTCCATCCTTCAAGGTGCTGACCGTCCGGTCCGGCTCCCCATATTTCTACATAAACATTTGTATTGGACCATTGACCAGTTGACCGGAATCGGCCAATGCCTTCGGACGTGATATGCATAGAACTTCGTTGATTCTTTATCCGCATGCCGCTTTGCTCAACGGGAACAATCCAAACATTATTTCTCCCAACGTATGGACTGCCGTCTTCCAGGCGAACGGGCAGTTCGAGCCACTGCTCGAATCGCAGGCTGAGTTGTTGTTCGT
Organism: uncultured Planctomycetales bacterium; assembly: GCA_964344765.1. Taxonomy (GTDB): domain Bacteria; phylum Planctomycetota; class UBA1135; order UBA1135; family UBA1135; genus JACNIZ01. The sequence continues at coordinate 27,309 of CAYFOM010000004.1, read as the reverse complement.
ATATCTGCCCCGCTTTCAACGGCGGAATGTCGACGCGGATGCAACGTGCTTGACTCTGTTCGTTTTGCCACCAAGCCGTCGCTTGCAGGTTGGCGCCGACGGGCACCGGGATTCGAGAAGGAGTATTGAGAACTCCACGAAAACGACTTTGCTGGTTTTCGTCTTGCAATTGTTTCTGTGCCCAAACACTGAATCCGCAACTCCCCTCGTAGATGCGCGGATCGGGTTTGATGCTCAACACCAACCACGCTTCAGGAGTAATGGTAAATTCCAGTAATCCTTCCTTCACCTTTTCCGAGGGAAGGGGAAGCGTCGCGCTGACGTCCGAACAAATCATCAGCTCTAATCGACCTTGATTGGCTTTGGCATCGGGGATGGTGCTTACTGGCTGAAGGAATTGGCGCGAAACGATGACTTCGCCATTTTTCTCATCGGTAGGGAATACCCAATCCTTCGCGGTTTCGCGATTCCATTTGGGTTGATACAAAAAGCGTCGCAGATTCACATTTGGAACGGGATTCCCGTCCTTGTCCTTGACCCGTATCACCACTTTGCCGGGGATCGGCTCGAATTTGGATTGGGTCGCGGGCGCGGGAACGATTTCATTTCGCAGCTGCGAATCTTGATTTAATTCCTTTGGCGAATCGTTGATCTGAGCCTCTGCCACCTCGCCCTGATCAGGTTGGATCACTTCCGTCGGCGGTAGTTCCATTACCGGCTGTTCTCCAGCTTCAGCAGGATAGCCCAAATAAATCACCGCGCAGAGGAGCGCGACACCAATCAAAATAAGAAGCAGTTTATTCATGAACGATTAGGTTTCGGTGTTGATAAGCGCTTGTTTCAAAACAGCAAGTGCAAGGTCGGCTTCGGCCCGGCTCCAAATGATCGGGGGTTTGATTTTTAAAACGTTGTGGTCAGGTCCGTCGGAACTGAACAGCACGCCAGCATCTTTGCAGTAATCGAGCACAGCGGTCAAACGCGCGGCGTTGGGTTGCAGATCGGATGCGTTGGGTTCGATGAATTCGGCGCCTAGGTATAGGCCGGCACCGCGGACGTCGCCGATGACTGGGAACTGCTGTGCTAGGTCGCGAATACCGGTTTGCAGTTGCTTGCCGATGGCGGCGGCGTTGCTCATTAACTGTTCGTCTTCGATGACGTCGAGCACTGCCATGCCGATCGCACAGGAAACCGGATTGCCGCCGAAGGTATTGAAGTACTCCATGCCGTTGGCGAAGGCGTCGGCGATTTCGGTGGTGGTGATGACCGCTGCCATGGGATGGCCGTTGCCGATGGGTTTGCCGAGGGTGACGATGTCGGGACGTGCACCACCAAACTCATCATCGAGTTGATGCGCCCACCAATGACTGCCGACGCGGCCGAATCCGACCTGCACTTCGTCGGCGATGACCACTGCGCCGGCATCGCGTGCGTGTTGGCAGGCCGCGGTCCAATATCCAGCGGGTGGAATGATTTGACCGCCGCAGCCGATCAACGGTTCGAACAAGAACGCCGCTGGATCAAAGCCTGTGGCGGCTTCGGCGACATGCTGGGGGTATAGCTCTGCCGCTTTACCCCCATCGCGATACCGTCCGCGGAATGGGTCGGGACAAGGAACGGTGCGCACCCAATCCGGAGCGCCAGCTCCACCGGGACCGTCGTGCTTGTAATGACTAATGTCGATCAAATTGCCGGTGTTGCCGTGATAGCCGCCATCCATCGCGATGATGTTTCGGCGACCGGTGAACGTGCGCGCTAGCCGCAGCGCGAGTTCATTTGCTTCACTGCCCGAGTTGACGAAAAAGCAGACGTTGAGCGGATCCGGGAATAGATCGGTCAATCGCTCGGCATAGCGCGCGAGGTGCGGGTGCAAATACCGCGAATTGGTGTTCAGCGCGGCAATTTGCTGCTGTGCTGCGTCGACCACTTTGGGATGGCAATGGCCGACATGGCAGACGTTATTGACGCCGTCCAAATAGCCGCGTCCGCTTTCATCAAACAACCACGCACCGCGACCTTTGACGATGGTCAGCGGTTCGGTGTATGAAATGGAAAGAGACTTGCCAATGTGGCGGCGGCGCTTGTCGAGGATTTGTTGTTGGCTAAGCTCGCCTTCGTGGCTGGTCGGCGCGGACTGTAGAATCTTCAATGCCGTTGCCGGCGGTACCTGCAACATTTGCCGCAATCCATTCCACGCCGGCGCCTGATTCACGGTGATGTATTCATTGCCGCCTTCAAACTCGGCATCGCGCGACGAGATGGTCACCCTCAACGCCAATCGCATCAGCATCGATGGGAACAGCGCTTGCCATTCTGCATCACTCAACGGACTGACTTGATCGAATCCGGCGGCTAAATGAGCAACGCGCTGCAACATGCTCCCGGGCGCCCCAATGGCGACGTATGCCGCCGCCACCGCCAGCTCAAAAACGCGCGGCGCATAAACCACGTCGCCAAAGTCAAAAACACCACTGACCTGCGGTGGCTCGCCAGGAGTCACCAGCACGTTGAGCTCGTTGGCATCGTTATGAATCAGCTGTTTGGGCAGCTCGTCCACAACGCGCAACACATGAGCCGTAAATGCGGCGGCGGCGGCTTGAGTCATCGCGCGCTGATCGGCCGTCCACAATTCGGATCCGCGCAACACCAAAGGCAACGACGAGGTCAAATTCCAGCGCAGCTCGCGATGTTGCGCCGCGTGGCTGCAGTCGGCCAACGCCAAGTCCATCTGCGCCAACTTCTCCCCCAGCTGACGCCAGGTTTCCGCCGTCGCCGCGTGGTGGTGATCGGCCAACAAATCCCCCGCCAAATAAGACGCCACCCGCGCCCAATGTTTGCGGCCATCTTCACCCTCAACTTGCACCAACTCGCCAACTTGCTGCGGAGTAAATCCCGGCATGCGCTGCTGCAACTGCGCCATCATTTCTTGCTGCAAATCCAGCTCGGCGCGCGACTCGGCGTCGTTGGCCACTTTCAGCACCAAGCGGGTGCCGTCGGCTTGCGTGAGCAGGAAATTGCTGTCGATGTAACTGTCCAGTGGCGCGACGTCGGCATGGATACCGAAGACGTCGGCGGCAATTTGAGCGGCACGTTCGGTCGAAACCTGCGGGGCCGGCGAACGCCACGGAGGGGTGGGCTGGGACATGGCGGTATCCTAGAGCCATGGCACTGTCCCATGCATGTTGCTTGAGCCTGCTCGCGCTGGGGCAGGGATTGGCTGAGCCCGAAGTTAAGGCGATCGAAGCCGAGTTGCGCGGCGACGAAGCCGGATTTGCTGCGGTGAAGCAGTTGTTTGAAAGCCGCAATCCGGGCCATCGCATGCGCTGGCTGCCGGCGACGTCGCGCTTTCAGGTCAAGGTGCCGTCGGTCGCGTTTTTGCAAAGTAGCGGTGCGCAGGTGCTGTTGCCGCCGACTTCGATTGCATCGGAAGGCGGATCGGATGGTTCCGATACCTCCGGTGGAAACACTAGTGCCTATTCCATCGGCGATGTGCTGTGCTTGCCGGTCGGTCAACATTGCGTGTTTGATCCGCCGGCCGACCTACTGGTGTTTGAATTGCCGCAGCCCATCGCCGCGGATCTTCCGCAATTGATTCGGCCGGATTGGGATGACCGCATCACCGATACGCCAGGCGGCTGCGCGACCGAGGGCGATGCCTATCGGCGCATCTTGCTGACTTGGCTGGGCAAAAACGGTCCGTACCTATCGCAACAAATCAACGCGCACCGCGTGCGCATTCACGATTCGTTCACCCACTACCACCCGTTGGTCGGCGGCTTCGATGAGTTCTACTTGGTGCAAGAAGCACCGCCGGGTGCAAAGTTGTTGGTCGGCGAGCATCTGCATCGAATGTTGGAACCCGGCGAACTCAAGCGCGCCGACGCCAAACAACTGCTGCGCGAGATTCCGCTGCAAACCGATGATTTGATTTACTTGCCGCGCGGTGTCGTCCATCGCGGATTGGGCGGAGCGGTTGTTCAAGTCATCACCATTCCCGGATTTGTACCTGGCGCGGAGATTCCGGTGGATGAAGAGATCCGCCGGATTAATGCCCAGCTAAAACTCAACGATGCCGACGCGTTGCCGTGCCATAAAGGGGTGAATTACGTCGAGATGCGCGCCGATGGGGCCGACACGCAGGTGTTCATTGGCGGCAAACCGTTCACCACGTTGCGAAATGATCGGCGCGTGCCCGATCTATGGCCGGTGTTCAACGCCGCCGGCAAAGAGGTGACGCGCACTTGGCCGCGCAAACTTTCGCCGTCGGCTGCGACTTCGGTGGATGCAAGCGGTAACCCGGTCGCCACAGGTCCGGTGGGCGAAAAGCACGATCACCCCCACCATCAAAGCCTGTGGTTCGCGCACGGCAAGATGAACGGCATCGATTTTTGGCACGACCGCAAGGCGTCGGTGGTGCAGCAGGCTTTGCAGCGTCAATCCGGCAACGGCAGTGGTTGGGTGGAGAGCCGCAATGAATGGCGCTACGGCGACAAGATGTTGGTTGCCACCGACCATCGCCGCGTGGATGCATTTGTCAACGGCGATGTGCGCGGCTTGGATTTCGATATCACCCTCACTGGCGGCGAGGATGAACTGCGCTTTGGCGACACTAAAGAAGGCACGTTTGCGCTTCGAATGGCGGCCGATTTGGTGCACGACAACGGCGCCGAATTGCTCAATGATCGCGGCATGAGCGGCGGCAAGGTTTGGGGCAAAAAAGCGCGCTGGATTCAGGCGCGCGGCAAGATTGGCGGCAAAGATGCGGCGGTGGTGATTGCCGGGCATCGTCAGAATTTGCGCCACCCCACTTACTGGCATGCGCGCAAGTATGGCTTGCTGGCAGCCAATCCATTCGGCGTGCACGACTTCACCAAAGCCGGTAAAGGCGCCGGAGAGGTGGTGTTGGCGGCGGGTGAAAGTTTGCGCCTGCGTTACCGCGTTTTGGTCTTTGCGCGCTACCCCACCGATGAGGAAGTGGAGAAGCTACTGCTTGGATTTACTTCACCCAAATCCGAATAGAGCGCATTCGACCGGAGTCGTCGAAGGAGCCAAATCCTAAGCGGCCTTTGCCGTAAGGGGCGGCGTCGGCGCTCATGACTTTTTTTCCGTCGAAAAAGACGTCGATCTCTCCGTCAGCGGTTAATCGTTGCAGGCGGATGGTTTTGTAACCGCCGTCCCAGCTAATTCCTTTTTTGCCGATTGGGGCCTGGGCTTTACGCGGCGCTTCGTTGACCAGAAAGATGTTGTGGGCATGTGCGTCGGGTTTGCTGGCGAGGTGCACGTAGCCGAATTTAGATGGCGACTCGAAGGCAAAAAAGAAGCACAGATCTCGGTGGCCGTATTCACGTCCGGTTTGTAGCACTTCGGCTTCGAGGATGAATTCTTTGGCTTCTACGCCGTTTACCAGCGCGAAGTTCAGGGGTGATCGGTGCGGCGGCTTGTACGTCGATCCTTTGACGAATTCCAGCGCGCCGCCATCCGCTTCAGTCCATGACCAGACCTTGCCATCGGAGAACTCGAAGTCGTCGAGGTTTTGCGCGGATTGAAATTCCTGCCAATAAGCAAGCTTCCATGACACCGGTGGCAATGGTGTGTTGACAGCGAATGCATCTTTGGGACGGTCGAGATTGGTGCCAAAAACCAGCATGTCTTCGTAGCTTTCTTCCACGAGGAACGATTCACCGACCGAGCCGTCCTGCATGAGCAGCGGTTGGATGTTGAGTTTCAAGTGTTTGGCGAGGAAGGGATAAACCGCTTGGCGTTTAGACCGCCCGTAATCATGTCCTTCCTTCGGGAAGTGCGCGTTTTCAACCAACTCCATTTGGCCGTACAAATCGTAAATTTGCTGCACGAATGGAAACTCCACCTTCGGCGTATTCAAAGTCCAATCGCCACCATTCGACACCATCAACATCGGTCGCGGCGCGGCGAGTGCGGCAATTTCGACGTTGTTCGTTTTGTGATTCTCACTCCAATGAATCGGCATTGAGCTCTCGCAAACGCATCCACCAAAAAAATGCGCCGAAATCTGGCAAACTGGCACCGACACTTTGATTCGGTCATCCAATGCGGTCAGCAAAAACGTCTGCGTGCCGCCGCCGGAGCAACCAGTCATGCCGATGCGGTCGGCGTCGACGTTGTCCAAACCGAGCAGAAAGTCGAGTGCGCGCATGCTATTCCAAGTTTGCAGGCGCAAAACCTCCGGCGTTTTGCCGTGATTCCATCCGGCTTCTTTCCAATCGCCATAGCCGACCATGTCGTAATGAAAAACCACCGCGCCCATGCGTGCCAGCGTTGCGCAACGGGCTTGGCGTTCGGCCTTAAAGCGACCGTCATGCCCGTGCGGCGACAAGATTCCTGCAAGAGTTCCCTCGTGGTCGGTCGGTTGATACAGCGTGCCCGTGACGTAAAAGCCCGGGCTGCTTTGAATCGCAACGTTGACGACTTGGTAGCCGTCGTAACTGCGCGGATTGGAATAAACCGGATCCAGCGGCGTGCGTTCCGGCAATACGGTGAGCCCGGCCCCCGCCAGAATGCCGCGACGAATGCGCTCTCGACGTAAAAGCCAGTCGTCCAGCGTTTTCAGCTCACCGGCCATTTGCTGCAATTCGGCGGCAGCTTGCTCTTGGGACTGGGCGTGGCCAATTCGCAGCTGCGGTTTTTCCTGGGGCTCCTGCGCTGCGGCAAGATCAGCTGTGAATGCGCTAAGGCTCAACAAGGTCGCGACGAGCATGCTGCGATTGTAGAGCATGCCGCCGGAATATGAGTGCGGCGGGATTTCGGACTGACAGCGAATAATCAATACTCTTGATAGACCCAATCTTCGAGCACAAACCGAAGCAAGGGTTCGCTATGGCGTTCGGTATTGGAAATGGAGATTCCATCCGCGCCAGTCGTGTCCGGACTGATGGTCCAGCCCGCAAAAGCCTGATCCCAACCATCGGCAAATAGCTCGGTCTCGGACCTGGGGAATTCATTGTGCTTCAAAAAATACGCGATCGCCAAGCGCAGGACTTGACGGGAAAGATCGCGCTCCTCATCCGTCACTTGCCACTGCAAATTCTGATAGATATTCCACTCGCGGGTCGCGCTCCATGCTTCGTAATAACCGGAGCGAACGGTGATTTTTGCATGGGTGCCATCACTCAGGAAATAGCTCCAGTTGGAGTACCTTCGACTGCTCTTGTCAATTCCGCAGTTTTCCTCCCGGGTGGGAACCGTGCCATTGTCTACCCAACATTGAAAAATCGCGTGCATCAGCGCATCGCCTTCTTGACGAATAAATTCTGGCTGATACGGCTGGTAGGTGAAACTGAAGTAGACCAAGAAAATCAGCGGAAGCGACAACAAGAAAAACAAGAGGTCGCGTAAGACGCCACCGCTCCGGGGGTCAGGATTATTCCTGACATGAATTAGCCCCAAAGCGGTTCCTTTTTCTCGTTCGGCCAGCAACTGTCGTCGGTGCCCTAGGCGCATATCAATGGTTGAAACTACCTATTGAAGTCCTGCGAGTCAATCTGCGGAATCAAAAGATGATTTCATGAAGTGCAAAAACCGTGGCGAGAATCGCCAACCCTATCGGCGCCAACGCAAGCAGGGTCAGAGGTAGCCTCCAACTCTTAAAGATTTGGCTGCGACCGTCACGCCACGCTCTGCGCAGGAAGACGCCGACTACAGCAGCCCAAATCAGGATTTGGATAACCAGTAGCGCTTCCTCACCCGAGAGTTCTTGCACTTGCCCCGGCGTCGGCTTTCCGTTGTAGTCGAACAGGGTCGAGGCGTGGTGCACCAAAGTTGCGGCAACCACGACGAAGCCGGTGACCACAGCCGCGATTGCCGCGCCCAGCCATTTCGAAGCAGTTGGAGAATTGGATTCACTCATCTTGATTCCGGATTAGAATCTGATCCTTCAGCACCGCGATTGGGAAGATAGACCTCGTAAATTTTGCCGTCGCACCAGCAGGTGAACCAGGGTGGGATGTCGATTTGAGATCTCAAATCGCGGAGGGCGTCGGTGTATCCGTCACCGAGCAGCTTGAAATTTCTGTAGTGGATGATGATATTCCGCTCTCCCTCAAAATCGACCTCTAGCGCGGTGGGAACTCCTTGGTCGATGTCAATGGACAGACGCATCGCGGTTGCTCGAGGGTAGACCTCCCAAAATTGATGCCAAGCCTGACGACTGAGGTCTTGATTCAACGCCTCAGGAATGGTGTTCCAAGTGAGTTGCACGATGGCACCGCTTGCTTCTCCACGGCTGGGCGGGAAGTCGCGAATCAAAGATGCAGCTTGACCGCAGAGACTCCAACCGCCGCTGGGGTAAACGCCAAGCCCGTATAAAGGAAGTGATTCGAAACCAATAGACCCGCAATGCCACTCCCAGTATTCCTCTTCGGCCCCCTCCTCAATTCGGTGATCCAAGCCATTCACTCGCTTATGAAACCAATCCCATCCAAAAGTCCAATCAGAGTCGAGAGCGTTCGACCGGTATTGTTCCCGTTGACAAGAAACCCACGCACTTTGCTGCAGAAAGTCCCCCTTCCAAGTCAATTGCTTCTCTTCGGGCGGCCGATGGCTGGTCAGTTCATATTGAAAGCCGTTAGGAACTTCGGCATTCGCTTGTAGCAAATCAGCAATTTCGCCGGTGCGGATGACGTCGGCGTTGGAATCTTGGCAGCTTAGGCAAGCGAGCAGTAGTGGGACCACGAATATCCAAGCGCGCCCTATCTTGGGGCTGCTTTCGGGGGATTTGGAAAATAGCGTCATGGAAGGATTCAGGCTGGGGCCGCACTAGATTGTTGCGAATAACTCCTAACCGATTGCAGCAACAGAATAGGAATTCCAAGCCGGGAGCAAATCAGCCAGTCCCAAGGTGTGCGGTGTTTCATGGCCGAAAAAAATTGTTGCGGTTAATCCTTTAATAGCAGGCACAGCTGTCTCGCTTTCCGATTCGCAGATCAAGTTCATCTTGAATTGGCAACTAGCAGCAAGGCGTCCTCGTATCGACCACCAATATCTACGCGTGTGAGATCCGCGACGTCGTGCTCGTCGATTTCGTCCTCCCACGTTCCATGCGTGGTGATGGCCTGAAGCTTGAGCACACCATCTTCGATTTCGAGGAACTTGCCGATAAAACACACTCCGGGATCGCTTACCTCGGGGTGAATCGAAATTAACGATGAGCACGCCCCCATCGTTTTCAGAATGGAAGCCATTGAACTCAGGTCGATATTCGGCACGGGTGGACGATTGAGTCCACACAACTGCAATGCTTTCTCAATGAACTCGGCGGTTGGGCATGGGTTCTCTACCAGGGTGACATCTTCGTATCGCAAGCATTGAAAGCCGTCGGGGTAGATTCTGTCGTCGAGGACTTCAAGAAGGAAAAATTCCTCGGCGGTTGCGACTACGTAACCCGTTGTTTTCACTCCTTCATCCACAATATCGCGCTCGATTCGGATGAGAGAATCGTTTTGTTTTGCACGCTTGAGTTGAGAGGAAATGTTCATGGGTATGGGAAATGGAAGAGCGTTGACGCAGCCAGGCACGACTGTTGCCGATCAATCCTATCAGTAGCAGTGGGCCAGCGTCGATTTTGGTCCGTGGTGAGGAGTAAAATCAAATCCGCAATGCGAAACCAAGACATTGAGGGCACGGCTGAATTCGGGGAGCGAGTCGATTTTGGAAAAACTGCCGGCGATTACCGACGCTTCCGTGCAGGATTCCCGATTGGTTTCTTCAAGCGACTGGTTGCCGATGGATGGGTATCCTCCGGACAACGCGCATTGGACTTGGGGACTGGAACCGGCACCATTGCCCGTGGTTTAGCCGAGCTAGGCATGGACGTCATTGCCATAGACCCCGCCGCCGAAATGATGGAACAGGCGCGGATGCTGGATTTGCGAGCTGGAGTTTCGGTGGATTATCGAGAAGCTCAAGCCGAGGCCACCGGTGTTTCCGCTGAATCGATGGATGTCGTCTGTGCCGGGCAATGCTGGCATTGGTTTGACCGCAGTTTGGCTGCCAAAGAAGCCCACCGGGTACTCAAGCGCGACGGGCGCATGATCATCGCTCATTTCGATTGGATCCCACTGCCCGGGAATGTGGTTCAGCGGACCGAGGAATTAATTCTGAGCGTGAACTCCGAATGGACGATGGGCGGCGGCAGCGGCATTTATCCGCAATGGTTTGAAGATTTGGCGAAGGCTTCGTTCCATTCCATCGAATCGTTTTCCTTCGACTTGAACCAACCCTACAGCCCTGAAGCTTGGCGCGGACGGATCCGGGCAAGTGCCGCAATCAAAGCATGTCTGGATGCGGAGGAGGTTCAAGACTTCGACCGGCGACTGGCCGAAGTCTTGGAGCAGGAATTTCCAGGGGATGTGCTGCAGATTCCGCACCGGGTTTGGGCGGTTTCCGGCGTCAAGGAGTAGCGGTTCCTAGTCCTGCTCGCGTCTACAGGTCGCAAACAAATTCACGCCGGTTTCTTCAAAGCGGAATCGGGTGCAGCTTCGTGCGAAGTGGGATTCGCGGTAAAGCCGGTCCATGTGATCTTCGCTGCGATGGTGTAAGCGCCAATCCAGCACGTGATCCATCAATTCTTTGTTTGGGTTGCCGGGGTGGAAGTTGCCGAGGATCATTTCGCCGTTGGGGCGCAGCAGGTGATGGCCGTAGTTCATTAATTTGATCACAAGTTTGTCGATGAAGTAATCGATCAATCCGATGCTGTAGACCAAGTCTTGCGGCGGGATGTCCAGCCGCTGGCGGCCCAAGGACAGTTTGATCAAATCGGCGTGGTGGAAATGCAGCTGCGAGTGAATTCCCAGTTCGACGGCTTCCGCCTGCACCTGATCCAACGCTTTTTGATCGAGGTCGATGAGATGAACTTGCAAGCGATGGATGTCGTCTAAATTGTCGAAGACATCGAAGACTTCACGCGCCGGACCGCATGCCATCGTCGTGATTTGCACCTGTCGGTCAGGGTGGCGACGTAAAACGGCTTCGATTTCCTCGCGCAGCAATCCGCGTCGATTGCGCACCGCTTGGGCGGCTGGTTCGTCGAGAAAACAACAATCCAAAAGCGGCCCTAAGCGCCCCACTCCGGATGGTTGGTTGGCGTAAATGCCGTCAATGGAAACCGCGTCGCCGGCGTATCCGCGGGGTTTGGAATACAAACGCTCCGACGTATCGGTCAGCAATAGGTACGGCAAGACGGCTCGCTGCACTTCATGACCCAAACTGTCGCGCTCGGCGCTGCTGCGGCCGCTTTTTGGACCCAAGGATGCGTGCAAATGCATCACCACGCGCCGGAAACCCTTGCGCACGGTAATCGACAACTCCTCCGGCACCTCGCCTGAGTTCTCCAGCGCACCGCGCTCGGCGTTGTGCAAAGCCATTTGAAAATCATGAATGGCCGCCCACATCGCGCCCAAGTCCGACGGCATTTTGCGCGCCACCTCCGACCGATCGGCCAAGGCTCGAGCGCACATGCGGTAAATCCGCGCGGCCAACGCCGGCGCCGATGCGCAGCGAGCGCGAAGTGCTCGGAGCGGTATAAGCAGGACTTCGCTGTTGTCACGAGCTGTGGTGAGCGCCGGTTGCAGGCATTGCGACCGCCAGCGCCCGTTGGATCCGACCAATGCCGACAACCCACCGACTTCGCCGGCATCAAGAATGCGGTCGTCATCTTGCGGCCGCTTGGAGCCGATGCGCATCGCGCCGGCCAGCACGACCATCATCGCCGCGTCTTCGCCTAGAGAAAGCGGAATGACCGCTCCCTTGTCCAGGGCACGAACCGTTCCAACGGCGGCCAGAAAGCTGCGGTCGGCGTCGGTGAGGTCTTGGAAAATCGGGAAAGCGGCCAACTGCTTGGCCACCGGGCTGGGGATCGCCGGATCGGACTGGGTCCAAGTGCGGGCTGTTTGGTGGATGAGATTGGGCATGAGTTTGAAACAATGTTTGCCTAGGATTTCCAGGCCATTGGATCCCAAACGGAAATTCATGCCTCCCGGGACAAGAAATTTTGCCCCGGGAAAGTTGGCGACCGAAATGGTGCGAATTAAAGAATGATTACGCCTTGAGCGACCGAGCAAACGCTCGGAAGCGCTCCAACTGAGTGAGCAATTGCACAAAAGTAATGGGTCGATCCGATTAACGACGGCGGCAAGCCTGATGGAATATCCATCCACGCCCTCCGATCACCGTCGGAATTCAAATTGCCGTGCATCCGACCGTGGCTGGGTACCGGATAAGCGCCATTGAAAGTATCTTGAACCAACGCATCCAGAGTGAGCGGAATCTGGATCCCATAGGTGGTAGGTCCAGTGCCACTTGCCGAAATAAGAATTTTGTACTGAAGGCCTTTGGACGTTTCCGGGAAGTCGAGTTTGAAATCAATCCACCCGCCATTTGCCGCTGAAATCTGATCCGTGCTTAATTCCATAAACGGACGTACCCCGAAAAGGTCTACGCTTCCTGAATCCCTTAATCCCCGACGGTCGGTGTTCGGCGCGCCTACAGCAAAATTGGGCAAGCCATCGCCAGTTACATCACCCAGGCCAGCCACACTCCAGCCAAAGTGGTTGTCACTTTCCGATTGGTATTTCAAATCCATCAACTCGCCGCTTGCACCGGAAAAGATGTAAACCCGCCCAGAATCAACTCCGTGGGCGCCAACGAGGACATCTTCGAAGCCATCCGAATCCAGGTCACCGGCGCCGTCAACGGCTGAACCCATGGATCCATGATTAATGGTTGAGTACAGTCGATGAACGATGGATCCATCGACCCCGGAGATCACGTATGCGATTCCCTTAGAGTTGTTGGAACGCGGAGCTCCGACAATAATGTCGGCGATGGAGTCGCCGTTTACGTCACCTAGGGGATTCAAGCTAGAGCCGAAGTCGGATTGGTTTACATCTCCATCGACTCGATAGATCAGAGTGCCGTCGGCGCCTGAGTACGCGTAAACCGCACCGTTTTGCTGCATGGAATTTGAGTCGGCACCGCGGGCGCCGATAATGATGTCCGGAACTCCATCCGAATTTAAATCATCAATTCCGGCGACTTGAACGCCAAATGCATCTCCACCTTTAGCGCCCTCCCACTGAAAGATTTCCGCGCCGGTGCTCCCTGAGTACAAATAAGCCCGCCCCTTATAGCTTCCACCACTGTTCCCGTTAAACCCGCCGACTAGATAGTCGTTGATTCCGTCGCCATCCATGTCCTGGCATCCTGCGACGGAATTCCCGAAGTATTCATTTTCAGTCTCTCCTTGCTGCGTAAACAGCAAGCTTCCATCCACACCGGAATAGATATATGCCGTTCCGACATTTTACATGCCTCCGATATCGGTCTCGCTTGCCCCGATGATGACATCATCCACCCCATCACCGTTGATGTCGCCGAGACCCGCGACACTGCTTCCAAAACCATCGCGATAAGCAGCACCGAACCATTCAAACAATAGGGTTCCGGTATAGGGGGAAATTACGACCGCCCCACCCGAATTGAATCCGTTTCGATTGGCTTCGATCGAGCTGCAGATGACATCGGGGTAGCCATCGGAGTTGAGGTCTCCGGCAGCGGCGATCGCATAACCAAATTCAAGGCCGGCAACCCACCCATCCCAGCGAAGGATGACGTCCGAGCCGCCGCCAATGGTTTGAGCGGTGGACGCTTGGGTAATGGAAACGGGCAGGGTGAGGGTGAGGAGAACAGCGAATGATTTCATGTTTAATGAACTCTCACCCTACGTTGGGCCGAAGGTGCTGTCAATTATTGGGCAGGTTGGATTTAACCTTGATCTAAGCGGTCCAGGACATCCTCGCCTTCGCGGGTGAAGCACATGGCGTATTGATCCGCCCAATTGTGGGCGGCTTGTCGGTTGGCTTCGGTCCATTTGCGGTAGTACCAATCCACGTGATAGCCGACCTGATGGAAGATGGACTGCACCAAAAATTGACGCGCACCGTCGCGCGAGATTTTGGTGTACCACAGCCCCTTCTCAGCAAACACTTCGGCTCCAAACTTCTTCAATTCATTGATGATCTTCCCCTTCGGCCGCCTCCGCCCCCAGTCCCAGCGCAAGTTCTTCGGCCATGGGTAAATCACGATCAACCGCACACCGCTGCCGCAGATAAATTCGGCAAATGGAAAGCCGGTTTTGCGATCCCTCGACGTCGGTCGCCGCAGCCAAAGATGGGTGATCCCCTCCCAATCGCGCTTCGGTAATGCCCGAATTACCTCCAAACATTCCGCACCATCAAGCGGGAAGAAGTAATCGCTGGACGGATTATCTTCGATCAAAATCGGCGTGGCATCCTGCGGCCCAGGCCGCGCGAAGTTATGCAGCCGATTAAAAATATTATCCGTGCACTTCAACCGCATCCGCCCGCCGTGAATGTCTCCAAACCTGCGGTTTTTCTTCCAAGCTGTGTATTTGGGGCTGCGCATAGTTGATTTATCCCAACAAAAGTTCAATGCCGAGTCAATCGGCGACAAGTTCTGATTAAGCCAGGTTGCGGACAGATGTTCCAAGTTTGGGCAGAATTCGTGACTCCCGATTCAAGGGAGTAGGCGAGCAAAGACGAACCTACCTCCGTGCTAACGACTCAGCTGGCGGGTAGTCCTCCCGAGTCCTACGAAGAAATTCATCAAAGGAAATCTCTCTTACTTTCACTTCTCTTCCGGCCAATACCGAAAGCGCTGCGCCAGCATCCGAGGCAAACTGATCCATGTAATCCTCCGGGATTTCCAGGTTCCCATCTACTCGAAGCTGAACCATAACAAAGAAACCGTCTTCGTCCTCGTAGGACAACCCTACGTATTCACGAATGATCCCGCTATCCTCCGGCAGCCTAGCCAACTCCAATTTATGACCAGATTGGCTCGACAGAGTTGCGATCGCCTCAAACTTGGAGCAAACCGCCTGTGCTTCGGTTGGTGTGAGGTCCGGGTTTCCTTCGGCGATAAAAATCAGGGTTCCAGAAGTTGTGGAGCATGAGGCAGCAAAGGTGCAAAGAATCAAGGCAAGAACTCGAATCATTTTTCAATTTGGCTGAGAACTATCTCTAAGCGGTAACGGTATCAATTTTGCACAATTGGAGAGTGCTCATCGTTGTTTTCTGTGAATATGCCGGGGCATTAGTTGCCAAAACTAGCAACATTCATCCTTAAGCCAAGGCTCTTTAAGTCGGAATATTGGATGCCTGGAACGGCGATTTGCCCATTAATTTTTGCTCGTAAAATTTAGCGGCGAAAGAAGCGCAAAACAGCCTCCCGCACTCAGAGCTTGCTTGACAAGCCAGCAAGAAAATTAGTGCCAGATATCTTAGAGACTCAGAGGCACCTCTTCGATTCCAAGGAATCGGTTGATGGCCTCCAAGGAAGCCCACCCATGGACATGTCGCCCAGTGCCGCGCCATGACCAATGCGGCTTTGGCACGACCACCAAGCAACAAACGTGGTTTCTCCAAGTAAATCCGGTAGCTTGCAGTGGACGGAACGAGCCCTAACTAGTTGTCCTTGCAAGGGACTTAATTCCAACATCTGTCCCCTTGTGATCAAGCATGTCTAAAGCCACGTCAACGTGCTGCTTGTGTGCGGCATTCCGGAGAACAGGCCTTGCATCTTGAAGGACTTTCTTAAAAAGTGCATACCCTGCGTTTTCTTCCGAAAGAAATTCCCGATCGAATCGACGCCTCTTCAAAATATGTGGTGCAAGATAGCTGCATTGCATGAGATATTCCCGTCTTTGTCGGTTTATCGCGTCACGGAAGCATTCGATATACCACAGCATGATCCGGTTCTGCCCTTTCCTTTGCAAGGCGTTGGAGTGTAGCGCGTCCTCCCTGAATCGAATTAAGTTTCGGTACGCCCGGAGCCAATACTTGTCCTCAGGCCCATAGTTGTCTTTTATAGCATCCAATAAGCTGTCAAAAAATAATTTGTAATCCCTCCTTTGATGGAAACACTGACCCACCACTGCCAGCTGACTATCGTTTACGGCGCCCTCGCAAAGACTATTCCTAGCATCGTTCAAGAAGTACTCTGGACATGCGATTTGGAGCCAACTCGCAGAGTACGCGGCACCCTTCAATGCCCACTGGTCAAATGGCCCTCGGTGAACGCGTACGAGATAATCTCCGTAACGACGGATAAGCTCCACCATTTCTGCGGGAACTCTGAGGTCAGAACTAGGAAAGGCACCAAACCAAACGAACTCCTCAGCAATCAAATCACGTGGGTAGTCAAAGCTTTGTAGATCTATGCTGCCCACAACCTGCTCCGCTGATTGGCGAGTCTTCCATGAATTGTGAAGATCTCTCACAATTTTCAAATCTCGCGACGTGGCGACGGATGGTGGAGTTGCAATCAAGTCTTCAACTGCACGCGTCACCCTCTGAGATAAATCAGGATGCGCAAGAACCCAGGCTGATCCTGGTGGCCAACTGTAAGTAATTGTGGGCTCCTTGGCATCAGTAGTTTCAGACTCACGAACAGATGCCGAGAATAATCCTGGAGTTTGGGATTCAATATCAAACCTTAGCAACCCTTGTCCGGGCCGCATTTGCGCCGATATCCGAAGGGGCTCATCGGTCTCAATTGAGACTGTTTCACTCACCTCCTTCTGGCCGAAGGAGTAACCTCCCCGACGGTTGCTTCTGATAAGGAGTTTCACCCCTTGTTTATCGCCGGCTTTAAGGGCAATATCTCGAATTGGGAAAGGGGATCGATAAACCTTTCCGGCCGGCACTTCACCTTCCTCAATCAGCGGTCTCCAAAACACAGTTGGATCCAAAAACTCGTTTTTACTCTCGGTAAAGAGATCGACTCGTGCAAGCGACTCGTAATACGGAATCCGGCCAGACAGAATTGCCCTTAGAACTGTGAAGCCACCCCGAAGAAGAGCAGCATTGTCAGATAAGAAATCGCAGGAAAGACCGAGCTCGGTCAGAAATTCGAACCCATGCTCAGGCCCCCCTTGAGGGTCTACTCCGCTTACATGGATCCACCATGTAGGAGTAGAAGACCGAAGCCGTTTAACGAGAGTCCGCTCGATTTCCTTAACACAGCTCTTAGCCTCTGACCCACCTTGATATGCCCATCTTTTGTAAGCTTTTTGGTTGGCCATTACTTCATCGGGGCCATCGGGTGCCCGATCTGGTTCATTGCTTCCAAGTAGCCATGAAACCCACTTGTCGGCTTGACCATTAGAGCTGTGAGGAAGAGTGCCAGGTGACCATTGCCACAGTCCAATCAATCCAATTTCTGATCCGTGATGCACTCGCGCGTGCACGGGACACAGGTCTTGCCCGGCTCCATTGCCCTCAACTCTGATCGGAACCACTGCAACCTCCCAAGAGTCCATAGCAGTTGTGGACACAACAAGGTGGGCGACGTGTTCGCCCTTTTCGCAATCAATGGTCTCTGCGTATACCCTTGCCTCCTTAGACTGACACCAGTTCACAGCTGCCGCAATTGTCCTTGGTACAAGTTCAACTCGCTGGAAATCGGCACTAATCTGGTCCAGGATCTCCTGGCGAGGGCCAGGGCCAAGCCCATCCGGGACGATGAGAGCCAAGGCGCGATCACTTGACGCCCAGCGGCCCAAAACCGCTTTTATCACCTCGGGAAAAGACACTTCAACCCGTTCCCGGCCTTCCGGTTTCCAAGAAAAAACCGCATTAGAGGGGTTTGTGCTGTCTGGCTTCCTCCCGATCAAAGACCAACCCTCGCCCAAATGAAACCTTCCCCGCCTACTGGGCGAGAGCAGCGCTTCATGCTCCCAAGCGTCCAACAAGCTGGACCTTCTATGCCTCTTCGCCTCTTCATGAACCAGAACCGGCTCACCTTGGACCCATGGAAGGCAGAATACTGGCCATATAGGCTCCACCTTTCCCTCGCACCAGTATGCGGCCGGCTGTGGAGAGGTAAGGTCAACACAAAAAAGGTCAGTCATAGTGCAGGTCCTCCAACGCGAGCTCGAAGCCCGCTTTGACATCTTCCCAACATGCGTGAAGGTCCATTGGCACCTGAACTGCGACGACGCCATCAAATGACTGCACGATCTCGCAATCCTGCGCTAACTGATCTGGCTCCGCAATTAAAAGTATTCCGCCCCAACGCCAGTCGGTCCGTTTGTCTAGCTCATGAAAACGGTTTGTGAGTTCGTTTGCCTTTAGCGTATTACTGTTAAGTGAAACCGCGCCCGAGGCAACGCCTGTCCATAAGGGCATGATCCGTTTACTTTCCGGCCAAACAAGAAGCCAATCTGCTCCGGAGCTTACTGCCGCACCCGGAAGTTTCTCACGCGTAGCCTCAACTTCACAGACATTCTGTAGGTCAACAACGTGGCAACGGCCAAATCGAGATTCGAACGGACCAGGTGTTGATGGTCCATAGACCCAACACCCTCCAACGCCCTCCCTATGGAAGAAAACTGTCGATTCTGGCTTTTCAAGCCAACCATCTAAACCGGAGATCATGGCTCCGAAAATCACACGTGCTGAAGTCGCCCAAAGCCTTGTTTGCCATTGCCAGGCATCGTCCTCCAATCGCTCCTGCCGACGCAAGAGTCGGTACGTCGACCATAGAAGCCGGTATCTATGCTCAAACTGCAAGCAGTAAGTAGGAGAGTCGATATGGTGAGGAAGATCAATAACCTCTGTCAATCGTGGGCTTTCTAGAATAGAAATACAAAGCTGACGGAGTTGACGTACTCGCTTTACTCGATAACTGCCGCTAAACCTAGCGTTCCGCTTGGAGTATGCCTCCGCCATTCGCCGAAGACGCGTAGCAACCCAGCGAAGGATTCTGTTCTCGACAAGGTCGACAGTGTCCCTCCGCACCACTGCCAAAAGCTCTTGCCTTGAGCCTGCTTTTTGAACGGCATTACTGCCTGGAGCTTGCGAATACGCACGCAACGTTGCCGCATCCATCTCTTGGATTCTCGAAATCTTGACCATCTCTTGTTGGCGGAGCAGCATGCGCCTTGGGCCTCTCTCTATCGATCGCAGTGCCGAGACAAAGCGATCGTCTTGAGCCACCCTTACGATCAAAGCCAGCTCTGCAGCCTCCTCGCCACCAATTTGCCAATAATGCTCAACTGCTCGCCAAGCCCGACGAGACCCACCCGGCACCTTGGCATCAAGATCTGAGACAAAGCCACCGCTATCAACCTCGCATTCTGCGAGCTCCGCATAGCGTTGAAGCTGCCAAATGAGCCACTGTTCACGCGCGTCTGCATCACGATCGACCTCCCCTGCACGCGGTCGTAATCCATGGAACCTGACAGTAGTCGGTGTATTTGAAGCTCCGAATTTCAGCCGCGATTGATCTCCGTGAATAGGCCAGGGAATATCAAAGAGTGTCAATGCCTCACCAGCGGAGGGCGACGCCGGTAGCGACGGAATGCTATTCCAGCTCAACTTCTGCCCTTGAACTCCAACCACACAAGGAAGCACAGGGCCTGGAGAGAACTCAACATGGTCACCCTCCAGGTTCACACCAGGCTGACCTGCGAAGGCTGCCCAGGTGGCTTCCATCAATTGCGGGATCATTCTTCAGGGTCCGGTCGGTCTAAGCCTTGCCAAATAAAGGTCCCTTCCAGAGCATTATCGCGCCCTTTAAGGATCGCATTCTCTAGCAATTGCTCCTCGTCATGCTCACGGGCAATGGAAATTAGGCCATCCAATGCTCTATCAATTGAACTCAACTCACGCCCTCTCAACTTTGGAAGGATCTTCTGCTCAATTTGGTCACAGAGTGCTCGCTGCTGAGCAACACGCCCAGTTCCCGGGTAAAGTGCAATGTACTGCTCAATCCCCTGCGGAACGCGATGCCCAATCGGCGATCCGGCACTTGCCAGCACATCTTCTAAGAATTTGGCGGCTTGTTTAACCTCTCCATGAAGAGCGCGAGGCTTGAGCCATTCCTTCCAGACCTCCAAGGCGAGCGGCGCAGATGCTGAAATTTTCGAGATGTCCGGCTGAGATGTAACAGTTTCCTTTGGTCGCCCGAATCGCAAAACCGTTGCTCGGTCTAGGACTTTATCCGAAAGCGACATCGTCGACTCGTCTTCATTCATCGTGCCAGTGAATAGCACGTTCTCTCCTGGGTAAACGGAGACTGAGAGGTCTTCCACACCATTTTCGGTGCGTCGAAGCGCATGTCCGATCTCGAGAGGGATTTCAACCGAAGATCGAGCACGAACGTCGTGTTCATTGATGGACCTGCGCACCTCTAAACGTGAGAGGAGCTCCGAAAAATAATACTCAACTCGCGCCAGATTCATCTCATCTAACAGAACAAGAAGAACTTGGTCATCGAGGCAAATGTTTTCCTCCGGTAACGGCCATTTATGCCGATTCCGCCCGTCAAACTGCACAAGCGCTCGCGCAAGTGGCGTTGCCTTGAACTTGTGCTCAATGTAGTTGTAGAAACCAAATAGATCTTGCGGAGAGTTCCATCCGGGTTGAACAGGCAGGTTCAAAAAATGAATGCCCATACACCTTGCATACAGGGCGGGCAGCAAACTCTTGCCTGTACCACTAATCCCGGCGAGGACTGTTAACGGGCTAATATCTTGAACCTTGAGCGCAGTATGGAACGACCATACCGTGCGCTCTGAGAAACGAACCCCGGCTTTCTGAAGCTGGTCGCGCATCGCCTGAAGTCGTTGAGTTTCCTCTTGAACCCCGCCAGCCTCACGCCGCTTAGGGAAACATGGGATCCATAAGTCCTGGCGCGAGTCAACGGATTCGTCTACTCCGCCGGCACTCGCATGCACGCGCTTCAGCTCCTCGATTGACTGAATGCGACGTTCCTCTTCCTTTACTAGCCTCTCAATCTCGATAGTGCGGGCTTCAACCTCGCCGACCACACGTGCCTGCTCCTCCTTTAGCTTTAGCAGATTATCCTGTAGTCGTACGGACTCTTCCTTATCGACTGTAACGGAACTCTGCAAAGAGTCGTATTCCTCACGAAGGCCAGGAAGCTTCGCCTCTAAAGTATGGAGCTCCTCACGCTTCTCTTCATAGTCTTCTAAGTCCTCTTTCGCTCTTTCAAGTCGAGCTTTCGTTTCGGCAAGGTCGACTCGAAGTGGCGCAATTTCCTCAGACAACCGGTTTCTCTCCTCTTCGGAATCATCCACTTCCTGGGCAAGGCGATCCTTTTCCTCAACAACTGACGCAAATTCACGCTCTGCTTGGGCCTTTGAATCCTGATACTCGCGAGTTTCCGCCTGAAGCCTTTCCATTTCAGGCCGAGCATTTTCAAGGTATTCACGGACCCGCGTGCCCTCGTGTATATCCATACGTGCCTCCGCGAGTTCATCCTCAATCTGTCCGAGCTCGACCTCTTCTCGTTCACGCTCCATCTTCAGGGCGGCAATGCTCTCCTTAATTGGGAGTTTTGGTAATTCTCGCTTGTGCCGTATGCCGAGGCCAGTCACAAGGGTCACAATCGCCAAAGTGATGGCAGTTCCAATAATTGAAAGATAAAGAATCGTGTCCCAGTCCATTACTGATCCTCCTCGGACTCTGAATCGTTTTTAGGTATCGAGCCACTTTTATTCTCGCTAGCCGGTGTCTCCAAAACGGTACCGATCGCCTCTGCCAATTGCTTCAACTGCCAAAATACCTGTTCCTCATATGCATGGATTTGTGATCGAGCGGCCTCTAACTCGGAAGCGCTCTCCTTCCTCTGCGCATTCAAATTTTCCAAATCCTCCTGAATGGAGCTCTTCCTGGCCAACAAACTGCGTACCTGTTCCCGGAGTGGTTCCAAACTTGCCACCTCCGCTTCACGGAGAGCAATGGTGCCCTCTAATTCCCCCAATCGTAATTGGAGGTCGGATAGCCGATTCCCCCTTGCAGCCTCATCGGACTTAATTGAAGCCAGGGATTCGCTTAGGCTGAGATGCTCCTTGCGAAGCCCTTCAATTTCCCCGATTAAATCCTGTTTTTCGGATTTCATCTTGCCTAATTCGGCTTCAACACCTGGGCGAGATGCTAGCTTGCCCTCCAAATCCAGCGCAAGCTCCTTTAGCCTTGCTGTACCTTGACCAAGCTCTTCCACCTCCGCTACTAGCTCTGACCGCAGGGGACGCAAGATATCAAGTTCACTCAACACTGAGCTATGCTCTCGTGCAAGCTTTACATACTCGGCTTGCTCTTTCCTTCGATCATCACGAAGCTCCTGAAGTTCTGATTGAAGCTCACTAATATCGTTAGCAATATTTTCCTTAGCTGAAATCGCCAAAGCCTGTGCGGCCTTCTCAACCACAATTTTCTCCTGTAAATCTTTTAGTTCATTTTTAGCGTTGGTCAGGTCAAGTTCAACTTGGCGACCTTCTGCAATTACCGCTCGCGCTCCAGCTAGCTCCTGCTGGACCTCCCCTAAAGCCCCCCTTTCATCAAGCAAGGCAACCTGAGCCGTGTTGAGCTCGGAAAGTAACCGGCTCTGCCGCCCCTCTAACTCGGCAACCTGCGCTTGCTTACTGTTCAGCTCCTGCTTCACCTCGCCTAACTCTTGACCCGCAATCTCCAACGCGGCGTTCTGCTGGATCATCCTCTTCTGCTCTTCCTTAAGGACCTCAATGCGCTTTGCTAGTCCCTCCGCATTTGCTGCAAGCTCGGCTGTTGAATCTACCGTTCGCGAATAAGTATCGCGGGCCTCAAGCAACCGCGTACGCTCCGAAACAAGCTTGGCCTGCACTTCGGCAAATTCCCGTTCCGCCTGCTCTTTCTCAGCAACTGCATTCACTTCGGTGGCCCGTGCTCTCACTGCCTGACCTTGAAGCTCATTTAACTCGACGACCAGCTCGTCACGCTTTTCCTCACGTGCGTCCCAAATTGCCTTCTCATCGTGAAAGCCAGCCAGAGCCCGCATCGATAAGCCCTGCCCTAAAACTGCAACGGCGCCAAGACCTATCATGAAAGTTAGGTAACGGGGAGATGCGCCTGTCTCAACGAGTCTCTTTTTAGCCATATCACTCAATCCGGTTGTTTTGTTGGGGAAAGAAGTTTTTGGATCTTTGAAATGCAGGCCTCCATGTTTTCACGAAGCTCGTAAACCCAAAAACGCTGAACCGTCCAGCCATCAGACCTGAGAATTAGATCTCGTCTGACATCCTCTGCTCTGAGATTGCCATCGCGGTCGCGATGGTAGGATTCTCCATCCACTTCGACATTTACTTTTCTTCCGTCCGATGGAAATAGGGCAAAGTCTAGGAAAAAGCCTTGCGATGGATACTGCTGCCTGAATTCAATGCCATGAGCCTGAAGCTCTTCTGCAAGCCTAGGCTCCCAAACTGGCCCAACCAGGTCATTCCTCACCGCAGTATCTAATCCGGATTCGGCAGCCCGGGCAGCGGCCAATAAATCCGAGAGGACAGAAATGCCACAGCTCTGTGCCCATTTCTCATCACCGAACACGTGCAGGTGAACCTTCGCACGGCTCACAGCCACGTTAAATCGATTTCGCTCACGCAAGTAAAACTTCGGGGTAGCCGTCGCGGCTTCGCCCCCCCCCACCAAGCCAAACAGAATTAGATCTCGTTCGCCCCCTTGGAACTTATCTGCCGTTTCACAAATAAAGTCCCACCGCTTAAGGCGTGATGGGCCCAAGGCCTGGTGGGCGCGATCTCGAATCCTCTTTGCGTGCTCCCTAAACGGGGTGACGACCCCTACTGTTCCGTCAAAGCCGCGTTCATCTAGACTCTCGAGTTCAGCCACGATCGATTCCACTTGCGGAGGGTGCCACCGGCTGGACCCGTGAACCTGTGAGCCACCCTGAACATGGGTCCAGCTAATTCCCTGTCTCGAGCCTTTTTGACGCCCAGCGCTGGTGCGCACAATTAGCTGACCATCGTAAAATTGACTATTAAAGAAACTCGCGATCGCTGGGTGGCAACGATAGTGTTCCCGTAAAAGGAAGGCATGGCCATCACTTTCAACCAAGGCGTCATTGGCAAGGTCGTAAGCTGAACGACCGGAGAAAGCAAAGCGGCTGAACTCCGTGCCAGAGAAGCCATATTTCCTTCGTAGAAACTCTTCTTTATTACGTGCAAGTGATCCAATTGGCCGGAGCTGCTGAGGATCACCGACAAACATGGCCCGTTTTGAGCGGAATAGCAATGGAAGCACTGCTGCAGGATTACACTGCCCAGCTTCGTCAATAATCGCAAGGTCAAACGCTGCTGCTCGACGGGGAACTTCTCTTCGTACAGATAGGTTTGTCACTGTCCACAAAGGCAGCCCAGGAAGTAATTCGCTTAGCCGCCGTAGCTCAACTTCCTCTCGTCTCTGGCCAGCCGCCCCAGTGAAGCCGACGTTGTTTCGTATCTCCGCGATAGCCTGCCCCCTTTCTCTTACACCATTTGCCCATACTGCCGGCAATCGCCCAATGAACTGGTCAACCTTGCCAGCCTTGCGTTCCACACTTTCAGCTACTCGAACGGCCCACTCCTCTAGCGGTATGGACGCACCAGCAAGCTGCTCCAAGGAGGCCAACTCATGCATATCAAGCTTGCCATCGAGAAGGGCGCGCGCCAACTTCCGCGACGGCGGCGGCTTGGTCGGCCAAAGTCGGCGGAGCTGTGAGAGCTTACGCCACCTGAGCCAATGAAATTGCATTTGGCGAATCACGGAAAGATCACTTCTCCTGCCCTGTCGGAGCTCATAGTCCTTCTCTTGGACCGGAAGGGTGAGACATGAAAGCTGGTCGGCCCAATGACCAACTTGGTTACCGAGGCGCGCAATACGCTCACGCTTCTCAACCATTCGGTCCCCAATTTCCAGAGTTTCACGCACCCCAGCTAAACTTGATTCTATCGATTGATCTAGGGATCCAAGGTCAATCAGAACCTGCTCCAGATCCAAGCCTTCAGCACTCCGACTGTCGTCAAGATTAGCCAACAAGAGCTGCGTCCAACGATTGCTTTCCCTCAAGTCGGCGACGAGGGACCCGGTATCAATACGCTGGTTCATCGTCTCCACGACTGCATCAACTGCCTTGTGATTGGTACTACCGAAAATTGCAGTCTTGCCATGAACCCCAAGAGTCAGAAGAGCACTTCGCACGACCGTGCTTTTTCCCGTCCCTGGCGGGCCTTGAACAACCGTTAGAGGAGCATGGAATGCTTCCTTTGCCGCTTCCGCTTGCAAGGGATTTAGCGTAGAGAACTCAACTATTGAAACTAAATCCGACGATTTCGTACCACTGTCCGAATTTCTTGCGCATTCAGGCACAAGCGATGCCAAAGCGCTTGATAAGAGCTCAGATTCTTTGACCTCGGAAATGGCGCGAAGATCCTCTATGAGCCCCTTAGTAAATACTGACTGTTTCTCCCTAAAAAGGAGGACTACGGGATGGATGCCCTCACGCCGCTCCTTGCGGAGATCCCACTCTTCCGCAGGGGCAAGCAAATTCCTCTGCCTCACCCATGGATGCTCGTGGGCTTGTCGCTCAAGCGCACGCCAGCATTCGCCGAAGTGGCGCGCTGAGACGTGGTCAAGTGTCCCTTGCTCTCGCTCCCTAAGCATCCCTAAACGAATTAGTAGGTCTTCAAGGAGGTCTTCATCACCTCTCCCATACATTTCCTCCGTCCAAGCAAGATTAAGCTCTACCTCACCGTCCCTCAGAAAGAGCACTTCGTCCTGCCTGCGGATCGGCTTCGCATGAGCCAAGAACACCGGAAGCCAGATGTGCTCAGTCGAACCATTCCGCTTTCTTCGGACTACATGGTGTAAGGGCCCGCATATGACAACTCTCTCCTTGCTGCTCGCTGAATAAGCCATCGGTAGACGTTGCCGAGGGATCGCGACCTCCCCATGCGCAAACCGATTCCAATCCACCGGCTCACGAATTTGGGACTTGAGCTCCGCATCATCTTCGCAAAACTCGACTTTGCTGGAGTTTATCTCTTTCACAACATCAGCATGAAACCGACACAAATTTCGCAGAATTTCCACACCGGTCGGAGCTTCAGCAGCCGGAGTTGACGCCTCTTTAAACTGTTGTACCTGCCGCTCGACAAGAGTCCATTTCCCGGACCGTTTTCGGACAATGCCCTCGTCTTGAAGCTGATTAAGGCACCGCCGTACTGCGCTGGCCTCAAACTCAGTCCTACGGCGGAGCTCAGGTTCACTCAGACCGCGCAACGCTCCCTGTAATTCAGCGTAAATTTGGTCTTTCACCTTTAACACGACGATTCGGCGGGTTTGGCAGATTCAAAATAGGATCTATCAGCCAGAGTCTTAATCCATCTCTAGCAAGTGCCTTCTTGAACAGTTTAGTTTGCAACTTCGTTTTCGCTTCCTCAACACGAGCAAGAGCCTTTTTGAGCTCCATTAATCCAATATGAATTTCGCTACTCCTTTGCGAAAATTGGTCCACAGTACCCACGGAAACACAAACTGGAATTGTTTCAGTCCACGGCAACTTAGGCATCCCAACTAACGAGTCAGCGCTGCGGGTCTTGCCAACCGTCTCGTAAGATTTAGCTTGAAGTTTCAATGCCGCTTAGGAAGTGTGAGCTTACCCCATTGGCAGAGACTTCGGATCTAACCGAATGATAGTCCAGCAGGGGGGATAGCTGGGGAAACTTCAAAATAACCAGTCGTAGAGGTTAGAAGTGAGGGAATTTACCTAGATCTGAATAAATGAAAGAGTAAAAGTAAAAATTGGCCCCCATAGATAGAGCCCGCAATTAATTGACAAAATTCCAGGAAAAATTTGGCGGAATATCACCTTAAATCTCGTTGGTTAGGCCTTCCTCTGAAGCCCTGGGATTACAAGCAGGTTGGTCACCGAACAAGCTGCCAGCTCCCAAAAGACTTAGATAATTGCCGTAAAGGCGGCTGGAAGCACCAAGAGGACAACGCTACTCGAACTGGCCCGGCTACGAGGTGCATTTCAAAGGTGACTTCATATCGGGTTTCTGATGACCCTTTTACTAAGAATTTAAATTCGCTCATCATTCCTCAGTTTCAAGTGGTAAGTAACGGGATGGCTGCTAACCAGGACTGGCGCAGCCGAGATCGGGTCCAGCAGCGGGATAAACAGATCAGGAGGATTCAAATGCTCTCCGGAATAGGTTTTCCAACAAATCCTCACTTGGCTCTAGGTCATTGGGGGCAACATAGAAGCGATACCGCCCCCATTTAGTGTAGTCCATTGAGTTCAGTCCCCTGTCCTCAATTAAGCCGGTAATTTCCTCACTTTTAGGGTGTCGAAGCTCGACCAGAACATTCTTTGTTAGCGTAACATCCTTTCTGTAAATTCCCTCGTCCCTGCAACCGCCCTGTC